>JAZUPT010000001.1:0-14787 GCA_045605345.1 Candidatus Spyradenecus sp.
CACGACAAAGGCACTGCTCATAAACCGACTCTAATAAGCCAGGGCCAATAACGCGCAAGACCTCTTCGGCTGAATTATAAATCTCTTTTGTTAATAAATCAGCTTGTTGATACTTTGGATGCATCGTAACCTCCTTGTTAAGGAAATACTACTAAAATACTCCTGTTAACACAAAGATTTTTGCGAGAGCGTTAAAATCACGCTTCGTAGAAGCACGATCAAGCATCCACGGGGCCGCAGGCCATCGCGCCGTGGTGCGGTCGTGCGTATAGCGTAGATAGCGGAAAACTACACTGGCAGTGCAGCGCGTTAGCGCTAACTCAGAACACAAGGGAGCGCAGCGGCCGAATAGGAACCCGAGCAAAGTGAGATCAGGTGTTTTCTCAAATCATTTCGCCCCACCCGAAGGTGAGGCGAAGGTGGCGAGATTTCGCTTGAAGCAAGAGCCTGCTTTTAGAGCGCGATATCAAGAATGGTGTTTCCGGTTGATAAGGGAATGTAGGTGCCATCTTTACCGTGCTCATTTTCCCATTGATCCTGGCGCTTCGCACGCAGCGTATCATCCACGAATTCACGAACTGTAACCGTACGCTCTTGACGTTGGCCCGACTCTTCCACGATTAACGTATAGGTCGCGCCTGGCTCCACACCCGTAAAACAATAGGCGCCAACCGCATCTGTCGTAACCGCATCTTTAAACGCGGGAGCCGTCTCCGTCTCTGCGGCGGGAACAAGTCTTACACGCACGCCAGACACTCCTCGCCCCTTACGTGTTACACGTCCCGCCACGATGCCCTTTAGGACCTGCGGATGCACATTAAAGAAAAGGGCCTGAAATTCATCTTCACGCGTACCAAAGGTCCAGAACCAACTCATCGGCAACCACTTACCGCTCTCTGCACCCCAACCGTAGTGCAAGTGAATCACTTCTTTCCCCTCTGCGTCATAACCAAAGCCATCACACACAACCATGTGTCCGCCCGTCTTGGTGAGAAGTCCGACCACAGTTGGTGCACCTGCCTGCAAGGACCCGCGCACGGATGCGGTAATCACCTGCGGCCAGTTTTCTTGTATAAGTCGACCATTTCCAAGGGGCATGGTTAGCTTATACCCCTCACCTTTGTAATTAAAGTACTTCGTGAAACCGAGATTTCCAAGCGTCCCAGACGTTACTCCAGGACGATAGGCCGTGTGCCCCAACGCTCCCAAATCACGCATCAACCGCGAGGCTGCGGGCTTCTGATCACGCACATCAGCCCAATTGTAGGGACCAGGCAAAGTGGTGCGTTGTTCAAAGTTAATCAGATTTCCCTTATGGTCATAGAGTGCCACATCGCCCGTCACGGGTTTGGGGAGCCACGACGCGGAGGGATAGCCTAAACTCAATCCATGATGAACCGCCACCTGCCCCCAGGCAAGCATATCACACCCGCAGGGATACCCCATGCCTAAATCCACAAATGCATTCAGTGCGCCCGTCTGATTCCAATCAAGCGTTGCTTTACACAGTGGCTCCACCACCATTGTCTCTGGTACCAACGCCATGACTCGGCCACTCATCAAGCCGCAAAGCACCATGCCCATCAACCATTTATACATATGACCTCTCTTTCCCATGCTCTTGCACGCATTTCCATTACAGTATCACAATTCTACAGAACACATCATTACAAAACCTGCTTTTACTCCACCTGCATGATGCAGCATCTCAATAACAAAACGGCCTCCATGAGGGAGACCGTTTTGTTCAATTCTAAACACCTTACAACGTTGCAGACGCAGACGTTGAGAGGGGGACGCGCATTGCTTATTCTGCCACAGGAGGTGTCACAGATGGCACTTCCGGAGGCACTTCCGCCTTCTCCGTGGATGTGGCTTCCGCTGCGGCAGGAGGCGCAATCACTAGTGCCTTGCGAAACTCAGGATTATTCATCAAGTTTTTCATCGCCAACTTGACCCCTGCGAGATTAAGTTCATCAAACTTCTCAAGGCGATAAACCTCCTCTGCCTCTATAATCTGCACACTCAACGCAGAGAATACGCGCGGCTTTTCGGACATAGACAGCACCTGCGCATGAGATTTCGAATCTGCATGTGTGTAACGCGTACTCGAAGTCAGTTGATTCATCAACACCTTCGACAGTTCCGTGCCACTTAAACCATGCTCATCGATGTAATAGCTCTGCTCGTAGACCATACGCTTCCGTACATCATCTGCACTCGTGTACTGCTCTTTATAGCCCACCTCGCCAGGTTTACGCACCTGCACCAAGAGGCGCGTATAGTAGGCGAGCTTCCCATTGTACGGTTCATAGAAGGTCCAGACATACAATGGACGCAACACCCAATCCGGGCGCACGTGTTCCCCATTTTCGCCTTCGCCCCACTTAATCTCCTTAAAGCCCGTTTTCGTCATTTCCTCACGGAGGAGCTCTGCCGAAACACAGGCCGTTTTGAGCTTAGCGAACGAACACGGACCTCCATGGAAATGTGAACCATCCATCCGCATACACCACGCATCCGTCACGCCAAAGGTCGCAGAGGTATCCGCCTCCACGGGCGTATACGCCGGCATCAACCGCAAGACATCTGGTGGCTTAGAGGCACACCCCGCCAATAAACCCATTACGGCACAAAGTCCAAGTCCGATGAGATACTTCATTCGGTCACCTCATATTTCATCCACGTTCCCATATCCCCAATCGTCCCTGCGGCGCGCTGAGTGGCCTTATCCTGTTCAAGACGTGGCGTAATTGCCCCACCATACTCAAGCGGATAGTGATTCACATACTGCACACTCGGCGCAGTTACGCCTGGCGTAACCGTATAAGTCGAGTCTCCAATGCGATCATAGAGGTGATAGGTCCACGTCTTCACATTGGCGCTTTTTCCTTCAGGAAGGTGCAATGGGATTAAGACAAATTCGCCTGGTAGCGACTTCCAGTAACGCACGTCTGCTTGGCTATTAATCAACGCGCCAATCGCGTGGAAAGAGATGCCAGCGAGGAACGTTACGCCACTGATACACAACAACGGCAACGCCGCATCACGTGCATGCCCCGCCGCCATGAAGGAGCCTACCGCAATAATGAGCAACACATTGCCTGACGCCTCCATGCCCTTCTTAATGGTGGCCTTATTCCGCAAGACACCATCCATCTCTCTACCGCCACGCGTACTCGCCTGGAAGTGGATATCTGCCAAACACATCGGCGCTTCGTATTCCGTTCCACCATCAACTGCATACGTAATGTACTGACTATAGGACGGATTTGAAATCAAGAGCCGTTCTTCCTCATAGGACCCCGCGCGTTCATAGGTCGGCGGATACTTGGAGAACATTGCTAAGAAGGCATTCGGAAGCGGTCCCTTAAACAGCGTTTGATAGGGCGTCATCTGCGCATTCAGCGCGGGCGTTTTACGGTTGAAGGCCGCCTCAAACTCGCGCTTATACTCCTCCGCCTGCGCCACATCGCCACGATACATCGCACTCACATAGCCCAAATAGTGCAAGAGCGCATAGTCGGCGACATAAGTCTCATCCTCATTGGAAGCGTCCGCAAATAATCCATTCTTTACGCAACGCTCCGCATCCTCATAATTCCCTTGTTCAATAAAGGCGAGAGCCAAGAGTGCATACAATGTGGCTCGCTCATGGGGTTCGCCCTTAAACACCTTATTGTTTTCACCGTGCCAAATACTCACGGCTCGTTCTTCCAACTGCGGATCGAAGAGCAACTCAATGTGATTGCGCGCCTTCATTAGAAGGTCATGCGCCTGAGCATGGTCCCCCTTCAAAAGCTCCAGCGTGGCCAATTCCAACTGATACAACGGCTGACTTACCGTTGGCTCCTCAGCCATCGGGCGCAACCGCTCCTCCATGCTCGCCACGACCACCTGCATCTCCGCATCAGAAGCCGTGTTTTCAATCTTCATGTCACGGGATTTTGAGGCAACTTGAGCCGCCTCGGCCTCCATAATGTCTAATTCCTGTTCGGTCTTATGCACGAACGGACCTTCATAGGAGGCACATCCGGTTGAAAGCACCATTGAAAGGAGCGCAGCCCATGCCCCTGCTTTACGAAAAGGACAATACATCATTATTCTCCCAACACCACTTGATAGGAGCGCGCCTCACGCACAGGTGAAACCACCTTGAGCGAGACCGTCTCCCCCTTACGGAAGAGAAGCGTCTGACGATTGCTGGCATAGGCCACGGGACTCACAGCACGTTCACCTTTGTAGAAAGTCGTCTTTGCCACCAAGGTCATCTTTTCGGGAATTTCCTTTGTCCAGTTCGTGAATCCCGTACCCCCGCGGTAACGAATCCCAACCTCAAGCACGGGCAAGTCCGCTTCATTGGTTGAAAAGTCTTCATACACCACTTCAAAATAATCGCGTGGCGAACGGGAACCAAAGATCGCAAATTCCTTCGCGCGTTCAAAGACCACGCTTCCTTCTGCGGCCACATCGGCACGATCTACCGTATCCAACTGCGTTACCGTTCTGCACCCAGTCGCGACCAAGCACATCGCCATCACTGCAAAAATCACCTTATTCATCGCAAGTCCTCCTACATCCAATTAACGATACACCGTGCCCGTCTGCGTCACACGCTTCACTTCATAGGCATCTTCCCAAATCACCTCATTCGACACCGGCTCCACCAAGGTGACGGTGATTAAGAGGTAATCTGCAGCAGAGCCACCACGTTGCGTGCTCAAGCCAGAGATTTCACCGGAAAGCAAGTAATCTGCCGCACCGCTATTGCCCGGCGACGTGCGCTGTGTCACGGTAACGGTTGATTCATAGACGCAAACCTTGTCCTTCGGATTGACCAACATCACATTCAAGCGCTTCGTGCTATCGCTTGCCTTTCGCAATTCAGGATTACGCAACATCTGCAGCAACACATCCTCACGCTTCGCATTGGCCACCACCGTCGTTGTGAGCGGCGTCACATTCACCAATGCATTATCTTCGATATACATCGACTTCCCTTCACGAATGCGCGAATCAATGACCTCAATGTAGTTCGCAAGGTTAATCACCCCTTCCAACTGCATAGACTCCGGATAGAACTGCGTCGCCATCCAATAGTCTGCTCCTTCGGTTTCACCCGGCATCAAGAAGAGAATCTTGCCATCGGCTGCTTCCGCCACCGCAGAACGCACCATCGCGGTGAAGCTTTCGGCATTCATGTTCACCAAATTCGTATTCAACGGAGGCAATACGGCCACCTTAATCGGCTTCTCTGCAGAAGCGACAAAGGCGCGTTGCTTCAACTGATTGGCAAATGCCTTGATCTGCTCTTGGAAATAGGCCGACTGACGTTCGCGCAACACCTCTGTACGGCCAGCGCTCACACGTTCATTCGCACTCAAAAAGCGCACCTGTCCGCGTCCATAACGATTTAACTCCACCGAAAGGCGCTTCATGAACAAATCGTTATCAATAAAGAAACGGCTCGAGTTCTTCATCCCCGCAATCTTAATTCGCGGTGCCGAAGGAGCATCAACCACCTCTGGCAACGAGAGAATTGCGGGGCACATTTGCGATGCGACCGTGCGAATATCTGCGCTGCTCAGCGCACCATCCACACGTTCATCATCTAAATCCACACGCGTAGAGGAGGAAATCTCAGGCGAGACACACCCCGCCATGACACAACCGATGGCAGCCAATGCCACATACAACATCTTTTTCATTGCTATCCCTTTCTCATTCAATCGCAAACTTGTCGCTTACATCCGTAGGTTTCTGGGGCGCTACGACCCACCTTAGCGTCTCTTCATACCCATTTTTATATGGATAGGAAACTCGCACCACACACTCTACAGTATTTTAACTTAAAAAGCAAGTTAATAATACTCCCATCATCCATCTTTTTCAGCGTGGCGGGGAGGAGACTTAACCCATTGATATTCTTAACCATTTGTGTTAGTTTGTTAGGGATAAATGCGCACAATTGAATCAAACAAGAAGGGTACTTACGGTTATGGCAAATGAATTAGACGAACTGAATCCTCAGGTGAATGTTGCGGGGCGCGACATCAATGTCATTGAACGTCAATTGCCCGTGCAGGTGGGCTTTGGTTCTGCCCTCTTTGAGATTCTTTTATGGGTGTGTGGCATTCTCCCTGGCCTCATCTTCCTTTTCATGAAGATTAACGCCAAAAACTATTTCCAGAAGCTTCAGCAAAAAATCCAGGCAGATGCCTCGCAGATTGATAACTTTTTGGAACAACGCGTGGTGATTCTCCAAAATGTGGCAAAGTTGGTTGAAAAGGCCGTTGCGCTGGATACCGATGTTATGAAGACTGTTGCGGCTTTCCGTGGTGGTGCTACCACTTCTGATGTCAATCGTAATGCCATGGCGGCCCAACTCGACACCGCCTTTGGCCGTCTCTTCCCTCAAGTGGAGGCCTACCCCGAACTGAAGGCCCACGCCGCCATCGCCGAGGCAATGCAGCAAAATAACTACCTCCAGCGCGAAATCACCGCAGCACGCGCCCTTTACAATGACACGGTCACCCAGTGGAATACCGACATCTTCTCATGGCCCACGAAGATGATTGTGGCAGCACGTGCAGGTTACACCACGCGTATCCCCTTCACCGCCTCTGCGGAAATTAAGGCTCAGGCCCGCGCCACCTTCTTCTAATGGCGAGTTTCGACCAACCCCTTGAGGCCTATCAGAACCGATTACGGCCCGCCCACGCCAAGCTTGTCCGCCAACGCCTCAAGGCGATGGTGGCGCAATCGGGCGTGGACATTCAGGCGAATCGCGCCACGGTAAAGGCGCTCAAGGCCGTTCGTGATCAACTTGCCTCCCTCCGTCGCCAACTGTCTGGGTGGAAGGGGCTCCGCATCTTTTTATGGGTTCTCTTCGGTGGTGGGCTCCTCTTCATCGGTATCCAACTCCTTTTCGCCCATCTTGACCCCTCCTTCCCAATCAATCCCACCCACCTACTGTGGGCGGGACTTACCGCTTTAGGCGCGCTGTTACTCAATGTCGCATGGCTAAATGCCAAGATTGCCTCGCTCCGCTCACATATTGCTACCATTGAACTCCGCGAACAGGCCCTCCTCCAAGAGGCGTGGCAACAGTTAGCCCCGCTCAATGACCTCTTCTCTTGGGATACAGTCACCGACATTCTCCGCCAAACCTTACCCGAGACCACCTTTGACAAGGCCTTCCTTAATCGTCAATTTGAAGCCCTCCTCGCCGCCTCAACGTGGCGACCTGACGCAGATGATGACTTTTCAGTACACGATTTGCAAACGGGCACCTTTTGCGGAAATCCCTTCGCATTGGTGAAAGGACGCACCTTTTCCATGGGTGAAAAGTGTTACTACGGGAGCCGCACCGTCTTCGTCCAAAAGAGTTACACCGATAGTAACGGCCGCCGCAGTACGCGATCTGTGCCTGAGGTTTTGACGGCCACCATTGTGCGCCCCTATCCCGAATACAACCACTCCTCCTTCCTCCTCTTCGCACACCACGCCGCGCCCAACCTCTCCTACTCGCGCAATCCCTCCAAGCACTCGGGCAAAGAGGACTCCTTCTTTAATCGGTGGTCCAAACGACGCACGGAAAAGGCGTTGGAGAAATTCTCCAGAAATTTGGATGATGAATACGGCTTTACGATGATGGCCAATCGAGAGTTTGAAACGCTCTTCTGCGCCAAAGATCGTTCGAACGAACGCGAATTTCGCCTGCTCTTCACCCCCTATGCCCAACAGCAAATGGTGACCCTCCTCAATGACACCGAGATTGGCTACGGCGACAACTTCCGCATGATTAAGGAGGGCCCGCTGACGGCCGTACTCCCCCTGCACTTAGCCTCCACCAATCAATCCCTGAATCCCAGTCATTTCTATCATTATGATATTGATGCGCTTCAAGCGCACTTTATTGAGTTTAACGAGACCTACTTCAAGGCGCTCTACTTCGCGCTCGCGCCCTTGATGACCATCCCCCTCTATTGCCAACCCGGTCCGCGCCCTGCCCCTACCTCCTCCACCGAGAAGTTTGAGACCTCCCTTTGGGAGAATGAACTCATTGCCAATGTCTATGGCGACACAGCCTTTGCACATCCCGACTGCGTGACTCCGTGTATTCTCAAAACCAAAACCTTAAAGCATGGCGATGCGACCATCTTTAAGGTGACTGCACACGGCTTTCGATCGGAGACGCACATTGCCCACGTGCCTGTTCGCGATAGTAATGGGCGCACGCATCAGGTGCCTGTAGAATGGGAGAAGTTTATCCCTATCCAACACACCCGACAAGTTGTGGCGCTCCCCGACCAATCCATCTCCCACACCGCGCCAGACTCCCTCTCCGCAGCAGAGGCCATCTTACACAATAATGGTTACGCCGCTGCCTCCTGCGAACACATCCGCGCCACTTACACCACCCTCGTCTAAAGTGACGTACGGCACTATGGGGCATCACCCCCTTGCGTTCAGGGCTTAAGTTTGAGCAGAATCAACTTATGAACTGCGCGAGAGATGGCCGTATAGCGTGCCGAACGATCCCAGAGCGGATTCTCTTCATCGACATCAATCAGAATTAGAACAGGCGCTTCAAGTCCTTTGAATTTGCGATAGGTAAAGTAGCGCAACCCCTGAAAGCGCGCCATCACCGTTTCTAAGGACATCTTTTGCAGAGCGTGTGCACCCATTAAGACAATATCTGTGGGTGGGATGCCTTCTTGCTCCAGAAGCCTTTCCAGAACCGCCATCAAGCGTTCACGAAGGGCTTTACGATTACACGCCGAATAGACTTCCGGCACTTCACCCAAGGGAGCCTCTTCATGCAACACCATCGTCTCGGGCGCATGCAAACGTAAGACTTCTCCCACGGCACGCGTATTGCGACAGTTGCGTGTTAGCGTAGCATCGGGCCAAGGGAAGGATGGGAGTGCCGCCAAGTCGCGTTGGAAGATATTTTGTTCAGGGTCATAGAAGACAATGAAGTCGGCCTCCTCGGGCACCAATGCCTTAACGGCCGTCCACACCGCAGGAGAGAAATCCTGTCCCTCATCCACAATGACGGCATCTGGCGCATCCTCCACCCGAAAGCGTTCTGCGGCGGGGAGCACCTCGCGTGCCAGCCGTCGCCAAAAATCTGGCGAGCCGTCCTCTTCGCGCCCCAATAAGGCGAGGAATAAATCATTCACCGCCTCAATGCGCAATCCCTTTACCTCCCCTGCGATTCGCCGCAAATGTGTCGCCAAGAGGAGATTGAAGCAGAGGAATAGGACGCGCTTGCCTGAATTCGCTAATTGATAGGCGCGGCGGAGGGCTAAGAGCGTCTTACCACTCCCTGCGCACCCTCGCACACGCAACCTTGAAAAGTGCGAAAAGGCATCCAAGGTACGAGCCTGCTCCTGGGTCAAACGGGCGATGCGTGCATCATCTAACGACCGCCTTCCCTGCCACGAAGCTTGGTAAGCGACCATGGGCGAGAGGAGTTTTTGCAAAGTCTCTGTGGAAGGCATCTGCTGACCCGCGGGCGTCTCAGGCAAGAGGCGCTCAAAGGTCGCCAAGGGGTCGCAGAGATCGGCCGCGTAAAGCATTACGCCCACCCCCTCAGGCGGTTCGATCTCTGGGCGCGCCACCGCAGGAAACCACACAAGTTTGAGAAATGGAAAGGGTAAATCAGAGCACTTTAGCTCCGCACAAAGATAATCGCGCAATGCAAACCCTGCGCGTGTCACCTGTTTGTAAGGGCTTTGTTTCAGCGCACGTCCCTCTTGGTACCACACCCCATTGGCCATAGAGAGCTGCCCGCCCTTAACTTCAATTGCGATCAGTCCACGACCTGGGCAAGCACACAAGAAATCAATCTCCGCAGGCGCCGCGCCCGCTTGCACAGTCGCCCCATGCCACACCGTCCACGATGCAGGCAGATGCTGTCGCAATGCGCGCCAGACCTGCCACTCCACATCAGGTCCTTGCGTAAACCATTCGGGAATCATCCCCGCCACAGTTGCACACCCTCTTATGAAAAGGAATCAAAACAATTGCGGCGGCACGAGGTCAGTCGTCCGCCGCAAGAGAGTTCTTTCTTAGACGCGCAAGGTGCCACGGAAGTCATTGACATCCTCAATGCCGTGCGCATCCAACCACGCTTCCATCCCTTCAAGCACATGCAAGGGCGCCAAAGGATCGATAAAGGTCGCCGTACCCACCGCTACAGCCGTTGCACCCACGAGGATGAAGTCCAGGGCATCCTTAGCAGAGAAGATGCCACCCATAGCCAAAAGTGGCACAGTGGCGACCTGCGCCGCCTCATACACGTGCTTCAATGCCACCGGATGGATGCCCGCACCAGAGAGCCCGCCCACCTTATTGGCCAAAATCGGACGGCGCGTTTCCAAATCCACTGCCATCGCCGGCAAGGTGTTAATCAATGCGATGGCATCTGCGCCTGCATCTTGAGCCGCCTGCACGAAGGGACGCACATCGGGGACGTTCGGGGCGAGTTTCGGCAGAATCGGGAGTTTGGTCGCCGCACGGACGCGCTTAACCACCTCTGTGAAGGTCTCTACGCGCGTTCCGAAGCTGGCTCCACCCTCCTTCACGTTCGGGCAGGAAACATTCAGTTCCAAACCCGAAACGCCAGGGACGCCATCCAAACGCGCCGCCACTTCAGCATATTCATCTGCCGTCGTGCCCCAGATATTCACAATCGTCGGCACACCCTTTTCAACCAAAAAGGGCATATCATCGCGGATAAAATCCTCCACGCCAGGACCCTGAAGGCCAATGGCATTAATCATCCCGCCAGGCACTTCCGTATGACGCGGCAGGGGATTCCCCGGCCACGGGCACGCACGAATGCCCTTTACCGTGACAGCGCCCAACTTGGAAATGTCAAACAACTGCGCATATTCCTGCCCGTAACCAAAGGTGCCCGAAGCGACCGTCACGGGATTCTTCATTGCGATCCCGCCAAGATTCACAGCCATTTTTGCCATAGGAACGTCTCCTGAAAGCGGATAAAAAACTCTTTAAAAAACCAACTCAATTCGCCGAACGGCGACGCGCATGGCGGTCGAGGATGCCATTGACGAATGCACCCGCCTCTGGATTGGAGAAGTACTTTGCCAAATCCACGGCTTCGTTGATAACCACCGGCACTGGCGTGTCGGTATGTTCCAATTCGTAGAAGGCCAAACGCAGGACGCAGCGTTCAATCACGCCTGCACGCTCCAAGCTCCAGTTTTCGCAGTAAGGCGCAATCTGCGCATCAAGCTTTTCCTGATTCTTCAACACACCACGCACGAGCATTTCGGTGAATTCCTGCACCGCCGCAGTGGCGAGACGTTCCGAAGGCTGCAACAAACGCGCCACTTCGTCCATGTCACCATCTTCAAGGCCAGAGGCTTCCTGACGGCAACTCCACTGTTGTTCCCAGAAGTGACGCACAATGAGTTCCTGGTCCACGAAGGGGTTCAGGTCGGCCTGCACAATCATTTGCAACGCCCATTCACGGCCATTACGACGACGATTGGTCGGTTCAATCATGACTTTACTCCTCAGAGTTGTTTCAACACGTTGACTGCTTCAATCGCAGCGACCACGGTATCAAATCCTTTATTGCCCGCCTTGGAGCCAGAACGTTCAATCGCCTGATCCAAAGAGTGCGCGCAAACGATGCCATTGAGCACCGGCAGACCATTATCGAGGCCAATCTGGCAGAGCGCACGCGCCACAGAGGTGTTGATCAACATCGCGTGATCGGTCGCGCCATCAATGACTGCACCCAGTGCTACCACGGCATCCACATTGCCCTTCGCCGCCAAACGGCTCGCCGCGAGGGGAATTTCATTTGCGCCAGGCACGCGGACCACGGTGATGTCGTCGGCATTCACGCCATGACGAGCGGCCGCATCCAAGGCGCCCTTCAACAATTGTTCGGTGAAAATCGCATTAAAACGACTGACCACAATGGCTAAACGCATCCCGCATGCGGTCAAATCTCCAGTGATTTCTTTCATCTTTCGTCTCCTTGAAAAATCGATTCTGTCAGGAAGTTTCGGGCACCTTAGAGCAAGTGGCCCATCTTTTCTTTTTTGGTTTCCAAATAACGTGCATTGAAGGGGCCCGCGTCTGCAACAATCGCTTCGCGGCTGACAATTTCCAGTCCGTATCCCGCTAAGCCAATCACCTTCTGCGGATTATTCGTGAGCAAACGCAAACGCTTAATGCCGAGCGCCACCAAAATCTGCGCCCCGACACCATAATCGCGCAAGTCTGGAGCGAAGCCGAGGCGTACATTGGCCTCCACCGTGTCGCATCCCTGCTCTTGCAAACGATACGCATGCAACTTATTCGCCAAGCCAATGCCACGCCCTTCTTGACGCATGTAGAGCACACATCCGCGCCCTTCTGAAGCAATCTGGCGCATCGCGTTCTGCAATTGCCATCCGCAGTCACACCGAGCACTCCCGAAGACATCTCCGGTCAAACACTCACTGTGCACTCGCACAAGCGGTGGTTCGTCAGCAGCCAAATCGCCCATCGTCAAAGCCAAGTGCTCTAAACCGTCTACGCGACTGCGAAACATCTGCAACCGAAAGTGCCCAAATGCCGTAGGCAAATCAACATCTTCCACCTTTTCAATCAAGGTCTCGTGTTGCTTACGATACGCAATGAGTTGTTCCACCGAGCAGAGCTTCAGCCCATGCGCCTTCGCAAAAGGAATCAAATCCGGCAGACGCGCCATTTCGCCATCTGCCTTCGCAATTTCGCAGCAAATCCCCGCAGGCTTCAAACCAGCCAAACGCGCCAAATCAACGGTTGCTTCCGTATGACCCGCACGCACCAAAACGCCCCCATCACGCGCACGAAGCGGGAACATGTGCCCCGGCGAAACCAAATCCTTCGCCGTGGCCGCATCATCTACGAGCAATTTTACGGCAATCGCACGATCCGCCGCCGAAATACCCGTCGTCACACCCGTGTGCGGTGCGCCGTCAATGCTATTAGTAAATGCAGTAGAAAAGGAGTCGCCCCGATTGACACTCGGTGCCTGCGCAATCCCCAAGCGGTCAAGAATCTCCCCTGCACAGGGCGCACAGAGCAAACCACGCGCCTCCTTCATGCAGAAATTCACCGCCTCAGGCGTCACGAACTCCGCCGCCATTACCAAATCACCCTCGTTCTCACGATTCGCATCATCGGTAATGACCACGAAACGGCCCGCTCGGATATCTACCAAGCACGCCTCAATCGAATCAAAACAGTCTGTAGACATCTGTTACATCCAAGCTCCGCATCCCGGAGCAGCATCATCTTCTTCATTCCGGACTCTAACCGTCGGCCGCGCACATCGCGTCCGGCACCTGTCACCCGACAAGTACCTCGTGGGCTGAATACCACCGATAGGGAATCTCACCCGTCCCTGAAAATGACAACGCAAATTATAGCACACTTCTTAACGTCATAAACGTGCGCACGCGTAAGACACACGAGCGATGACACAACAAAGTAAATGCAACTATGAACAGGTAAAATACACCTTCATTTTTTAGAGACTGCATTTACTTGGTTGCAACCCATACACGAAAATCGGCATCCTTCCACGCGCTGAAATCAATTTACAGAACGGATGATGCCCGCGCTTGATATTCCCTTTTTACACTTTTATAAAAAATCGTAAATCATACACTATTCGTCAATATATTTTCCATTTTTCATTCGACTCCAATCAATCTCTTCCCCACTAGGAGATGTATCTCCCATGAATATCAATAATCTTGCAGAAAAATAACAGAATAGGAACATTATCCCTAATAAAACTATTAAAACGATTACTCGTAAAACTTTCTGCTTTATATTCTTAAAAAGAACATAGAACATCCATATAAATAAAAAAAATAAAAAATACAACAGTATCATTATTCCACTCCACAAAGGCATTTAATACAAGGATTTTGAATCACAATAGAGTAAATTTCTCTCAACTGTTCTGCATAATCTTGGCAATTACACCTCAGCAATGAATACGGCTCAAGTTCAACGTACTTCAGAGCATGTCGCATTACACAATCATTAAACCCAATCTTTGTTATACGATAATTATTAGTAAACTCCTCCGGCTTCACCGTTCCGTCTTTAAAAAAACCAACACTTATTGGCGTTTTACCATCTTCAAAAAACAACTGTTCATGTGAAAATTCTGTATTAAAAAAATCATCCAAGGGGTTTTGTGACAAAAAAGGTAACCAAGGCCAACCTTCCAATGGTCTTAATGCAAAAAAAGCTCGACCACAAGAATCAAAATTATGATTGATAGAGTTGTAACACATTAAATAAAGGTTACTTTGGGACAATGTTTCATCCTCATCTCTTCCACACCAGCGGCCATCAATAGGATTGTAGTGACGATAATTGTAGTAGACAAGGCCGAGAGTGTCATCGTGGTATTCGGAGGAAAAACGGAAAGGGTTATCGGTGGTGAAGGTGTTGTCCGTGATTACGGAGGCAGAGATGGTGCGGGTGACGGCTCCAAAGAGGGCGTAGTCATAGTGTGCTGCGATGCCATTGCGCGTCTCAAAGTGGACGAGTTCTGACACATTCTTATTGCCGTCGCAGGTATAGAAGAATTTATAACCCGTGCCACGTTGAGTGAAGAGCGGCCGCGTCGCGATGGGTTCCGTCGGATCCCAAACAAAGAGATTGAACTGCGCGTTATTGTTTAAAGCATCAAGTTTTTGAACACAAAGATAATTATCGTAGACAAAGCGGTGGTGTTTAGTAACGACACCA
>JAZUPT010000002.1:0-38914 GCA_045605345.1 Candidatus Spyradenecus sp.
CCATTCGGTGAACCATAATTCACCTTCTGCCAATTCGGCCCGTAAGTGTGATATTCGGGCGTAACGGCCGTCCCAGTCACACTCAGGGTTCGCCCCTGGCTATCACGCACGGTTTGACGCGTTGCCCCCGATGGCGAGGTAACAATTGTGGTAAATTCATTCGGGTAAGCATAGGTGGTCGTACGACCTTGTTCATCCGTCTCTGCGGTCAAACGTCCACTCAAATCATAGGTGCTTGTCGATACCAAGTCGCCGCGTTGGGTACGAATCACATTTCCTGCGGCATCGTATTCGTAAGTCGTTGTGAGCGCACCAAACGAACCGTAACGTGTACTCGATGCCATCTGCTTTAAGGTGTTGTAAGAATTCGTTGTTGCAATCGTATCGGTGCCAATTTCCCACAAAGGCCCTGTGCAGTTCCAACGCGAATCTTTGCTCAATCCATTAGAGTAGACACTACCCAAATGCTTATGTGCAGCGCTGTAGGTCCGCGTCTCCCATGTTAAATCATGCCACGCGTCTTCAATCCATGCCTCACGCTCAATTCGGACCGCATTGCCACGTACATCATAAGTAGTCAGAGTGCGCGTTGATTTGCCTTCAATTAGGGTAAAATTCAAATTCTCATCGGCAACACCTTCAGTTTGCATCACCAAAAGCGTTCCCTGTGCAGCATCATAGGAATAGTCATACCATGTCATACGACCATTCGGACGCAAAAGCGCCTTTAGCTTGCCCGCTTCATAACGATTAACCGAATCTGCGGCATAAAACTGCTTAATTGTTGCTAATCCGCATGTCGTTGTTGTTTCAATTCGTTCGCCATTGAGCAACATCACATCGCTAAAGGTTTCTTCACGGATAAGTTCGCCATCTTCTGTTTCAATTGTACTCCACGGACGGCGGTCATAGCGGTCTGTCGCATACACATACTCCACCACATTCGTGGTTGCGCCACGCGTCATCTGCGTAAGCGTTCGCCCATATTCGTCATAGGTATAAGCCGTTTCTGCCCCCAACGCATCTACCGTTGCCGCAATCTTACCTATACCATATCCTTCAGTTACACGTGTAGCCGAAAGCGTTGCACGCCCACCTGTTGTACGCTCCACGACCGCATTACCATTGACCGCGTCAATGACTTCTGTCTCTTCCGATGCAACCACGCCATTCTTCAGATAACGCTTAGACACCATTGCTTGCGTACCAACATACGCCACCGAACGCTCCACCGTAATTGCTTCATTCGCGTCACCTCGAGCCATGACAAAGTCATGCAACTCATCATTCCACGTCCATCGTGTAGGATAATTTTCGTTGTCGATCAAACAAAGCGTTTGTTCTCCTTCTTGGGAGAAATTGAGCGTCTTAAACACGACACCTGTTGTATCCGTCCAAATAACGCGATATGACGTTGGCGTATCAACCAAAACATCAATCACGCCATCCGCAGCTGAAACAATTTGCGTAATCACGTCATTATCATCGCGTATCACCTCTATACCAAGGTCTGCACGTGAAACGCGTACCCCTTGTGATGAAATAAACGCAGTTACATTCCCTTCAGCATCATACTCTACAATTGAACGGTCGGCAAAACGTTCCTGAAAGACGCCATTGGTCTGTTGAATCAAACAACTATCCGCTGCGATATCCGCCCCGCAAGGTTGGCCTTGATTATCATACATCAAGCTTCTGCCATTCGGCTCTGTCACCACCCTAGTAATTGGGTTCAAACGACGCTCCATCGGATGGTCATAACGTAAAACCGCGGGCGTAAAAAGCGCATCTGAGAGGTTTTCTTCCTCAATCATCAATGCACCTTCGGGCATCCCTGCAAGTAAGGGCGTCCGTCCAAAACGTTGACGAAACGATACGCATGACAGATCTACATTTACAGTCGTACCCTCACTACAACACGCACTACACGAAGATGTTTTCGTAGACAACTCTACCTTAAGTGTAATTGGATGCCTTCCACTTGCAACAGGTTTCTGGCCAAAATAAGCGACCCAATCCACAAACGTATCGTAAATCTCGTCAATTGAGATATTCTTTTCTTTACAGAACTCCATCCACTGCAATATGTCGTTCCCCGCACGAATATTCATATCGGTCACAGACAAGTGTGGACCAGGAATGAGTACATATCGCAACGTCGGCGTATCACGCCCTTTCGCCTCAATCACATCATTTGTAAACCCATTCGTAACCGTCAAATTATTCTTTGATATACTCAAGTTTGTTGTTGGAGGCGTCACCTCAATTGACGCAAAATGGTTATGGGTCTGTACCACATTGTTTTGGGGATGGCTATCCTGATAGAGCTCCTGCGCCGTTACTAAAACTTCAACCTTATTCGTTTCGCCAAAGAACTGCATGGGATCCAATACATACCCACCCGTCTGCGTTCCTGAAATACTACGCCCACTTACACTTCCCAGTGAGCCACCCTCTTCTGAACACTGGAGCGAAACAGTGACGGGAATAGCATTCGTCGACCACCCTAATTGAAGCTTAGCAGGAGAAACCGTCAACACCCCGTAAGGCACAATGCCATAATGAGAAAGATCCAACGGCGCATCTATCTTAATCTCATATTGAGCCGGACCACCCACAGAAGAATACGTCAAACTTACTGGCGACAGTCCAGAACCCGAAAAAGTTATCTCTTCGCCATAACGAAAAGGCGACTCACCCGCAAGAGAGGCTCCAACATCCCCTATCGTCAACGACACTGTATCGTCTGCACCCACCTGAAGATCATACGTACCATTTAACGTTGTCATCCCCTCTACTGTAATCGAAAGCGCGCCATGATGCCCCTGATACGTTGCGGCAAAAGCCTTCGGCACAGAATACAACTCACCCGTAACAACCGACCCAGGCAGAACCGTTGCCCCCGCAAAATCATACCCATGCCCACAATTACCAGCCAAAGAAGCCGTAAATGTGCCACCAGAAAGCAACTTCTGAAATCCCGCTGGCCCCGAATCCTCCATCGCACCTTGTGCACTCAAGCGACGCTTATCGGCCGCCAATGCCATTAAAGGAGACGATTCCGAAGCCGAAATAGACGTTAATTCCGACCAATTCACCTCTCCCGTCAAAACATAAAACGAAATCGATACAGCCCCACTACACAAACTCAGCGGTACATTACACCCCTCACCGCAAAAAAGAAACTCCCCATCATCTACAGACACCACCTGATACCCTAAAATCACCTCCGTCGTCAAACCCTCAAACGAAAACGTCATATCTGGCGCATCTGTTGCCAAAATTTCAACACCCCCAGGTACACGTTCACACCCAACAATCCAATTTCCATCACACACTACCAAAGGCGGATCCTTCGATAAATCAACCACAGCATCCCACAATGCCACACTCGCGGCCATCCCCGCCGCTAAAATAAACGTTGAAACCTGCTGAAACATCATTGCCACTCCTATGAGATTATTGTCTTACTCGACTATCCATAGTATACCCCTATTTAGGGGCGATGACAAGAACTATTCCGTCAAAGAGAATTACATCATTAGGCTTGAAGAAAAGAAATCCTGTAAAAGTAAATGTACCCCAAATAGCACAAGGTTACGAGTGCGCACCCTTATGTTTCACTTCTTCAGCCCTTCGTACTATTTTCTATAATTTTCTAAACAGGTCTAAAAAGTCCCCGGCCAAAATTTGTACTATTTAAGATTTCTTCCCAAGCGGAAATTTTCCCTTTAAAGTGTTGGCCCGTAAGAAATTGTACTGTTTAAATTTTGCGTGAATAGTACAGATTGTACTGATTTTAAGCCTAAAATTACCCGCCATAAAATATTCAAAATAAGTTGTTGTAAATGAATAAGTTACGGTTGGGCAAATAGAGTACGAAGTAGTGAAGAAGTGAAATCACTGAAATACTAAATGAATTTGACTGAAACTCTAAATGAGTTTGACTGAAATACAAAATGAATTTGACTGAAATTCTAAAAGTATTTCACTGAAATACTGGACTTGTTTCGATAGGGTGTGCTTCTTTTTGTGGTTTGATTTTGGAGAAAAGTGGTCTTGTGTGAACGTCAACATTTCCACATTTCTACATTTAATAAAAACGGTTTCTATGCTATACTTTTCGTAATCGCAGATGAATCATTCTCACTACAGTATAGAAGCACGAACGGCACGGGCAAATCGCGTGACGTGGTTGTCTATTATTGTCAATACATTGCTCATGGTGGTGAAGTTGGTGGCGGGTATTTGGGGGCGGTCATCGGCTTTGGTGGCGGATGCGCTCCATTCTGCTTCGGATTTCGCAACCGATTTTGCCGTGTTGATTGGCATGCGGTTGGCGCAACGTCCTCAGGATGGCGATCATCCTTACGGTCATGGCAAATATGAAACGTTAGCCGCCGTGATTGTGGGCGTAGCCTTAGCGGCGGTGGGCATGGCGATTTCATTCCACGCGGGGCATACACTCTTGGATGCGTGGTGGTGGGGTAAGTGGCCGCAACAGCCGACCTATTTTGCGTTGGGTGCGGCGGTGGTCTCCATTGTAGTGAAAGAGGTGCTTTACCAAGTAACGGTGAAGGTGGCGCGTGAGACGCGGAATGACGCATTGCTTGCGAATGCGTGGCATCATCGTAGTGATGCATTGTCTTCGATTGGTACGGCGCTTGGCACGGGTGTGGCGGCGATTTTTGGTGGCGCGTGGGTGCTTTTAGATGCGGTGGCGGCGGCACTGGTGGGGGTGATTCTCCTCAAAGTGGCATGGGAGATTGTGCGTGATTCGTTGGATAAGCTGATGGAACAGGGCATGACGGTCGAAGAGACGCAGCAAATCTACGAATTTGTACGCGCCATTGATGGAATTTCAGAACCGCACCACTTACGTTCGCGCCGCGTGGGAACGGTGGCAGTGATTGAACTGCACTTCCGCGTGGACCCCGAGATGACGGTGCACGAAAGCCATGGATTAGCCTCGCAGGTGGAGCACTGTTTGCGAAGTGCCTTTGGCGCGGATGCAATTGTGACCGTGCACGTGGAGCCTCTAAAGCAGACTCAAGTGGCGCTGGGATGATTGAAAAGGATGTTTTAATCGGATAAGGATGGATGGTATGAAGAGAGTAATTGGAGCGATGCTTTTGCTGATGGTGTGTTGCGCGCCGGTGGCGCACGCAGGACTCTTTGGTGAGAGTGAAGAGGAAAAAGTAGCACGCATTGCCAAGCATGTGGCAGATGTCTTGCGCGAACCGAATAAGGTGATTGCGAAGGCACAAGAGGCGGTGGAGCTGGGGGATACAGAGGAGGGCATTCGCCTCTTCCGTAAAGCGCAGACGATGCTTGAGGAGATTGAAGCAACAGAAGATACGCGTGGAAGTGCGTTTGCAACCCTGCGCTTGAAGAAGTTTCACTGCGTATCGATGTTGGATGCATTGGTCCTAAAACAATCTGAAGTGATGGATGTGCGTCAGGCGGTGACAGATACCTCCGAACTCGCCGCGCGCTTGGCGCAGGAGCGTGCCGAATTGATTAAGGAGGCCGAACGCCAAGAGAATCCCAACGCCCTTCCTAAGCCACCCACGCTGGCGGATCAATTGGCGATTGAAGAGGGAAAGGCGGCCCTTGCGCAGGCCGCGGTGGAGCGTTGCCGCATTGCGGTGGGCGCGGCGAAGGCTGAGTTGGAAACGGCGACGGCCGCTTTCACGGAGGCCGTCAAGGTGCACACGGCCGCAGATACGCAGTGCTTTATGGCCGACCAACACTTCCAGCAGGCTACGCGTGAACAGAAGAGCGCCGCAATTTTGGATGCTTTACGCGCGACCTTGGAGGCGGCCAAGCGTGATTTGACGGAGAAGAAGGAGGTGCTCGCCGCAGCAAAGGAGAAACAGGCGAGTGCAAAGGCGGCTGTAGAGGCGGCTGAGGCGCAGTTGAAGGAGGCCGAGGCGGCCTTCGCAAAGGCTGAAGAGCCCGTAAAGGTATTGCGTAAAGCCATCGCGGATGAGGCTGAGGCGGCTCGAAAAAAGGCGGCCGCGGAGAAGGAAAAGGCTGAGGCCGAGGCAAAACGCTTAGAGGCAGAAAATTTGAAGCGAAAGCAGGCTGAAGCCGAAGCCGCCGCAAAGGCGCGCGAAAAGGCAGCCGCAGAGGCCGCAGCGCGTGATGCCGCGCTGAAACAAAAGGCGGCAGAAGAGGCGGCCGCACTGAAGAAGGAATTGGAAATCTGCGAAGAGTTGTGGCGGATGAAGCATGTGGAGGCCTTTGAGACCCATGTGACGGAGGCCTTGGCAAAGTGGCCTGACTCTGCTGAATTGATGGTGCTGTTGGCGCGGTTGCGGTTGATTCAGGGGCAGGAAGAGGATGTGCTCGAATTGATTTCAATGACGTCCAGTAAGGGAAAGACAGGAAAACAGGCCGCCTTCGCTGCAGCGGGCGCTTACTTGGTGAAGGGGTTGCCCTTTGAGGCGATGAAGATTTTGGAACCCGTCATGGAGTCTTCGCCGAATGATCCGGATGTCTATTTCAATATGGCCGTCGTCTTAGTGCGGTTGCCGGAGGTGGATCCCGACCGCGAAATCGCCGCAAAGTACTACACGCGGAGCATTGAACTCGGCGGATGCCGTTCGTTGGTCTTAGAACGTCGCCTTGGAATGGAGTAAAGAGATGCAGGACCCGATGACGGAAAAGACGCTCGCCACGCGCCGCATTTTTGAAGGCCGCGCATTGACAATTGATATTTTGGATATTGAATTGCCCACGGGGCGCACCTCGACGCGCGAGGTCTTGCGTCATCGCGGTGCGGTGTGTATCTTGGCGCAACGCCCCGACGGCAAGTTTGTCTTGGTGCGTCAGTATCGCAAAGCTGTAGAACGCACGCTGTTGGAGTGCGTGGCGGGCTGTATGGAAGCGGGCGAGGCGCCCGAAAGTGCCGCCCTTCGTGAGACGCGCGAGGAGACGGGTTATGCGGTGGATCAATTGGTGGCGATTGGCCACTCGCTCCCTGCGCCAGGCTATTGCGATGAAGTGCACTACCACTTTTATGCACGCCTAAAGCCGCTCGCGGGCGAATTGCAGTTGGATACCGACGAAAATCTCTATCCAGTCTTCCTTTCTGCGGAGGAACTCGACACCGCGATTGAGGAGGGCACCATTGATGATGGGAAGACCATCATCCTCTGGGATTGCTATAAGCGCGCTGTGAAGCGTGGGGAGATTTAAGATGGCGGTGCCAGAGATGGATGAGGGCGCACAGGCGTCTTATTGGAATGCAATTTCTGATATGTACCGCGAGATTACGCGGATTGATGACCAGGATTTCCACTATGGGCCGCTCTTGGCCGGCGAAAGCGAATTGCAGTTGTTGCCGCCGCTGAAGGCGGGGATGACGTCGTTGGAATTGGGATGTGGCGAGGGGCAGAATAGCCGTTGGTTGGCACGTCAGGGGCTGCACTGCGTGGCAGTGGACATCTCTGAGGGCCAACTCGCCTACGCGCGCAAGGATGCCGAAGCCGAGGGGCTTTCAATTGATTTTCGCTGTGCTTCGGTGGAGCAATTTGACCCCGCAGGCGCGACCTTTGATTTAATCACGAGCTCGCACGCCTTTGAATTTGTCGCAGAACCCTTTGAACAGGTGAAGCGCATCGCAGGGTGGTTGAAGCCGGGGGGTACGTTGATGATTTCCACTGTCCACCCTGTTTACAATGGTGAATGGGTCTCCGCTGAGGAGGAGGATGGTTCGGAGACGTGGGGCCGTCTGCTGATTAATTACTTTAGGCCGATTGATGATGTCCGCGAACAGCCCACAGGCGAGGGCGTGCCTGTTATCTCACGCGCCTATCCTGTGAGTGCGTGGTTTAATGCCTTTCGCGCGGCGGGCTTGGTGGTTGAACGCCTCGAGGAGCCGCCCGCTTCCGAAACGCCTGCGTACGCCTCGGAGGATTGGTTGGAGGCGATGGATGAATGTGCCGCCGTGCCCACGACGATTATCATCGTGGGGCGTAAGCCAGCCGTCGCATCGTAAGGTAACTTAGGTGGCGTGAGATGAAACCTGGCATTGAAACGTGGCTCGCAACCGCTAACCCCGCCTGGCGGGTGGGTCTGCTTTCGCATCAAGCCGCCTTGTTAAGCACTGGCGAAACCTCCGCACAGGCGATGCGACGGGTCTTCGGCTCCAATTTTAAAGCGTTGTTTGGCCCAGAACATGGCTACTTCGGCGTAGCCGCCGCCGGCGAAAAGATGGCGCACCAATCGTACCCGCACTGGGGCATCCCTGTCTATTCGCTCTATGGTGAGTACAGAAAGCCAACGGCAGAGATGTTGGCAGGGCTGGATTTTCTGGTGGTAGACCTGCAGGATTTGGGGGTGCGGTGTTACACCTATTTGGCTACATTGCTCTTGGCATTGGAGGCTTGCGTAGAGCAGGGGGTGCAGTGTGTGGTGTGTGATCGTCCGGTGCCGTTTCATACAGTGGAGGAGGGGCCCATTGCAGAAGTGGAACACTTCTCCTTCGTTGCGCCGTGTGCACTGCCCTTTGTGCATGGTCGCACGCACACAGAAGTGGCTACGTGGCGTGGAGCAGACTTTATCCCCGCGCCAATGGTGGGATATGACGAACGCTTTACCTTTGAACGCCCCGCGGGTTTACCCGAGTTTTTGCCGCCGAGCCCCGCTATTCGCACGTGGGAAACGGCGCGACTCTATCCAGCTTTAGTCTTTGCTGAAGCATTGCCACAGTATGACATCGGGCGCAATAGCGCGATGGCGTTTCGGATGTTGGGCGCGCCGTGGATGGAGGGTGAAACCTTTGCTGCGGCATTTAATCGCCTCGCCGTGCCAGGCGTGCGCGCTTTTGACTTTACGCAGGGTGAAGCGGGGGGTGCGGTCCGCTTTGTGATTACGGATCAGCAGACCTATCGCCCATGGCAGACGGCTTGCACGCTCTTAACCCTCCTGCGTGAACACTATGGTGATGAACACCTCTTCGCGCATCCAGAGGCCCGTCCTGCATGGATGACGAAGCTCTGCGGTTCGCGCGCCTGGCAGGAAATGTTCACGGATTTGCGGATTGAAGACCCCGAAAAGAGCCGTACAGAC
This sequence comes from Candidatus Spyradenecus sp., assembly GCA_045605345.1. Taxonomy (GTDB): domain Bacteria; phylum Verrucomicrobiota; class Kiritimatiellia; order RFP12; family DVOR01; genus Spyradenecus. Next base: position 9,079 of record JAZUPT010000002.1, read on the forward strand.
CTCATCTAATTCATACTCTTTTTTTAATAGGAGAGGGTGAAAAAAACGAAAACATAACTTTTTTCAAAAAAATTAAAAAAATGAAAAAAAGTGCTTGCATTAAAATTTTCGATATTGTATAATGTGCCCCGTTTTAAGCGCCTCTAGCTCAATTGGATAGAGCATCTGACTACGGATCAGAAGGTTGGAGGTTCAAATCCTCCGAGGCGCGCCATTCTCCCACATTGCGGGATTGAGCAGCCAGGTAGCTCGTCAGGCTCATAACCTGAAGGTCATAGGTTCAAATCCTATTCCCGCTACCAATTTCCTAAAAGCCGACTGAGAAGTCGGCTTTCTTTTTTTACACCCCGCATCCTCAAGAGGATGGCGGCTTCTCCCGTGCCTGCGGCCAGAGGTGCCATGAGGCGAGCCCCTGCGAGGCGGCCTAAATAATCTATCCATAACCTATCTGACAGACGGGCCGTTGCCCGTCTCATCTATCTCTATTCCGTCTCATCTATCTTTTAATGAAGCCTCGTCTGCGCTGGATAAATAAGGCTGCGGTGTGTGAGGATGGTGTGGGATAGATGAGGTAGGGGTGCTGTATAAGCATGAGGCGCCACCTGCGAGGCGGCCGAAATAATCTATCCATAATCTATCTGACAGACGGGCCGTTGCCCGTCTCATCTATCCCATTTCTCCCTCTCATCTCTCTCATCTATCTCTCGATGCTTTTCGCCCCCCTCGCTACCCGCCACTGGCGCGTAGCACCTTGAGGTGGGTTTTTCGCCTGGCGGTGCGATTTTCACGAGTCGCAGGAGTCTTGTAGCCTGCTTGAAATGGGCACATTTCCATTTCTCGTCAGGCTACGCCATAGCTTTTCATTTGAAGTGGCAGACGCTCGCTGACGGAGCACGGATACGTGCCCGTGCGGAGCAGCGAGCACGACTGTGCGACTCGTGAAAACTCTCCTGGCATAGCATCCGCTTCGCAAAAGCACGAGCCAGCATCCACGGGGCCGCAGGCCATCGCGCCGTGGTGCGGTCGTGCGCCTCGCGTAGTTCGCGGAAAAATCCTCCCTAGCAGTGCTTCACGCTGGCAGTGCTTGCTATTCGCAGACGCTCGCTGACGGAGCACGGATACGTGCCCGTGCGGAGCAGCGAGCACGACTGTGCGACTCGTGGAAATCCATATGCAGTCCTGTGGCGCAGCCACCCATCCCTCTCCCGCACCCTCTCTGTGGGGAGCGCTGTTTTATTGGGAAAAGTGTGGATAATGTTTCCCATTTGGCAGAAAATATGATTTAATATTACGGAATAACGAAAAGAGGCTAAAATGCTTGATATTAAGCGTATACGTGAAACTCCCGATGAAGTTCGTGAAGGTTTGAAGCGCCGTTGGATGGACCCGGCGTTGGTTGATGCGGCGTTGGAACTCGACACCCGTCGTCGTACCCTTGTAACAGAGGTGGATTCTCTTAAGGCAAAGCGCAATGAGGTGTCGAAGTCGATCGGTGTCCGCGTGAAGGCGGGCGAAGATGTGACGGCGATTAAGGATGAAATGCGCGCCTTGGGCGATGAAATCGCGGCAAAGGATGCCGAAATCCGCACGGTGGAAGAGGCTTTCCGCGCGGCAATGTTGCGTATTCCGAATGTGCCGAATAAGGACATCGCCACGGGCCCCGACAGCTCTTGTAATCGTGACGTGCGCCACGTGGGCGAAGAACGCGTCTTTGATTTTGAACCGCTCGACCATATCACGCTCGGCGAAAAACTCGGAATCTTTGATTTCCCGCGCGGTGTAAAGTTGACGGGTACGGGCTTCCCGATTCTTTTGGGGCAGGGGGCGAAGTTGCAGCGCGCCTTGATTCAGTACATGCTCGACTTGCACACGCAGCAACAAGGCTACACTGAAATGTTGCCGCCCTTCGTGGTGAACACGGCCTCCATGATTGGTACGGGCCAATTGCCGAAGATGCAGGATGATATGTACCACTGCGAAGTGGACGATTTCTGGTTGATCCCCACCGCAGAAGTGCCGGTGACCAACTACTACCGCGATGATATCTTGGATGCCGCCCAACTTCCCGTGAAGATGACGGCTTACACGCCGTGTTTCCGTCGTGAGGCAGGTTCGGCAGGTAAGGATACGCGTGGCATCTTGCGCGTGCACCAGTTTGACAAGGTGGAAATGGTGAAGTTCGTGGAACCGGCCACCTCGTATGACGAACTCGAAAGCTTGGTGAAGGACGCAGAAGATGTGTTGACCGGCTTGGGGCTCAACTTCCGCGTGTTGGAACTCTGCTCGGGCGATATTTCGTTCTCTGCCGCGAAGTGCTATGACATTGAACTGTGGGCACCTGGCCAGAAGGCGTGGCTGGAGGTCTCCAGTTGCTCCAACTTTGAAAGTTTCCAGGCGCGTCGTGCGAATATTCGCTTCCGTGGCCCTGATGGTAAGCCCACCTTTGTGCACACGCTCAATGGTTCGGGTGTGGCCTTGCCGCGTTTGATGATTGCCATCCTCGAACAGTGCCAACAGGCAGACGGTTCGGTGTTGTTGCCTGAAGCCATTCGCCCCTACATGGGCACGGATCGTCTCGTACCAGTGAAGTAACGCCATGGCTAAGACTGTTGGACCCTTGCAGATGTGCCACTGGGGCAATCCGATCCTTCGGAAGCCCTGCTTTCCCGTGGAAGTGATTACCGAAGAACTGCGCCATTTGGCAGTTGACATGATTGAAACCATGTACAATGCCAATGGCGTCGGTCTCGCCGCGCCGCAGATTGGCCGTAGCGAACGCCTCTGTGTGATTGATGTCCCAGAAGATGCCGAGAAGGAAGAGTACGTGGAGGTGAACGCCTCCATCCCGATGCCGCTCGTGATGTTCAATCCCGAAATTCTCTCGAAGGAGGGTGAACAGACCGACGAGGAGGGGTGTCTCTCCTTCCCGTCAATCCACGCCCCCGTGACACGCGCCGACAAGGTCTCCTTCACCTTTTCGGATATCAATGGCCAACGTCAAATGTACACTGCCTATGGCTTGCTCGCACGCGCCGTGCAGCATGAGTTGGAACATCTGAATGGTGGCGTCTTCATTGATAATGTCGCAGATAAGACGAAGATAGAAGCGAAGCTTGAGAAGTTGGAAGCAAAGACCAAGCGTAAGCTCGGCCTTGCCTGATTTACCGTCTTCGCCAAAGATCGCGCAGACGGAAGGAATTTCGCCTGCGCTCCTTTTTGCCCTGCATGCGGGGTGTAGTGGTAAGAATGTGGGAGTGGAAGGGGCAGATTGCCGATTCATCCTCCTATCGATGCGCAGATAAAATCCGCTTGGAGTCACTCATGAAAACGCTAAAGCAGATCAAGTTAGTCCTTGCACTCCTCTGGGTGTGTGGCGGTTTGTGTGGTTGGGCGCACGCAGAGATGCGCTTGACGCTCTTGAAGGAGGGTGCCCTCACCGCGGTTTTTCATGCTGAATCTGACACCCTCTCCTACGAAAAGCCACTCGTGGGCACCTTGGAAATCACCAGCCCTGCCACGGAGGAGGTCACCATCCCCGACCTGCGTGAACGCTTTCAGGGGTTTACCTTTGTTGAAGATTTTTCGGCAGGGCGCACTGAAGCCGCAGGTAAAGCGCGCGCCCGGTGGCGTTTTCGTCTCACGCCTGGCGCAGAGGGGCCGTGGAGCCTGCGACCCTTTGTGGTGACCATTAAAAATTCGCGCACAGGTGCGCTCGCTCAAAAACTCACGGCGTTAGTTGAGTTTCCTCCGCCGCCGCCCTTGGCGGTCGCAACAGGCGCGATTGAAGCGGAGTTGGAACCCGAATGGGTCGCGCCTGGCTGGCGTACGATTGGTTCGTGGGTCTTGATTGCGGGAGTTATTATTGGCGCGCTTGCCGCACTCTGGCCGTTGGTGCGTCGTATCCGCCGCACGCTTCACGAGCGCACCCTTTCGCCTGAAGCTCGCGCCAAGTTAGAGCTCGACCGCCTGCTCGCCGAAAACCTCCTTGCTCAAGGTCAATTCAAACGCTTCTATTACGGCCTTACGGGCGTGGTGCGCCGTTACTTTGAACGCGGCTATGCGCTTCGCGCGACCCGCCAAACCACCCAGGAATTTCTTGCTGCCATTGCTGCCGATGCGCGTGTAAGCGCAGAGGAACGCGCCGCCTTGGCCCAATTCCTCACCGCCGCCGATGCGATCAAATTTGCGGGCATTGATGCCACGGTCGCCGAAGCAGAGGCCGCCACGCGTCACGTCACCACCCTGCTGCAAGAAGCCGCTGCCCACCGCCTTCAAGCAGAGACGGCGCAGGGGCGGTAAGCGCGCCACACCGCTTTGGGGTCTTTGGGGACGTCTCTCGGTTCGCGCAATAAGCGCGCAGGAGAGGCGTCCTTTATTATTTCCCCAAAAATACCACAATGAGTGGGCACTTTTTAGCCCTCTGCGTTCAAAAGGTGCACCTCGTGAAAAGCCTGAAATAATCGCCTTTTAAGGGAAATTCCACGTGACAAGTGGAAAATAATGAAAAAGAAAAAGAGTTTTCTATTGCTTTCAATTGCCTAAGCGTGGTATTATGTTGCCGTTGTGATGTGCCTTCGAGTGAAGTGTCACATAAACGAAAAGGGGATAAAACCCCGTAAACAAGGACTTTTAATGAGGCAAACGCAATGAACTCCAAGTCGATTCTTGCATGCGCAGCTCTCTTAATTGGCATCGGCACCGCCACCGCCGCGGTTGAGTCGGAAGTCGTCGGATACCAAAATATCGACATTAAGCCCGGCTTCAACATGATTGCTTTTAACTTCCAGCCCTTGGAAGGTGAAGGCGTCTCCATCCAGGACTTCGTCGCAAATAAGGAAGACTTGGTCGCAGGTAATAGCCCGAATCTTGCAGACCAAATTCAGGTTTGGAATGGTACGGAGTTTGCTATCTACTTTTATCGCGCATACAATGCCAATCGCTTCCCTGATGGGCCTGCATGGGTGAAGAACACTGCTGCAACAACCCCTACAACAGATGCGGTTCCTACAGGCTCTGGCGTGTGGTTTGCCCGCCCGACGACGGCTGTTGAAGGCGAAATCACCGTTTCGGGTAAGATTACTACAGAGTCGGGGCTTCACACCATTAAGCCTGGCTTCAATATGATTTCCTCTGCGTTCCCTACAGAGATGGCGTTGAATGACGGTGCTATTGATTGGGAAGCATGTGGTGCAGTCGCAGGTAATAGCCCGAATCTTGCAGACCAAATTCAGGTTTGGAATGGTACGGAGTTTGCTATCTACTTTTATCGCGCATATAATGCCAATCGCTTCCCTGATGGGCCTGCATGGGTGAAGAACACCGCTGCAACAACCCCAACTGCGGATACTATTCCCGCAGGCAAGGGCTTTTGGTATGCGCGTCCTGCAGGTAAAGCGGAAGGCACCTTGACTGAGGCTTCTCCGATTGTAAAGTAATCCCTTGAATGAACAGACATTAATTTATCAGGAATTCATATGAAAAAGTTGTTTCTCTCTTTTGCGCTTGTTTTATTAGCATTTGCAGTTCAAGCAGCGGCACTTAATTGGTCTACTTATACGTATGACGCATCTGGTGCTAATTTGGACACGGGATGTGCGTATCTTGTTCAGGTCACTGATAAAGCTAATTTTTCGATTTCCTCCTCGCTTGAGGTCGTAGGGGGAGCGGTTGTAGACTCCCGTGAATCTGCCTATGGCGAAGTTTATGGTGCTTGGCAAGACACAGGTAGTCTCGCTGATGGAACGGAATATTGGTTTGCAATTCTGGTTACCACGGATGGTGTTGAAGGGACTACGCTCCCGACAACTGGTAACTATGTGGTTGACTCAAATGGTGGAAATTTCTATTCCGTTGTTTGGAATTCGGCTACTGGTGCAGCATTTGACTCTGTTACGATTACGGAAGATGCTATAATTAAAACCGATTCTGCCGTTGCTGCTGGTAACACGCCTTCTGGTCCTGGTGGTAATGATCCTGGTGTCCCTGAACCGACCGCACTTGCCCTCTTGGCACTCGGTGTGGCAGGTCTCGCACTCCGTCGTCGCGCCTAAACGAACACACGGTATAAAAGAAAAAAGCGGCAGTCCCTGCCGCTTTTTTTGTTATCCCCCCAGAGAGATAGGATAGATAAGGCAGGGGTAAGGATGAGCATGAGGCAGCGGTGTGCCATGAGACGCCATCCATAACCTATCCATAATCTATCTGATAATCTATCTGACAGACGGGCCGTTGCCCGTCTCATCTATCTTTTAAAGAAGCCTCGTCCGCGCCTGGATAGATAAGGTAGGGGTGTGTGAAGTGGCGGCGTGGCGAGTCTCCCTAAATAACCTATCCATAATCTATCTGATAGACGGGCCGTTGCCCGTCTCACCTATCTCCATCCCGTCTCATCTATCTTCTATGCTTTTATCTATCCATCGATGGCGGCTTTCTTGCTTCAGGATAGATAAGGCAGGCAACAGCCTGCCGCTCAGATAGGTGATCGATAGATAAGCGGCTCCGCCGCGGATACCATGAGGCGACCACCTGTGAGTCCCCCTAAATAATCTATCTGATAATCTATCCATAACCTATCCATAACCTATCTGACAGACGGGCCGTTGCCCGTCTCATCTATCTTTTAAAGAAACCTCGTCTATGCTTGGATAGATAAGGCAGGCAACAGCCTGCCACTCAGATAGGTGATCGATAGATAAGCGGCTCCGCCGCAGGCTCCCCCCCCTGGCCACTGTGGCACTGCCGCTTCCATTCTCCGTTTCCTATTCGGTCACTCTGCTCCCTTGAGGTGGGTTGTTCGCCTGGCGGTGCGATTTTCACGAGTCGCAGGAGTCTTGTAGCCTGCTTGAAATGGGCACATCTCCATTTCTCGTCAGGCTACGCCATGGCTTTTCATTTGAAGTGGCAAGCGCACGCTGGCGGAGCACGGACATTGTGCCCATTTCGAGTAGCGAGCACGACTGTGCGACTCGTGAAAACTCTCCTGGCATCGCTTACTACGCTTCGCAAAAGCACGAGCCAGCATCCACGGAGCCGCAGGCCATCGCGCCGTGGTGCGGTCGTGCGCCTCGCGTAGTTCGCGGTAAACCTCTCTGGCAGTCCTGCGCGAAGCGCTAACTCAGACTCCGCTTATGCGCCTACGAGTTATTAATTGTTGGCAAAAACACGAACCTGCATCTAACTGTGTTATACTACTTCCACGAGCGATAGGTTAGAAAGGTGATGTAATGGCAAGAAAGAACGTGGTAGGAAAGTGGGATATTGAACCACAGAAATCGTCTACAGCTCAATTTATCACTTACATTGCCTCAACAGGGGCAAGTGATGAGAAATATGACATCCGTTACGAAGATGAAAATATCTGGATGAGTCAAAAGATGCTTGCAGCAATCTATGGTGTGGAGGTGCCTAATATTGCGTATCATTTGCGTAAACTCTTTGCAGATGCCGAACTCGATAAGTTGTCAGTTGTTAAAGAAATTTTAATAACTGCCAATGATGATAAAAAATATCGCGTCAATCACTACAACTTACAGGTTATCATTGCACTTGGGTTCAAAATTGATAATGAACGAGCGATTGCGTTTCGCAAGTGGGCCAACCAAATTGTGAGCGAGTATACAATCAAAGGTTGGGTTATGGATGTGCCGAGATTGAAAGACGGCGCACCCATTAGCGACAAGTATTTTGAACATCAACTTGAACGCATTCGCGAGATTCGTCTGAGCGAACGAAAGTTCTACCAAAAGATTACTGATCTTTATGCAACATCCATTGACTATGACAAAAACTCAAATTTGACGCGTCTATTCTATGCAACGGTTCAAAACCGAATGCACTGCGCCGTTCATGGTCACACCGCCGCCGAACTTCTCTACACACGGGCGGACGCAGAAAAAGAACACATGGGTCTGAATAGCTGGGAGGATGCTCCCAATGGTAAGATTAAAAAGTCAGATGTGATTATTGCAAAAAACTACTTAACCGATGCCGAACTTAAGATTTTAGAACGAATGGTGAGTGCCTTTCTTGAATACGCAGAGACACAAACACTTCGAAAGATTCCGCTTACGATGGAAGATTGGAAGAAGCGACTTGAGAAATTTTTAGAACTCTTCGACCAACATGCCCCCAAATATATCGGCGATCCCGTGTCGGCCTATAAGGCACAACTCTATGCAGAGTCTGAATTTGAGAAATATCGCATTATTCAAGATTGTTTATTCATGAGTGACTACGATCGTTATCTTCTTGAACTTGAAGAACAAGTTAAGACAGAAAAAGATGACTAGTCCTGCGGTTAGCGGTTCGGTCGCCGCGCTCCCTTGCGCCGAGTTGATCGGATTTGTAAGCCTCGCGTAGCTCGCGGTAAACCACACTGGCATCGCTTACTACGCTTCGCAGAAGCGCGGTCAATCTGTCTCGGACGGAGTGAGCCGCGCTTCCCTTTTGCGTAGTTCGCGGTAAACCACACTGGCCGTGCTTCACGCTGGCAGTGCTTGCTATTCGCAAGCGCACGCTGGCGGAGCACGGAGATGTGCCCGTGCGACGTAGCGAGCACGACTGTGCGACTCGTGAAAATCCACATGCAGTCCTGCGCCGCAGGTACTAATTGGCCGCCGAAACGATTCCCTGTGGCATATCCGCAGATCTTGAAGCGCGAAAGCCCTGAAATACTAAATGAATTTCAGTGAAATTAAGATGAATAAGAGGTGTATCGTGGGTGAAAAACTTCCGCTTTTAAGGTGAAATTGCAGCCTTATCGCGCCATCTATTGGCAAGGCAGAAGGTGAAAAGCTTCCGCTTTTAAGGTGAAATGATAGCGTTAAGAGGAGAGGAGGCTGAATGTCTTATGCCTCCTTACTGATGCCATCAGCCGTGAACCACACGAGGTGGAGATGTGATTATGGAAGCGGGAATACATAATGCACGGCATGCTTCATTTTCATTTTACGCTTTACTTTTCTTACGAAAAAAAGTAACATATACTTGTTAATCGGGAAAAGCCTTCGGCCTTTCCCATTGGGTGCATCTCAAAAACAAAAAAAGGACAACGCTATGAGCAAGTTCTTCAAATCACTCCTCCTGCTGCTGTCAGCAGGTTTTTTCACCGCCACAGGCTGGGCGACAGAAGCTGTTAATCCCAAACCTGTCTATTTGTTGGATGCAGGTAGCGAAACTGCAACAGATACAACAGATGTGTGGGTTAACCTGGATGCACAGACAGCTGCTGGGCAACTTCAGCCTTCAACAGAGAGTTATAGTGTGGTTTTTGCTGTAACAAAAGCATCTAGTGCGGGTAACTTTTACGCTACGAATGTGACAGCGGATGAAAATACAAAAGATTTTTCAGAAGGCGATTATGTGGACCTTGATGGAAATAGTCACACTACAATTTTTGAAGAGATGAAATCAAGTTTAGGATTGAGTGGAAGTATTAATAGCTCAATCTATAAAGATGGACTTGGGAATGGAGGCTTTAATGGACATACGGCCACGGTCTCCAATCTTGATTCTGAGAAGGTGTATGTCATGTATTATGTGGCAGGAGGTAAACATTCTCAAGGTGCCGAACGTGTCCTGACGAATTTCAAACTAGGGACATATGAAGGGTCTCCAACGGTAAGTTATGTGGTGACTGGTGCCGGAACAGGGACAACTGTCGCGACACATTATCAGACGCTTAGCGACCCGACAACTCAAATCAGTGCAGCGGCAAATGCGTATATCGTTGTTCGTGTTTCGGATGTACAGCCGACAGCAGAGGGAACAATTACATTCTCATTCCCTGGCGGATATTCGGGGATTAACGCATTTGCCATTGCAGAGATAGATCCGTTGGAAGATGTTTCGGCTGAGGTTGCTGAATCTGTGAATTTTTCTAACGTTGAGTGGTCGCCATCGAACGCAAGACCTAATGCAAATGTTACATTGGATGTGAGTGGTGAAGCGACATTGACAATGGACAAGAATTTTATGGTCAATGCGCTCACTGTTCAGGGTGTCGGACCTCTTACCATTGCGACTACAGGCTCTAATAAACTCACGGCTACTACGACTGCTATCAATGTTGATACCACGGTTGAAGCTGGTGCCGCCTCATTGGGCGCAGTGACACTTGAAGACGAAAAGACGATTACCGTGGCGGATACGACTACGGTGACTTCGTTGACAACGACTAGAGGTGTTTTGGCAACGTCTGCGGATATGACCATTACACGTGACACGGGCTTCTTTAGCGGCCTGAAAGTCTTGAAGGTTGTGGGCGGTACATTGACAAGTGATGTGACTGATAGCAATGGTAACAATCTTACGTATGGTCGCGACGTCATTGTTACGGGTGCAAGTTCCAATTTGGTGATTAACAAGGGTGATGGTACAGGTTGGAATTCGGGCAATAATTCAATCACTTTGACAGAGGGTGGTACGTTGACGTATAACTATCGTGATACGTTGAAGTCACCATTTAAGATGAGTGGTGGTACCGTGGAGTTTGCTGCGAATTGTGCTAATAACTCTAATAACTCGGGGCGTGCGCTTGATGTGTTCAATAGTAATGCAGGTGTAAATGATTTTACGGTAACGGCACTCGAAGGGGCTACGGTTGAAAATCCAACGGTTTCGTACATTACTGCTCTTGCAGAAGAATCGGATACTAGTGGTAATCGCAAGATCTTGTTGCGAGATGGCGACATGATTGTTGATGTGGCAGAAAAAGCGAAGTTACACGTTGTTGCAGAATTGATTTCAGTGATGGGCAATGCTAGCGGCACACGTGGTAAGTTAGTTAAGAACGGCACTGGTGTGCTCGAACTTGCTGGTCTTGAAAACATACATGAAACGGGAACAGATATTAATGGAGGTGTTCTAATCCTTTCGAATCGAGCAACGCTTGGTTCGGGTACAACCACAATCGCTGAAAATGCTCAGTTGGTCATCAAGCAAGGTGCGAATAAGCTCTCCAATGCCATCACTAATAACGGCACTATCACGGCTGATACAGCAACGGTGGACTTGACGGGGGCGACCCTTTCGGGCTCCGGCACCTATGCTGTGACCAATGGTGCGACGCTTATTTTGAAGAAAGCGCAGGTAGATGCAGGTACTGTGACTGTTGCCGCGGATGCCACACTTAAGGTAAAGGTGGATTCCTATGATGCGGTGACGCTTGACACGGTAGAGCTTGCCGAGGGGAAGAATGTTGTCTTTGTGTTGCCGTCCGGCGAAGAGGTGACCGGTACAGGCGTAACGATGCCTGCTCAAACGCGTTACACATACACGGCCACGGCCGGAGAAGAAAACCTCTGGTCTGAGACTGCCAAGTGGACTCAAGGTGGTTCAGCCGTGGATGCCGTACCATCCGGCACGGTGGAAACGCCCGTGGAAGTGGTGTTGACGGGGGCAACCACGCTCACGATGAATGTGGCTGGTGTAACGCTTTCCGCGCTTTCTGTTTCGGGCGGTGACCTCACGATTGCAGGTGAAAATGCATTGACGGTCAAAACTGTCGCGACAGCGAACAAGGTGGTGGTCAGCGGTGCGCTCATCCTTGACGCACCAGGTACAGAAGCTGCGCCTACTGAGATGACCAACGTCTTTGAAGTGACAGACGGCGGCACCCTGACCACAAAGGGTTATCTTAACCTTCCTGCGTTGAACCAACTGCATGCGGGCACCTTAACTGTTTCCGGAGGGAAGACGCAGTGGAAGAATGAAGGTGGTGGATGGAGTGCAGGCTTGACTGGGACTGTGACAGTAGGATCGAATGCAATTTTAGCACTCTCAGGTTCTGACATCGTGAATTGGAGCAGTGGTGATTCTGCTCCGCTGACGATTAATGTCAAGGGTGAATTGGATGTGGGCACCACGCGTCTGGGACTGAACAAGAAGACGCTGAATGTGTATGGCGGTGCTACAGTGAAGGGCGAGGGTGATGGAGCTGGAGCCTTTGACTTTTTCGATGGAGAAAGCACGATTAATGTCTTTGCAGGAGATGATGCGGCTGAACCCGCCATTTGGGCTGCGAAAACAAGATTGCGTAACTCAGGTGGATCTCCAAAATTCTCCTTTAAGGACAATTTGATTTTGGAAGCGACCTCTGTTTTTTCTGATGCTGGTGGTCTCAAGGTTGATGGTACAGGAACGCTTAAACTCACGGGCGCAAACACCTACACCGGTGGTACGGAAATCGCCACAGATGCGACGATTGAAGTTGCAACGATTGGAAAGTTGTCAACGTCTGGAGCGATTGTTGTCAATGGCCGTTTGCGCGTGAACAGTGGAGCTTCGGGGACAAATGATAGTACGCAGGCCTGTGGCACGGCAGAATCCCCTCGCTTGACGGGTTCGGGGGTGTTGGAATTTGTTGGAACGAACTACTATGTGCTCCCTGATGGATTTACGACTCCGCTTGCGATTGAAAATAATCATACAGGTGGTATTGTCGTTTCCAATACGAACGGCATGACAATCGGTACGCTTTCTGGGAATGGTAAATTCCGTTCGGATTGGGGAACGGATGACACAACATCTGAACCGCGTGTGATTACGGTGAAGCAGTCTGCCGCTTCAAATTTCTCCGGAATGATTTCCCCCCATAAGACTTCCGGTTCTCGACGAATAAAGTTTTTGGTGACAAAGGCTGAAGGCGTGGCTGAAGGTGTGGACACCACCTTGACGCTTGAAGGTAATGCCGCCGCTAATAATGGTGCAATACTCGCTGTTGCTGAAGGCGCAATGGTGAAGGTCGCAGGTGAAGGCTCTTGGGCGCAGTCGGTTGTTGGAGCGGGTACAATCATTTTTGAAGGGAAGCTGCCAACAGGCTCCGGTTACACAGATGCTGAAAACTGGACGGGTACGTTGGCATTGGTGTCTACGCCTACACAGGCTGATATTGCCTTCAATAGCCTTGGTAATGCCTCCTCTACGGTGCGTTTGCAGGATTACACGGGTTCGCTTTCGAATAAGACGGCTGCAACCTGCTATACGCCCAATTTGGAAATCAAGGGTACGAATACGATTAATGCGGCAACTGAGTATGCAATCCCGATCTTCCAGGGAGATGTCTCGGGTGACGGCACGATTGTCTTCTCTGCTGACAAGAATACAAACTATCTCTTCTCGGGTGACTTCTCTGCGTTTACAGGTACGATGGAGTTGACCCATACGAGTCCGAAGATTGCAATCGGTGCTGCATCAAATACGGATTGGAACGCATGGAATCCGATTGTAAATAGTGGACAGGGTAATATCACGATTGCGACTGCGGCTACGTTGAATGGCACCTTCCGTGCAGTGAATGGTGTTGAAACGACTTCAAGCGCTATCCTTTCGGGTAATGGTACGATTGATTCTGCTCTTACGCTTATTGCAGATGCCACCATTGATGCCTCGGCAACATTGCTCACCGTTACGGGTGCAGTAACTTTGCCTGATGCACTTACGGTGAAGATTGCCGCAGCGCCTACGGATGTAACCCCTGTCTCTATTTTGACCACAACGACTACACCCAATGTGGCGAATACGACAGTGAGGGTAATTGTGAATGACGAGACGCTTGAGGGCAACTTTGAGCTCGTCAAGAATGGCGATAAGCTTCAGGTGCGTGTTGCTCCAGAGCGTATTGCGGCGTCTGAGACACCTGCCCCTGTGACGGAAGTGCCGAGCGCAATCTTCCTCGATACCGCCACCTTCTCTGGTTATGGCCAGACGTTCACCGTGCTTCAGTACACGGGTGAAGGCACCCCTGATTGGTCAACGATGGATATTGAAGGCTTGCCCGCTGGTGTAACAGAAGACGATTTTGTTATTGACGAAGAGAACAAGACCTGGGGCTTCGTCATTAAGAAACTTTCCGATGAATTGATTTGGTTGCCAGTGGGTGACTCTATTACAGAAGGTGAACAGTGGATGGGTCACGCGGATAGTGGTGACGAGAATACGCGTGGCGGCTATCGTTATCAGGTCTGGAAGCAGTTGGATGAGCGGAGTCAGTCTGCGCGTACGGTAGGTTTCCGCACGGGACACTCGGGTACAACGGAAGACCCTGCGACGACACCTTGGGCATGGCATGCAGGTCTCTATGGTGGTGATATAACCCCTGGAAATTCGAGTGCGCAACTCTTTAACGTTGAAACGACATTGGAAGTCGCTGGTTATCCCGATGTGATTTCGGTGTTGATTGGTATTAATGACCTTTCTCGCCCGAATGGTGGCGATAGCGATGAAGCTCGTGCGAAGGTTTATGGCGCATGGGCGGCTTTGGTTGATCGGTATGCAAAGCTTCGTCCGAACACCAAGGTTTTGGCTGCGACACTTCTTCCTGTAAATCCCATTAATGCTACCGCAAATGACTTTGGCCCGTTCAATGAAATGGTGCGTGCGGCTGCCGCCGCCAAGACAACACCATTTGATAATCCAAATGTGGTGCTTGTGGATGTTTGCGCAGAAGCATTCAATAACACTTTTGATGTTTCCTATTTCAAGGATCAGGTTCATCCGAATGAAACGGGTAGTATCAAGGTGGCAGAAGTTTTCCGTAACGCAATCTATACGCAGGTGATTAAGCCGATGAGTGCTGCTACTCCGGCAATTGTTCATGTGGACAATGCAACGAATGGCTTGATTACGGTGCTCTTCAATAAGAAGATTGCCTCCACCACCGCTACAGAATTGACCATTACGGGTACCAATTTGGCGGGCGAGGAAGTGTCAATTACATGCACAACACCGACTATTGAGAACCGTGTGATGACTTTCGCGCTTCCTGCGGAAACTAACCTTGTCGCAGGCACTTACACGGTGACCGTGAATGGCTCGGTTACCTCTGCTGATGGTGTAGCCTCAATGGAAACCGTGACCGCAAGTGGTGCAACGGTGGAAATCTTTGGTACGGGTGCTGCTGCGAACGTGCCAGCCTCTTTCCGTGAAGGATTCATCCATCGCAATACGCTTAATGTGGAAGAAAATCCCTTCTACAATGGTGTAGCACCTACGATGGATGTCATTGACGCTAGAGAAATCTCCTCCATTGAAAAGGTGGGTTATTATGTAGAACTTCAGCGTGCTGGTCAAGCTCCTCAGTTCGTTTGGGTGTCCATGGATGCCAGTGCGTTTAATAATAACGAGGCTCGTGCTGGCATTCCGACAACTGCAGTCGGTACGATTAAGTCAAAGGTGTCCGATTTGGCCGTGTATGGTAACCGTGGTAACTTCGCAAAGTCGATTACGGACGGTCAGGGTGTGATTGAATTTTCGCCACACAACATTACCGCTACAGATGAATCCATTGATGGTTGGCCGGCTGAACTGCAGGACAATGCGTATGGGTGGAATGATACCTTTGGTTCAAATTCTTTTGGTTCGATGCAGGTCGCACGCATTCGTACGGAACGCGATAGTTCTAAGTCCAATAAGTACGACCCTGAAGCAGAAATGCTCTTTGCGTTCAATGGCTTCAATTACAATGCTGCGAACAACACAGATATTGGTATTGGTTCGTTCTCCGTCCATCGTAATAATGCCGGTGGTCAGATTAGTAGTAGGTATGACTGGACAAACCTCTACGCAGAAACGCAGTATGCAAAGTTTGCTACAAATGCGTACACAGTTCGTAAGATTGAACTTTGGGTGATGCCCGCTCCTACAACTACGACTGCCATCATCAATGTGGGTACGGGCGATGGTCAGTACACCACATGGTTGGCAGCAAAGACGGGCTTGAATCTCGCAGACGAGATGGAATCGCTGACGGTTAACTTCACGGCTGCAGATCAGACCTTCACCTTTGACGAAACTGTGACAATTGACGCAGTGACGGTGCAGGGTGAAGCAGGTGGTAAGCTTGCGAAGAGTGAAACTGCTGTTACAGTAACCACCGCAGATTTGGATGTCACCACTTCGGTGAAGATGGAAGATGATGCGATGGCACTCACGGGTGACGTGAATGTTGCCACAGATTGCGTCTTGACCTATAATGTCGGTGACGGCATGACGGTGAACGCCACTCACACGGGCAACGGTTCTATCGCTGTGACGAATGCAGGTGTTTTCAATGGTGGTATGTTGGAAATCACCAAGACCTGTAGCGTGAATGTGGCGGTGAATGCTTCTGCGTCGCTGGTGGTGAATGTTGAGCCTGCATTCAATGGTGATAATTTCACGAAGGCGTTGGCTGATAATGTCACGGTCTCAGGTGCTGGGGCGGTTGTCCTTCAGCAGGGTATTGCCTATGCGAACTTTGATGTTGCGGGTGTTGATGTCGTAGGTACGTACTACCTTGGCATTGGCGGCACGGCCCAAAATCCTATCGGGTCCTTCACACCTGACGCGCTCTATGTTGGTGAAGACGCGGCTTTGAAGGTGCGTGCTTATCGTGACTACTCTTTGACGGTGAATGCCGTTTATGTAGAGGGTGTGATTGAAAAGGATGGTGGCAATGTCACGCCGACGATGACGGTGACTGCTGATGGCGGTGTCACTTCTTACTCTGGTGAGGGGCAGATTAACTTGACCCTTATCTTGGAAGAGGGAGTCCTCTTGGAAGGCGCAACGGGCTTGACGGTTCAGAATCTTCAGCTCCCGAATACGCTCAAGATTGCCGAGTCTGCACTTCCTTCGGCTGAAACGCCTGTGGTGCTCTTCAAGACGACCGCCTTTGCGGATGCACAGGGTCAGGTTGAGGGTGTGACCTTGATGATTAATGATCAAGCGACTGAAGATTACCTCCTCTACAAGACGGCTGAAGCGCTTGAATTGCGCTATGCTCCTTGGACGACGGTGACGGAAGTTACCGCTTCGGGTGATGTGGATTCTTGGTCTGAACTCTTGGCTGCGATGACCGCCAATCGTCAGAACTTTGATACTTCCGATGGCAAGACGCCTTCGCTCATCATTGACTTTGGTGATAAGGGCGAGGGCGAAGCGGTGCCTGGCACCTTCACCTTTGACCTTGAAGATGCGACGGCCTTGTCGTTGACGAAGGTAACGATTCAGGGTACGAATGGTGGTACGATTCAGAAGTCGGGCACGGCAAATGTGACGGCGACTGCAACTGCGGTGAATACGAATGTTGAAATCGCAGCGAATGCAATGCTCCTTGGTGAGACCACGCTCGCAAATGGCTGCACCTTGACGGTGAATGATAGCAATGCGCTTGGTGAGGCTGCAAACTTCTCGGCAGGCGAGGGCAGCACCGTGAAGTTAGTCAATGTGGATAAATCCAATCTTAATCTTGGAAAGTTGACTAATGCCGATGGCACCTCGAACCTCATCCTGAATAATGTGAAGGCGTACATCTACGATTGTAAGATTAACACCTTGACATTGGAAGGTAACTTCCAGATGAACAATGGTACGACCAATAAGAGTTACACGCAGTGCGTGACGGTGAATGCCCTTGCCGGCGCAGGCACCTTCATTGGTCACCAGAGCTCTGAAGTGTATGTCGCCATGAATGTCAAGTCTTGGGAAGGCTTCACGGGTGCGATTGACCTCTCGCATGAGAAGTCGAATGGCATGATCTTCTTCTTCGGTGAAGCACCTGAACGCTTCACAACCTCCATTACCCTGGGCAATGTCGGGGCAAACGATGGTGACTTTACAGATGAAGATTACGGCACGCTCTATGTGACGGCTGGCAAGACGCTTGCTACAACCGCTGGCACGACGTGGCATCTCCGTAAGCTCGTTGTGGAAGAAAATGCATCCTTCCAGATTAAGGGTTGGGCAACGATTGCGACATCTTGCTCGGGTGCTGTCTCGGTTGAGAGCGGTGCGACCTTAGACCTCCGCGCATTGAATGACCTCTCGGGTATCAATGCAACCGTGAAGGCTGGCGGCCGTATCCTCGTGAAGTCGGGTGCTACGGTGCCGGATACCATTGTCTTCGAATCCGAAGATGCTATCCTCGGTATCTGCCCTGCAAGTGTGGATGATATCGGTAGTGCGACCTTGACGGTCACAGCATCCGGCACGGCGAAATCCACGGCCACCAAGAAGGGTTACAAGACCGATGGCGTGACCGAATTGGGTAATTGGACCGATAAGGGTGCACAGGACAACACGCTCTCCTTCGGTTATGACCCCATCTTTGATGGTGAGCTCTGCTGGTGGGCTTATGAATTCGATGCGGATGAAAATACCACGACAGATTCAACGGATGGCCCTGATAACACGGGTCGCGATAAGACTTCGTTGGCGTTTGATGGTTCGGGCTCGACGGGCCGTATCCTCGTGGGTCAGGAATATGTCACCAATGGCGATGGCACAAAGGCGCTTCGTCTCGCTGCCGCACCGCATCGCGGGGTGGATCCTTCTTATCCCACAGCCTTCACGGCCACGGTCTACGGTAAGTTGACCTCGGAACCGAAGACGATTCTTTTGGGCTTTGGTTCGACGTACGATTCAAAGGACACCATCGCTCTCGTGACGGGTGCTTCTCCAAATGAAGTGAGCCTCGTTTGGGTGAAGGGACATGAGGGCGACAACGGTGATTATCCCGAAAACTGCGTGACTACGCTCGCTACCACTACGGTCCCGAATGGTACAACCGAAAACCACCTCTTCGGCTTCTCGTATGAATTGAAGGATACCGACGAAGATGGCACGAATGACACTACGGAGATTATCTTCTATGTGGATGGCGATAAGTATCAGCCTTATAAGGTAAATAAGGTGTTGACCATCGGGGATGGCTTCCAGGCGGGTTCGCTCCATGGCGGTTGGCCGCGTAATGGTAAGGCACCGACCGAGTCTGACTGGTTGTACCGTATGGGGAATAACGATGCAGATAAGGCTGCTACGATTGAATTCCTCCGCGTGTACGACGAGGTGCTCCCTGAAGCAACCTTCACCGCGATGGCAAATGCCTATCCTTACATCTCCAAGGTCGGTCGCGCGACCCGTACCATCGCTGGCACCACGAATGACACCACCTGGCATGAAGCCGGCGAATGGTCGCAGGTGAAGGTGGTTGATGGCGTGGCGCAGGATCCTGTAGATCAGGATAACCCTGACTACGGTACGACTGCAGAGCCTGAAGTCGGTACGCAGGTGTTCTTGAATGTCGATGGCGAGAACACGCTCTACCTGAACGAGTTCTATTCGACCACAACGGATGCTGAAACGGGCGAGACGGATACGATAGGCAACTCCAAGCTCTACTATGAACGTCTTGAAATCAATGGCGTGGCAGGTGGCGCTGAAGATAGTCTCACGATGTGGGCCGGCCGTTTGAATCCTGCCGTGGCAGAAGAGAACAAGAATAGCCAGTCTGCCGTGTTGACGGTGTTGGGTTACACGAAGATTAACACGAATGTGACCTTCGCGCACAACGTGGCTTATCTCTCGGGTCCTGTGGCCGTGGCTGAAGGCAAGTACCTCCACTTCGACTTCTCTGGATTCGATGTGATGAAGGTGCCTTCAATGCCGGTCACCTATCGTCTCACGGGCTTCCTCGATGAAGAAACGCGTTCTCGCGTGACTTCGACGGCTCCTGCAGAACCTGTGAATGCACGTTCGATTGACTTGGGTTATAAGACCGATGTGAATCAGTACACCTTCAAGGTTGACCGTTATCCTGTGACCGCCTTCTTCACGGAAGATGAAATGGCTGGCGGTAATTCAACAGAGGTTAACTTCAATAACTTGAATTATGTCTGGCAGGGTAATGACCTCGGTAAGACGATGAACTGGGAAGCTGAAGCGGTTGATCCTCAGGGTAATCACATCATTGAAAATACCTTGGCGAAGTTCGTCTCCTTGGATTCTGAAACGCAGCAGGAAAAGATCGTGACGGTCACCTTGGCTACAAATGATACCGAACCCATCACCCTCACCCTCGCAGAATCCGCACTCTCCAAGGAAACCGAGCCGGCCGTCGTAGAACCGATGCTTGGCGCAGAGCAGCTCATCGTTGGTAACAATGTCATCGTTGACTACACGGGTACGGCGGCAACATTAGCGCGTACGCTTAATGAAGCTTCTGCTGAAACCACGGGTGTGATTCGCACCGCTGGCTTCACGGTGGATACCGTGGATGGTTGGCGCGCAAACCTCTCGGTGACGGGCGATGCTCTCGCTGGCGTGGGCACGATTAGCGGTAAGGTGACCTTCGAAGCAGGTGCGACCTTGGACGCTTCTGCCGCGACTGCGGAAGCCTGTCTCTCCGCAAAGGATGCCGACCTCACGAACCTCAAGGACATCACGGTGAACTACGACGCGGCAGCTGGTACGACGCTGAAGGTTCTCTCCTTGCCTGAAGGTCACACGGCAAAGTCGCTCATCGGCTGCACTGTGACCGCAGTGGATGGCGAGGGTAACACCGTGGCCACTTGGACTGAAACGGGTGATGGTGCGACCTTGGTCGTCGTCCGTGCAGACGGTCTCTATGTGACTGGTCGCCCTGTTGTGAAGGCTGGTGAGACGGAAGTCACGAATAATGACCTCACGCTCCCGCTCGCACGTCGTGCCGCAGAACTCAGCGCCACTTCGGTGAGCCTCACGGGTGTGGTGAACATGGCAGGTGATCCTGTGGATGCTCCTGTGGCTGATGCTGCAGAGGTCTTCACGAACGTCGCCTTCGACATGAATGAGACCGTGGTAGATGGCGTCGTTACCGCTAAGCTCAAGTACGACTTCGGTGTTAGCGATATCGCCGTGGTGACGATTAACGACACGCAGTATGTCGTGGCTAAGTTGATTGTCTCGAATCACTCGGATCTCGATCAGAACACCGCAGCCTATGCTAATGGCACCACGATTGATGTAAGCGTGAAGGTGGGTAATGCTGCACAGGCCGTGACGGTAGAACCGGCCGCTGATATGACGGGTGCTGCCGTCGCGCCTGCGGCAGAGCTCCCGGCCTCGACGCGTTACGTCCGCTTCCAGATGCCTACAGGTAATGGCACCTTTGAGATTAAGGCGCGTGCCTCGAAGTAAGCTCCCGCTCAGCAGTAAGCGGGCGGAGTGACCTCTCAAAAGCGCGGTGGCAGCAATGCCACCGCGTCTTTTTTAGGGGAGGGGAGAAAAAGGGGGCAGGGCGTGAAAAGGTGCAGGGCGACGCAGCGCACCCTGCCGCAGCACTCGTAGTGTCACCTGACATCGCAGGTGACCGTAGCACGCTTATGCAGGGTGACGTCGCACCCGGATGGCAGTACTCGTAGTGTCACCTGACGCCGTAGGTGACCGCAGCACTCTTATGCAGGGTGACGTCGCACCCGGATGGGAAAGGGATGCAGGGTGACGTCGCACCCTGCCGCAGCACTCGTAGTGTCACCTGACGCAGCAGGTGACCGCAGCACTCTTAGGGGACTGGGAGGTGTGTGGGATGATATGAGTGGTGCGGAGGGGTGCGGTGTCGCCCCTCATGTGGTAAGGAGAGTGCGCCCCTCATGGGATAAGGAAGGGGGCTTCACTTAACAATGTCACCCATGGTGTGGCAGCGTTGGTAGAGCTCTGCAGCGGTGAGTTTATGGGTGCTTGCGGGGTAGAGGGAGAGAAAGAGGAGGCGTCCTTGGGCGCAGAGCGTTTCTTTACTGCGTGTCGGGTGCCAGCGATCGTGGAAGCCTTCGGGGTGAAGGATGATGAGGCTGCCGCCTGCCTTGAAGATTTCATTCCCGCAGGCTTTTTCACAGGGGCTCATAAAGGTGGAGATGCCTGCACATCCAGGACCTAAGCGGCTCGCTTTTTCAATGGCTTCTTGCCATGTGGTATCGGTGGGTTTCCATTTTCGCGAGCATTGGAAGCCTTCGATGATGGGAAGGTTGAGGAGCGTAGGGTTTCCATAGGCGAACCATTGATGGTCACGATAGGTGATATTTTGGATGCGCTGAAAGTTTTGAGCGTGTGTGAGGCGTTGCCAGCGTCGCATCGGATTCTCGCGGATATAACGGGTGAAGACCGTGAGGTGTTCGCGTTTGGTAATAATCCAGTCGTGCCAGTCGGGGAAAAAGAGGTGTGATGGCGTGGGGGTGTTGGGGGGTGTTTGAAGGGTGGCATCTTCAAGGTAGACGCGTTCTAAGGAGCGCATTAATTGCCAGACTAAAAGCGGAAGCGTGGCGCGCTTCTCTGCAGGGAGAATTTTGAGAATGAGGTGGATGTGGTCTGGCATGATGGAAAAGCACTCGATGGGGTGGAGGCATTTCCATTGTGTGTGAAAGGTACGGATGGCTTTACTCAGGCGATGGGTGAGCGGGCTGGCGTGGATAAAGTGTGTGGAGGGATCACCAGTAATGGTCGAGAAGTCTGCATAGCCATCCGTACGGCGTAGGGTGACCATATAAAAATATGGTGAAGAGTAATCAAATCCGTTAAGGCGCTTTCCCATACTGATAGGATAGCACATCTCAGAGAAAAAGTGTCACCTGACGCAGCAGGCGAGGTGGAAAAAAGGGTGCAGGGCGACGCAGCGCCCGGATGGGAAAAGGATGCAGGGCGACGTCGCACCCTGCGGCAGTACTCATAGTGTCACCTGACGCCGCAGGTGACCGTAGCACGCTTATGCAGGGCGACGTCGCACCCAGGTGGGAGAAGGATGTCACCTGACGCCGCAGGTGACCGCAGCACGCTTATGCAGGGTGACGTAGCACCCTGCGGAAGCACGCTTAGGGCGGGTCGGGTGCGCGGAGGAAGGGGCTCAACGTCGTGCGAGGAGGCGATTGAGGAGGAGGTGAATCGGTAAAGGGGTGAGGATGAAGGTCGTGGCAAGGAGCACAAGTGTGCCGATGGTAAGCGGATGCCATGGGATGGCAATGCCGATGGGTAAGCCGCCAAAGGGCATCCACGCGAGGGTCCACCCTGTAAAGCCCCAACCCGCCGTGAAGGCAAAGAGTAATGCGGTGAGCAGTGCTGCAAGGGTGAGGAGGAGCATTTGCGCAAAGAGGAAACGACCCATTTGCCCTTTCGTCATGCCAATGGCATGGAGGGTGCGGAGTTCATCCCCCATGACGCGGACATTCGCCGCCAAAAGGGAGATAAAGCCAGTGCAGAGGATGAGCAACGACCAAAGCGGGATGCGTGCGAGGTCGGCGAGGAGTTCATTACTATGTGCGATGGTACCAGTGCTGATTTCGTCGCGCAGGTGGACTACCACATTGGCAGGGGCGGCGGGCTTTTGGCCGGGTTTGGGTTTTCTCCCAAAGGGTGTGGCATAGTGAGGGTGTGCGGCGGCATCGGCATTAGTGATGGTCTGGAGCGCTAATTCGAGTTGGTCAGAGAAGGAGTAGAGCGCGGTGTCATCTTGCGGTGCTTCAGGGGGGAGCGTGGCCCAAAGGAAGCGCGGGCGCTTGCTTTGTTCGGGGTCCCACGCTTTAAAGACATCGGCACCCACAAAGACGGGACCAAGGGTGCCCATGGGGGCGCCATTGCGGGCGCGCAGTCGGGCACGGGCGGTGAAGAGGTGCCAATTGATGGCGCGCACTTCGGTGATGGTAAGGGGGAGGTCAAAGGTCTCGCCGGCGCGATTTTTGCGTTGGATATAAAAGGTATCGCCCACTTTTAAACCCGTTTGACGGGCAAACATCGCCGTGACGGTGACGCCCGTTTCACCAGGGGTGCCAATGAGTAGGATGTTATTCTGCTTCGGCAAGATGCCGGTGCGGTCGCGAATGGCATTCATGACCTTTTCATGCAGGCAGTACTGTTCGGCGAAGAAGGGGGTGAGGGTCACGCCATTGAGGGGGGCTTGTTGCAAGCGATCGGCCCCCTCCGCGGAGATGCCATCGGGCAAGAGGGAGACAATCGCGTCAGGTAAATTACGCGAGGGGATGAAGGGCGCGGTGAGTGAGGCGCCCCAGAGGTGGATGGCAAAGAAGGCTCCGAGTCCTGTTGCGAGCATCATTGCCATGCGTGCATTGCGATCGGCAAAGCGCGTGAGGCATCCTTTTAAGAGTTCGGGGCGCAGATGGAGGAGGAGTCCAATCGGTGTGGCGAAGAGGCGTTCGCAAGCCCAGAGGAGGGGGCGCACAATGCGCAACAGCCCCCAAATCGTGAGGGGCAACCCCATCAGCAGGAAGAAGGCGCTTCGCCAGAGGGGATGGGAAGGGAAGATAAAGGGAGTCGCCAAGACAGGCAGGAGCATCGCCGTCGCAATGAGGAGCGAGCGCAGGGGACGATTGAGCGCCGTGCAGGTGGGCAGCGTACGGAATTCGCAGGGGGAGAGTGCGCGAATACGGCGCATGGGCACAATGAGAGCGGCCCCCGTGGAGAGGGTGAGCAGAGCTAAGACGCCCACGGGCACTTGCCACCCGAGGTGGAGTCCATCGGGGAAGATGAGGGGACGCGTGGCAACGAAGGTCGCGAGCACGCCCCAGCCGATGCAGAAGCCAATGCACCCGCCCACACTAGCCAGGAACGTACCCTCCTTTAAGAGAAGGTGGGCGAGTTGGGTCGCGGTCATGCCGAGGGCGCGGAGGCGGGCGTAGCGCAGGCGATTTTGTTCAATGCCGGCGCAGAGCGCATTGACAATCATGCAGAGAGTCGCCACGCAGGCAAGAATAACCAAGAGGGGGACTTGGCGAGAGAGACTCTGGATGGCATCGGAACGGAGTTGGCGCAAGAGGTCGGCGCGGGTGATAAGGCGTGCCGAGTCATCATCGGGGGAGATGGTGCGCACCATTTGGGCCAGCGCATCAGGTGAACGGAAGGGTTTGAGGCGGATGAGCATCAAGTTGCATTGGTCTTCCGTATTGGCGAGGGCGGCGGCATCTGCGAGGGTGTCAGAGGCGAACATCGTGGGGAAGCCGCTAACGGGGCGGATGGTCTCGGCGAGATAACCGCAGAGGGTGGCCTTCATGGTGCCACCAGGTGTGACGACTGGCAAGCGCGTGCCAATCGGGGGTGCCGCCTTAAGCCCCTCGGGGCCAAAGGCAAAGGGGCTGATGACAAATTCGGGTTCGGCGGCGGTTGCCGTGGGCCAACGTCCTGCAGCGAGGCCGTCGGGGTAAGGGCACTGGGGGAAATCACGCACGGGCGAGATGCCACCGCCTGCGCCGGGGCCTTGTTGGGGGCGACCCTCAGGACGCCAATCAAGTCGGCAACGGAAGACTGTGGTGGTGAGGCAGGATTCAATATCTGGCGAGGCAAGGACGGCTTCAGCTACCGCCTGCGGAATCATTTTGATGGGCGAGGCGTGCGTGAGATTTTGATAGCCAGTGCCTTTGGGTGCGGCACCAGAGGCGCGGTTGGTGGCGACCCAACAGTCAAAGGGTTTGCCCATCGTTTCACTGAGAGGGCGGCCCTGCCACCACGTGGTGACTGCGAGGCCAAGCGTCCATGTGAGGAGGGCGGTGGCGGCGGCAACCCCAAACCCTGCGCAACCGAGGCGCAGGCGGTCTTTCTTCAGGGTGTTGCGGAAGAGGAGGGAGAGGGCATTCATGCCATGAGCTCCAAGTAACGGGCCGCAACGGCGGTGGCATTGTGTTCAGACGCAAAGGAACCCCGAATGACGCCATCTTTGAGCACGTGAACGGTCTCTGCGGCGGCGGCGACTTGGGCATCGTGAGAGATGAGCAGAATCGCGGTGCCGAGTTCTTTATTCAGTCGTGTGAGCGTGGCACAGAAGGTGTTCGCAGAGGGGGAGTCAAGGTTGCCCGTGGGTTCATCGGCAAGGATAATGCGCGGCTCCATCGCAAAGGCGCGGGCAATGGCGGTGCGTTGGGCTTCGCCACCGGAGAGTTTTTCGGCGGGTTGGTCCGCGCGATGGGAGAGACCCACAAGGTGCAAGAACTTTTCAAGGCGCGCTTGCGGCAAGGGGTGGCCATCTAAGAGCGCGGGGAGGGCGATATTTTCTGAAACGGTGAGCGTGGGGATGAGGTTGAAGTCTTGGAAAATAATGCCCACGGTGCGGCGGCGTAGGAGCGTGAGGGCTTGGTCGGAGAGTCCATTGAGGGTTTGGCCTGCCACGGTGACGGTGCCGGTATCGGCTGGGAGTAAGCCTGCTAAGAGATTAAGGAGGGTGCTTTTCCCAGAGCCAGAGGGGCCCATAATCGCGTGGAAGGCGCCCTCTGGGATTTGTAAAGAGATCTGTTTGAGGACATCAACGGTGCGGTTATCGGCAGTAAAGGATTTGGATAATTGGTCTGCTTCAAGGGCGTACATAACATCTCATCCATTAAAAGTATAGGAAAGGCAATGAGGAATTCGCTTTTATGGTAACAAAAACGGAGCAAACAGAACTGTATGCTCCGTGAAAAAAGGGGGAGGCATCACGTGAAATTAGAAGCGCCACCGCATGAAAATTTCAAAGGTGCGGCCATCATTTGCGAAGGCTTGGAGGTTGCGTGCCGATTCAATGCCACGCGTATCGAAGAGATTACGCAAAGAGAGACCGAAGGAGAGCGTTTCGCTAATCGGGAAGTCAATGGATGCATCGAAGGTGATGAGGGATTTAACGCATTGATCCTCGCCCGCAGGTGCGCCACGGAAGGTCATCATCCATTCATCACGCCACCGCATCCCAAAGCCGAACACCGCATCGTAAAACCACGGCGCTTTGTAGCTCGTCCAGAGGGAGATCGCATTGGCGGGGTAACGGGCAAAGTGCAGACCGCTATTGCGATCCACGTAGTGCGAATAGGCATAGGCGGCGTAGATGGACCAGTTCTCGGTAATGTCGCCAGAGAGCGTGAATTCAAAACCGCGCGAGGAGGTCTTGCCATCAGAAGTGTAGTAGCCATCATCAGGGCCATTGCCCGCCACCAAAGTGGGCGCATTGCTCTGGTCAATCCAGAAGAGCGCAGCAGAGGCCCAGAGACGTCCCACGGGATTGACGCGGATGCCCACCTCCTTTTGGACCGCGCGCCAAGTGGTGTCGAGGTAGTCGCCGCGTCCAGTGCCGGTGTTATTCGGGGTAGCCTTGTAGTTGAAATTGGGGTTTTCGGTGATGGAGGCATTCGCATACAAGAAGGCTTTGCCCTCTTCAAGAATGTCATAGGAAAGGCCGAAGCGCGGCGAGTAGGTCCAAGCATGTGCGTGGTTGACGCTGTCATGCCAATCGGCACGGATGCCTGCGAGCAAGGCGACACCGCGCCACTCCATGACGTCCTGCGCTTGGAGACCAAATTTGACTTGGGATTCGTTGGTTGCTTCAAGGGTGTCAAGATCAACGGGACCCGCAGAGGAGAAGGCGCCTTTACCATTGTTGCGCTTGTTGAAGAGATTGATGCCCGTCAAAAGCTTGTGCTCTACGTCGCCGGTATTAAATTCAAAGATGAAGTCTTGGCCTAAGTAGAGATTGCGCGAGATGCGGTCCCCTGCGGCCCATTCATAGAGACCGCGGTTGGGGAAGCCTTTATTGGAGAAGGGACCGCGGTAACGGTAATCGGTGTGCGTTTGGAAATAAGAGGCGCGGGTGCGCGTCTTGAGCCAATCGGTGAGATAGCCATCGAGGCGAAGCGTGCCGCCGAAGGTCATAAATTTCATGCGGTCGCCAGGCTCGGTGTAGGTATCATCCCAACCGCTTAAGTAGGGCTTTCCATACCGTGTGCGGATGCCCTGATAGGCGGGTTGGTCGCTATATTGATAAAAGAGATCAACTCCTGCGACGAGACGTTCGGTAATCTGCCACGAGAGACTCGGCGCAGCAGAGAACATCGTGCCGTGACGTGCACCAGAGGGTGCCCACCCCGGCTCGCGCCATTCGTAGGCAAGGGGAAGGCGAACCGCGACGGTGCCATCGTCATTGATGCGGTTGACATCTGCCACAAACTTCATGCGTGAACCCGATGCGCGCGAATAGGAGCCGCGAATCATGAAGTCATGAAACTCTTCTTCAAAGGAGGCTTGTTTCGGTGTGAGTAGGATGGAGCCGCCAGAGCCGCCCATGTCGGTCATGGAGCTATTGGTTGTCTGTGCGCCATAAGCGCCGCCCACGGGGCCCTTTACGATGTCGATACGTTCCAAAAGCGAGGGATCCATATAGATGGCGGCGCCCCCTGCGAGCGGAACCCCGCCCATTAAAATTTCATTACGACCAAAGCCACGGATGGTGTAAGTGCCTGCATTGCGCGACATCATGGTCTTGCCACCTTGGTAGATGCCAGGCTGCAGGGAGAGGAGTTGGTCAAGGTCGGTGACGTTGCGCTCACGAATGAAGTCTTCCGTGAGGGTGTCTACCGTAAAGGGCGCCTTTTCTGGCGGCAACTCCACAAGCGTCCCAGAATCATTTGTTGCAACGCGATACTTGGGCAAGGGTGCCGCGGTAATAACAATGACGTGATTCGTGGCGGTATTGGCGTCCACTGCCGAATCGGAAAGGGGGCGCATTGGCGCAGGAGAAGGCGTGCTCTCCGAGTCAACGGAATGCGCTGTCGTTGCAAAAATGCCGCTTGCCACCCCAAGTAAGAGCGTGGTAAGTGTAGTGAATCTAAGGCGTGCGTGAGGCATTTTAAGGGAAACCTTCAAGTAGTAATGTGAAGCAATAAAATTGTTATGGCTCAAATATTAGCAAAGACTAACAATTGAAATCAAGTACTTTTTCCGATGCAGACGCGTAGAAGTCTGAGATTTCGCTTTACTTACACTTTTATGGGAGGCGAATGAGTTCGCTCCAAAGGATTCGCATGGAAGGTTGAGGCGGATCGCTTATCTATGAGGGGAGAGGTGGTGCGCTTTCATCATGCTTTAGGACGTTAAGCACGAGATGCTTTTAGGGAATAAAAAAGAGGCCTCCAGTAGGAGACCTCATAATAGCGTCTAAGCCGAAAATAACTTAGAGTGCTTCTGCAGCCTTAGCGACGAGGGCCTTGAAACCTTCAGCGTCAGCGATGGCGATTTCGGACAACATCTTGCGGTTGACCGTGATGCCAGCCTTGGTGAGGCCTTCGATGAAGCGAGAATAGGTGGGGACCTTTTCGTTGGCCAAACCACGCACAGCGGCGTTGATACGAGCAATCCAGAGCTGGCGGAATTCACGCTTGCGAAGCTTGCGGTGCCAGGTGGAAAGGCGCTGGGCGCGATCAACGGCCTCGGTGGCCAAACGGAATTGCTTGCTGCGGGCGCCATAGAAACCACGAGCGAGTTTCAGGCGGCGGCGGCGACGTTCACGGGATGCAACGGCGTTAGTAGCTCTCATTGTTCAACTCCTTTGTGATTTAGGCCTGAAGCATACGAGCAACCATCTTCTGGTTGCCTTCATAGACAGCAGCGGAACCACGGAGATTGCGCTTGCGACCGCGAGACTTGTAGCCATTGAGATGGCGCTTACCAGCCTGAGTGCGCATTGCCTTACCCGTGGCCGACATTTTGAACTTCTTAGTCGCAGACTTTTTCGTCTTGATCTTAGGCATAATCCTGATCCTTGTTGTTTGCGTTAATCCGCGTCGGCGGCAGTCAGCCTGAGAGCCGTCTTCAGCGGAAAGTCCCATTAGAATAGCATAATCTGCACTTAAAAATCAAGTGTTTTTATCAAGCACTTTGCTAACACCGTGAGGTATCATAGAAATGTGAACCGAAGGCGCTACACCATGATAGCAAAACAACGAGGGAATTGTGGTTAAAAAGAAGCGAAGAGAGGCGCGAGTAAAAGCATCCGTCAGGATGCGTAGCGACCAAACGACGGGGACGCTGCGCTCCCCGTACCCCTCGCCTCACCCCCCTGCCGCAGTGGGCAGGGGGCCACGATAAATGCCGTTTTCTAATCGGCCTCAGTACAGAGAGTCCCACGGCCGCAGTGGGCCGTGGCCACGATAAATACCGTCTTCTAATCGGCCGCTGTGCGCTTCGCCCCCAGAGATCTTTCTTTTCATCCTCTCCGTCTCTTAGTCATCCGCTGTCCAGTGTGGTACCAAACGACGGGGACGCTGCGCTCCCCGTACCCCTCGCCTCACCGCCTGCCACAGTGGGC
>JAZUPT010000003.1:0-7181 GCA_045605345.1 Candidatus Spyradenecus sp.
GGCCTCCGACTTACCCATGGCGATGGAGGCAACATAGACATTGCCGTAGCTCATGCACATGAAGCCCAGATTCTTCTTGGTCATGCGCATACCGGATGCCGCAAAGAGAGCCACTGCACCGATCGGGGTGGACTTGGAAGCCTGCCCGCCGGTGTTGGAGTAGATTTCGGTATCCAGCACCAGGATGTTCACGTTGCGGTTCTGGGCCACAACGTGGTCCAACCCGCCGTAACCGATATCGTAGGCCCAACCGTCACCACCGATGATCCAGACAGAACGGCGCACGAGGAAGTCTGCCACAGTGGCGAGCTTCTTGCAGGTGGCGCATTCGCAGGTTTCGGCAGCAGCCTTGATCTTTGCCACGCGGTCACGCTGAGCGGCGATGTCTTCGTCGGTCTTCTGCGTTTCGGTAGCATCGAGCGTAGCCTGGAGGAGTGCCTTGAATTCAGCAGGTGCGCCTTCGGAAGCGATGATCTTTTCAGCGAGTTCCTTAGCGAATGCCTTCTGCTTGTCACGCGTGATCACCATGCCCAAGCCGAATTCTGCATTATCTTCGAAGAGGGAGTTAGCCCAAGCGGGACCCTTGCCTTCGGCGTTCTTGCAGTAGGGGGTGGTGGGGAGGTTACCGCCGTAGATGGAGGAGCAACCTGTTGCGTTAGCGATGCAGAGGTGGTCACCGAAGAGCTGGGTGAGCATCTTGACATAGGGCGTTTCACCGCAACCTGCGCAAGCACCGGAGAACTCAAAGAGCGGACGGCGGAGCTGGGAGGTCTTGGCATTCAACGGCACGCCAGTGAGGTTTGTTTCGGGGAGGTCAAGGAAGTAGTTCCAGTTGGCCTGACCGGGCTTACGGAGCGTGTCCTGATCGTAACGGATCATGTTGAGGGACTTGCCGATGTTGGGCAGTTCAGGGCACACGGTGGTGCAGAGACCGCAACCGGTGCAGTCTTCCACTGCCACCTGGAGGGTGAACTTCTTGCCCTTGAACGGCGGCTTGCCGTCAGCGGTCTTGAAGGTTTCAGGAGCGCCAGCCACGTCTGCTTCGTCCACGATCTTAGCACGGATTGCTGCGTGCGGGCAGACAGCGGAGCACTTCAAGCACTGAATACAGGTCTTTTCGTTCCATTCAGGAATCTTGACTGCGATGTTGCGCTTTTCGTACTGCGTGGTAGCGGTGGGCCAAGTGCCGTCGTCAGGAATTGCGGAGACGGGAAGTTCGTCGCCTTCCTGGCGCATCATCTTAGCGGTGACGTTCTTGACGAAGTCAGGAGCGGCATCCACAACGGTGGCGGGCTTCACGAGCTTGCCAGAGGGTGCAGCAGGAACGGTGACTTCTTCGATGGCGTCCTTAGCCGCATCGATAGCATCCCAGTTCAACTTCACGACTTCGTCGCCCTTCTTGCCGTATGCCTTCTTAGCAGCGGCCTTGAGGAGTTCGATAGCCTTGTCAGCGGGGATGA
This sequence comes from Candidatus Spyradenecus sp., assembly GCA_045605345.1. Lineage (GTDB taxonomy): Bacteria > Verrucomicrobiota > Kiritimatiellia > RFP12 > DVOR01 > Spyradenecus. The sequence goes on from JAZUPT010000003.1 coordinate 1,461, forward strand.
TGCCAGAGATCACAAAGAATGCCGTCTGCATGATGGTGTTCGTGCGGCCACCGAGACCGAGGGCCTGAGCTACCTTCACAGCGTTGACGACGTAGAACTTCAGCTTCTTATCGATGATGACCTTAGCCACTTCATCCGGGATGTGATCCCACACGGTGGCGGCATCATATTCGGACTGGAGAAGGAAGGTTGCGCCGGGCTTAGCAGCAGCGAGCATGTCATACTTTTCAAGGAAGGAGAAGTTATGGCAAGCGATGAAGTCAGCCTTGGTGCAGAGGTAGGGGCTGCGAATCGGGGAGGGACCGAAGCGGAGGTGAGAAACGGTCAAGCCACCTGCCTTCTTCGAGTCATACACGAAGTAACCCTGAGCGTAGTTGTCGGTGTTGTTACCGATCACCTTGATGCTGTTCTTGTTCGCGCCGACCGTACCGTCAGAGCCGAGACCGTAGAACATACATTCGGTGCAGCCAGAGTCCTTGAGGAGGTAAGCGGGGATTTCGATGCAAGCGCCCGTGACGTCGTCGTTGATACCCACTGCGAAGTGGTTCTTCGGCTTGTCTGCGGCCATGTTGTCGAAGATACCCTTGACCATTGCGGGGGTGAACTCCTTGGAGCCCAAGCCATAACGACCGCCGTAGGTGCGAGGATAGTTGATTTCGAGATCGCCGTTCTGCATGGCGTCGCCGATTGCGGTGCGGACGTCGGTGTAGAGCGGTTCGCCCACGGAACCGGGTTCCTTGGTGCGGTCGAGGACGGTGATCTGCTTCACGGTCTTAGGAAGTGCGGCAGCGAAAGCCTTCACGTCGAAAGGACGATAGAGGCGCACTTTCACCAAGCCGACCTTGGCGCCGTCAGTGTTGAGTTCTTCAACGGTTTCCTGAACGGTTTCAGCGCCGGAGCCCATGATGACGATGACGCGTTCTGCGTCGGGTGCACCGACGTAGTCAAAGAGGTGATAACGACGGCCAGTGAGTTCTGCGAGCTTGTCCATGTTCTTCTGGACGATTGCAGGCACGGCTTCGTAGTACTTATTGACGGTTTCACGACCCTGGAAGTAGACGTCGGGGTTCTGAGCGGTACCGCGCATCGTCGGAGCTTCAGGATTGAGACCGCGCGTACGGAATTCGTTCACCTTGTCTTCGTCAATCATCGCACGGATGACGTCCTGCGGGATTTCTTCAATCTTCTGCACTTCGTGGGAGGTGCGGAAGCCGTCGAAGAAGTGGACGAACGGAATCTTGGCTTCAAGGGTGGAGGCGTGTGCGACCAATGCCATGTCGCCGCATTCCTGAACCGATGCAGAACCGAGGAAAGCAAAACCGGTCTGACGGCAAGCCATGATATCGCCGTGGTCGCCGAAAATGGACAGACCCTGCATTGCCAATGCACGTGCGGTGACGTGGAAAACGGCAGGGGTCAATTCACCCGCGATCTTGTACATGTTCGGGATCATCAGGAGGAGGCCCTGAGATGCCGTGAACGTAGTGGTAAGCGAACCCGTCGTCAAAGCGCCGTGCACAGCACCTGCTGCACCAGCTTCAGACTGGAGTTCAACGATTTGAGGGATGGTACCCCAGATATTGGTCTGCTTGTGAGCTGCCCATTCATCCGCAAATTCAGCCATCGGCGAAGAGGGCGTGATGGGATAGATGGCAGCCACTTCAGAGCACGCAAACGCAACGCGAGCCGTAGCTTCGTTGCCGTCACACATGATGTACTTGGCCATGTTAATCTCTCTCTTGTGATTTAGAAATAATAAAACCGGCGGTGCCTTTTTGAATCAGACACCGCCGGAAGTTGGCTTCAATTAGGCATTGGCCTTGCAGAATTCACGAACGGAATCGAGCTGGCCTGCGGAACCGAGCTTTTCGTTCTTCGCCGCGATGAACTTGGCATATTCTTCCATGAAGATCTTGCCGATCGGGCGGAGGTCGAAACCTTCGGGGTGGTCACGGAAATATTCGCGGTGGACGCGGCACCACACCAAACGGCCGTCGGTGTCGATGTTGATCTTGGTGACGCCGAGTTCTGCAGCGCGCTTGAACTGGTTGTCATCCACGCCCTTAGCGCCATCAAGCTTACCGCCGGAGGCGTTGATGCGAGCGACTTCGTCCTGGGGAACAGAGGAGGACCCGTGCATCACCAAGGGGAAACCGGGAGCCTTCTTCTGGATGTCAGAGAGCACGTCGAAGCGGAGACCCTGGTTGCCAGAGAACTTGAATGCACCGTGGGAGGTGCCGATTGCGCAAGCGAGGGAGTCGCAACCGGTGAGTTCAACGAAACGCTTCACGTCATCAGGATTGGTGAGGCAAGCATCCTTTTCGTCAACGGCGACGTGTTCTTCCACACCACCGAGCTTACCGAGTTCGGCTTCAACCACGAGACCCTTAGCGTGAGCGAGGTCAACGATCTTCTTGGTGATTGCTGCGTTTTCTTCGAAGGGCTTGGAGGAAGCGTCGATCATCACAGAGCTGTAGAAGCCGGAGTTGATGCAGTCGATGCAGGATTCTTCGTCGCCGTGGTCCAAATGGACAGCAAACACTGCTTCGGGGAAAATCTTGTCGGCGGCGCGGATCACGTTTTCAAGCATCAGCTTGTCGGTGTAACCACGTGCACCCTTGGAAATCTGAATGATGAACGGAGCCTTGCTCTCAATGCAGCCCTTGAAGAGGCCCATGCACTGCTCCATGTTGTTGATGTTGTAAGCACCGATGGCGTACTTGCCGTAAGCGTGCTTGAAGAGTTCCTTCGTCGTGACGATCATGCTTGATCTCTCCTTTTCGGGGTTTAAAAGAATGCTGTAGAGTATAGCACGCAAAAAGATTTTTGGCAACGTTTATTCCTGTTTTGCCGATTTCTTTTTGTGTGCCGTGAACGATGGATTAGCGATCTTTTGTAATGAAATTGGTCGCAATCCACTTTTCTTGTTCTGGAGGCGGCAGGCCAGAAGTGGCTTTTGCCTTCAGCAGGTAGGCCATATTGCGGGCGAGGGTACGCATGGTTTGCAGACCTTCGAGATCCTTGCGGACGTCATCGGGCTTGAAACCATGGGTGGAGTTCCAGTACTGGCTCGTGACCAGGGGCATCTGGAGAATCGTAAAGTATTTGTTCAAACGGTCAAAGGCCGAGCTCGCACCGCCACGACGGCAGTTGACTACGCAGGCGCCAGGTTTGTGGATAAGGTGGTCGCCTAAAGAGAAGAAGACGCGATCTAAAAGCGCACAGAGGCTACCCGCAGGGGCAGCGTAGTACACGGGTGAACCAATAATCAGGCCATCGCACGCCTTAATTTTTTCCATGATGGTGTTGTAGAGCTCGTCTTGAAAGGCGCAGCGTCCCGCACCTTTGCGACATTGCCAACACCCAATGCAACCTTGCACCGGTTGATTACCAATCCAGAAGATTTCGCTATCGATTCCTTCTGCTTTGAGTGTTTCGGCGATTTCGGATAACGCCGTGAAGGTGCATCCTTCTTTGTGGGGGCTTCCGTTAATGAGTAAAACGTTCACGTTTTTCTCGCTTTCCTTATGTGTGGGTCTATTATTAAAATAGGTAATGAGTAAAAGGGGAGGTTAGGTGAGGGTCTCAACCACGAGTTGGCGGGGCTTGACCGCTTCGTGGGTAATCTGAATCGCTGCGCGTACCTGTTTGCGGACGGCATCAATTTGTTCCGCCGTCTCTGCACAGAGAATGCAGAGTACGTCTCCGCGTTGGACGGTGTCGCCTTGTTGCACCAACGCATCAATGCCTGCGCCAGGGGCAGGGGTGTCCGTCACCGCCACGCGGCCCGCGCCTAACGTGAGTGCGGCGCGACCAATCGCTTCGGCATTGACGTGTGCCACCGTGCCAGCGTTTTCGGCATAGAGCGGTTCGCAAAGCGTTGCGCAGGGCAGGGGGGCTGCTAAATCTGCTCCTTGAGCTTGGCACATGTTACGGAAAGCGGCCATCGCTTCACCGTTATCTAACGCTGCTTCGGCACGCGTAAGTGCCGCTTCTAAGGTGGGGAAAAGGCCTGCGGCATGTGCCATATGCGCTGCTTCAGTTAGCGTGAGTTCTCGGACATCGCGTGGACCTTTACCTGCGAGGATCTCTAAGGATTCTTTAATCTCAAGCGCATTGCCCACCGTGCGCCCAAGCGGTTGGTCCATGTCGGTGATCAATGCTCGGCATGTGCGTCCTAAGCGTTTTCCCGTCGCAATGAGGTGTTGCGCCAAATTACGCGCATCATCAAGCGTCTTCATAAACGCCCCAGAGCCAAATTTGACATCAAAGAGAAGCATATCCGCGCCTTCCGCTAATTTCTTACTCATGATGGAGGCGGTAATCAAGGGAATGCTCGGCACCGTGCCTGTGACATCGCGCAGTGCATAAAGTCGTCGATCTGCAGGCGCCAAGGTGTCCGTTTGACCAATCATGCAACACCCCACCTCTGCCGTCAGTTCTTTGAATCGGCTAATCGGCAATCTGACATTAAATCCACGGATACTCTCAAGCTTGTCTAAGGTGCCCCCAGTAATTCCAAGTCCACGCCCGGAAATCATCGGCACGGCAAGTCCCATCGCCGCACAAAGGGGCGCTAATGGGATTGAAATCTTATCGCCAATGCCCCCCGTCGAATGCTTATCTGCTGTTGGACGATCTAATTGGAAGGAGACCGTTTCCCCCGAGTGCATCATGGCATCCGTCAACGTTGCGATTTCCGCTTCGGTCATACCATTTAAATAGACCGCCATTAACCACGCTGCAATTTGGTAATCCGGCAAAGTTCCATCTGAGACGGCCGCCACCCAAGTGCGTAAATCCGCCTCGGTGTGTTCCTTGCCATCGCGCTTTTCTTCAATGAACCATTGGGGAATCATCTGCCATTCCTTTCCTCAAACTAACCGCTTTACGATGATTATACCACATCTTCTAAGGAGAGGGAAAACAATGCACAAGAAACCCCCGCCTCTCCTCGACCCCTGCCGCAGTGGGCAGGGGGCCACGATAAATGCTGTCTGCTAAGCAGCCGCAGTACAGAGAGTCCCACGGCCGCAGGGGGCCGTGGCCACGATAAATACCGTCTTCTAATCGGCTGCTGTGCGCTTCGTCCCTAGAGATCTTTCTTTTCATCCTTGTGAGCACTAGTAAAAGCATCCGTCAGGATGCGTAGCGTGCAGGACTCAGTCCTGCCGCAGGGGTGTGGGGGCGGCGTTGCCCCCACATCATCCCTTTCATCTCTTTTATATCTTTCATATCTTTTATCTCCTTTTTTTTTCCTTCAAAATCCCTTACGCAGGTTTGTCACTTTTTCCATTTTTTCATCGATTTTTTGCCTGTTGAAAACTTTTTTTAGTTATCAACAAGTTATCAACAATTCACATTTTTCGACGCAGTTTTTTGGGAAAAAGATCGGTGAGGGGGTGGTTTTTGAGGTAAAAAGGCGGGGTGGCGTAAAACTGCATAACTCATTGAGAGGTAAAGAGATAAAGCGAAAATATGGCGAAATCAACTCCGCTACAGTGGCTTCCTTGTGAAAAAATGGTCCCGAAGGGGAGGAAAAGTTATCAACAATTTGCCCGTTTTTTAGGGAAGTCTAAAGAAATTCTGGGTCAATATGGGCGAAATTGAATGGCAATATGGGCGAAATTGGGTACCCAAAATGGGCGAAATCGGGTAGGTAAAGTCGCCCATTTTACCAAGGGAAAATCGCCTACTTTCCGCGGGATTTTAACTGACTCG
>JAZUPT010000004.1:0-156994 GCA_045605345.1 Candidatus Spyradenecus sp.
AAAAAAAGGCACCTTTATGTACGGTCTTTGGGGAGTGTTGTCTTCTTGGCAGAATAAATGCCCTTTTTGGCAGACTAATCGCTTCATTTGGCACAGTAACTGCATTTCTTGGCAAACTAACTGCATTTCTTGGCAAACTAACTGCTTTTCTTGGCAAACTAAGTGCACTCTTGTGTCAGAATAGTGCAGTTAGTCTAAGAATTGACCTGACGAATATTTTCAAAGCACGCCTCCTGAAATTTAGAATTTGACTGAAATTCGTTTTATGTTTCAGTGGAAATGATTTTAAATTGAGCCCTTGTGGATTAAAGGGATTAAAGGGATTAAAGGGATAGAAGAGGCGGGAGGGCGTGGCGTGCGATGAGGCGCGTAAGGAGTGGGGGACGGCGCACCAAAATGAAAAAAGTCAGCAAAACACTATGATTTTAGGATTAAAACTCTACAATTTGTACGATTCATGCAACATTTAAACAGTACAAAAGCTTTACGGCCCAACACTTTAAAGAGAAAATTTCCGCTCGGGAAGAAATCTTAAATAGTACAATTTTTAGCCGGGGACTTTTAGCCCTGTCTAGAAAACTTTGGAAAATAGTAGGAAGGGGCAAAGAAATGAAAAAATTAAATATGTTAGAGTCTTGAAATGTAGATTTTTGCGGAGGTGTTTAGAGTGCTTTTGAGAAAAAATAGAGAGGAATGAATTTGAAAGGATATATTATGATAAAATTCAACATAGACTACTTTTAGCAATGAAGAGACGGAACAGATTCGATGGCAAAGAAAAAATTTGAAGAAAAAATAAATCTTGATTCGATACTGTTTAAGTGTCGTGATATACTGCGTGCGGCACGTAATTCGGGCTCGTTCTTTGAGAAGCGCGATATGATGCTGACGCTCGTGTTCTTGCGCTTTATTGGCGAAAAGTTTGAGGACGGCGTTGAAAAACTCCGTCAGGATCTTATCGCACAGGGGCTTGATCCCGACGATGAGGAAATCTTCGCGGCATTTTTTGAAGACGCTACCTTTACCGACGGTACATATAATTTGCCCAAGGAAGCTCGTTGGCCTACCATTATCAACACACCTGCACCCGGACTCAACGTCGCTCTTGATACCGCCCTGCATAGCATCGCTACGAGCAGCAAACAGCTCAAGGGATGCTTTGTCGAGGGTACTTTCACTACGCGTAATCTCGCTGCCAACGATATCAAAAAGATTGTAGACGAGGTCAACAAGATCAGCCACAAGGCGTTTGGTGAGGAAAAAGACCTGATCGGACGAGTATACGAATACTTCCTCAAGGAATTTGCCGTAAATGCAACCAAGGAGGAAGGCGAGTTCTATACCCCTCACGATGCAGTGCAGTTGATTGCCGCTATGATCGAGCCTTTTGACGGAACGCTCTATGACCCGTGTTGCGGTTCGGGCGGTATGTTCATTCAGAGTACCGACCTTATCCGCGAGAAGCGCGATGATATCAGTCGTATCAATATTTACGGTCAGGAGAAAGAGCCTGCCACCTACCGCCTTGCAAAAATGAACCTCGCTTTGCGCGGTATCAGCCATAACCTTGGCGATGAGGCTGACTCTACCTTTACTCACGACCTGCACAAAGGGCTTTACTTCGATTACATCATGGCAAACCCGCCATTCAACCTCAAGGGTTGGTACGATGAAAATCTCAAAAATGACTCCCGTTGGGCAGATTATGTAACCCCTCCCGAGAGCAACGCTAACTATGCGTGGATCCTTCATATGCTATCACACCTGAAAGCAACCAAGGGCGTAGCAGGTTTCCTTCTTGCCAACGGTGCTCTCGGTGACAGTGATACTTTGGAGATCCGCAAAAAGCTGATTCAAAATGATAAGGTGGAAGCTATCATCATTCTCCCTCGTGAGCTCTTTATTACCACCGATATCAGCGTTACCCTTTGGATATTGAATCAGAACAAGAAGGGTGGCGAATACCACGGCAGAACTCTGCGCAACCGTGAGAATGAAATTCTCTTTATGGATCTTCGCAGATGGATTGATAATCCTGTTAAAAATGAAGGAAAAAAGAAAGTTCGTCTAACAGATGAGCAAATCCAGAAAGCCGCAGACATCTACCACACTTGGCAGAACGAAGGAACAGACGGGGCAAACTATGCCGTTCCCGAATTGTACAGATCTGTAAAAACAAGAAAGTGGCATGATCAAGACGGAAATGAAGGCTTGAGCATTGAACAACAGGGTTGGAGCCTTGTTCCCAGCAAGTATATTGAGTTTATCGACCACGACTTGGATATTGATTTCAATGCCGAAATGAGCCGTATTCAGGCTGAAATGCGTGACATTCTCACACAGGAAAAGCAGTCTCAAAAAATGCTTGAGGATGCTTTCAGGGGGATTGGATATGAGCTTTAATCACAATAGAGATTTTCTCAATGCTCCTAAGGTACGACTCGGTGATTACATAAAGCGTTCAACCGTTAATAACAAAGATGAAAGATACGGCATCGAATTGATCGAGGGCGTTACCAATGAAGGAGTTTTCTCACGACCCAGAGGAAATCCAATGGATGTCGATTTGAAACCGTATAAAATCGTTAATAACGGCGCCTTTGTATATAATCCTTCTCGACTTGATTTGGGTTCTATTGCTTATCGTACCGAGGGTTTGTGTATCGTATCCCACCTCTATATAGTTTTTTACCTTAATGACGAAGGTAAAAAGAAAATTGCCCCGGATTGGCTATTTATGTACTTCCGCCGTGATGAGTTTTACCGAGAAGTAACATTTAGAAACTTTGGAAGCCAGCGCCCTGAGTTTAATTTTAACGATATGAGTGATATTATGATTCCTCTTCCCGACATATCGGTTCAAAGGAAATATGTCGATATCTACAAAGCGATGGTCGCCAATCAGCAGAGCTACGAGCGCGGATTGGAAGATTTGAAGCTTACTTTCGATGCCCTCATTGACGAGATTAAACACAAGTCTGATTTGAAACCTGTTTGCGAGTTGTTGCAAGAAGTTGATAACCGTAACGAAGATGGAGCAATTACCGAAGTACATGGAATAAATATCACTAAACAATTTATGCCATCTGTTGCCGATGTCAACGGAATTGATTTAACAAAATATAAACTCGTGAAAAAGAATCAGTTCGCTTTTTCAGGAATGCAAACAGGGCGTGATGAGTGTATCAGAATTGCGCTTAACAAGGATGATATTCCAGTCATTATCTCACCGGCTTATACGGTTTTTGAGGCCAAAGACAAATCCGTTCTTGAAGAATACATTATGATGTGGTTTTCACGAAAAGAAAGTGATCGCCGCGGTTGGTTTATGAGCGACTCAAGCATACGTTCAAATCTTGATTTGGATAGATTTTATGAAACGGAATTGCCTATTCCTAATGAGAAAACTCAAAAATCAATCGTAGATATTTTTAACGTATATACTACTCGAAGGGATATAAACGAGCAACTGAAAGCTCAAATAAAAGACATTTGCCCGATACTCATTCGGGGATCATTGGAGGAAATTTAAGGAGGTACCGGTTATGGAAAAAATTCACGAAATAATGCGTCAATTTGATCACGGAAATGGCAATCAATGGATGCAATTTATTAACTCGATAAAGATAGATAATATTCATGGCTGGAGCGGACAAGAAATCAGATTCAAATTTCCAATAGTGGCTATTGTCGGAGAAAACGGAATAGGAAAAAGCACTTTCCTAAAAGCGGCGGTATGTGCATATCAAAATAGTAGAGGAGATACGTTTTATCCCTCAAAGATGTTTATGAACACACGTTGGGATGAGAGGGGTCTCTCAAATGCAACAATTACCTATAACGTCCGAACTGGAGATGAATCAAAGACTTTAAAGTGGAAAAAGACCAATGATTGGGGATTTACCCCAAAATCAGCCAAGCCAGAACGTCCAGTGTATTTTTTGGATATATCTCGCACATTGCCTTTGGACGCAACCGCTGGCTATGCGAAGATAGCTAAAACAGCGACCGAGGAGGCAGGACGAGAAGTTGAACTTGATACCGATTATCTTGCAAACTTATCTTATGTTTTAGGCCAGTCATATTCCCGTGCTCGTTTCACCGGAACGAACGTTAATACAGATCGAGAGGTGGGTCTTTTAACAAACAGCAATGGTGAGATTTCCCAATTTCATCAAGGTGCTGGAGAAGATTCCATGCTCGATATGTTCAAGTTACTTCAAAGCATCCCAGCGCAATCTTTACTTGTAATTGACGAAGTGGAAAATTCACTTCACCCACAGGCACAAAGGCGATTCATAAAATACTTACTCAAGTTAACAAGAGTCAAGAAACTGCAAATAATTTTATCTACACATAGTCCATTTGTGTTGGAAGAGCTTCCTCCGATTGCAAGAATAATGCTCGTTAAGTTATCTGACAGAAAAGATATTCTATATGAAGTTTCTACCGAATACGCATTATCGACAATAGATGATATTGCCCACCCCGAATTATATGTATATCTTGAAGATAGTGAAGCGGTTGCATTGTTTTGGGAAATTATGAGAAATCAAAGATCTAATGACTATAATGAGTATTGTAAAAAGATAAAAACTACAGCCGTTGGAAACTGTAGCACTGTAGCTACTCTAAATTTGTTAGGAAAAAAGGACAAACTACCTGTGAATAGTTTATCAATAATCGATGGTGATAAGAAAACTGAGTTCCCAGATTGTTTAGCATTGCCAGGAGAATATGCTCCTGAGAGGCAAGTAATGTTAGATTTGAAGGCTACCAACTGGAATGGGTTGAGCGAACGTTTTGGAGTTGGTGCAGGAACACTATTCTCTATTCTTGATAATGCAATACTACTTCCGGATCATCACGAGTGGACGACATATGTTGGTGACAAGATAATGCAAAGCAAAGATGCTGTATGGAGCATATTGATTAAGGTCTGGGTTAGCAACTGTCTCAATGAACAATCAGCAAGTGCTTTTGCACAAGCTATTGATGATGCTTTAATTGGAAAATGATAATATGGCAAACTTACAAAACTACAACGGACGCTATTGCGAGTCGGAATTTGAATATGCATTCCTCTCATTTTTAGAGGCGGAGGGATGGCATTATCTGCACGGCAATAGTATTCCGCGAGAAAATAAAACCGTAGTTTTGTATGCGGATGATATGGAGCAGTTCTTGAGCAAGACCAATGCGGATCTGACTGCCGACGAAATCCATCAGATCATGGACAAAGTGCGCCTTGTTGGTGCGGAGAGCGAGTTCTCCACGCTTCACACGGTGTACGGATGGATGGTTGACGGTATGCAGTTTGTTCCTCAAAGTGGACTTGCTCGCATGGTTGCGCTCATTGACTTTGAGCATCCCGAAAACAATATCTTCCGCGCCGTAAATCAGTTCACCGTGGAATATATCAACAACGGACAAAAGGAGAATCGTCGTCCCGATATTCTTTTGTATGTCAACGGTATGCCTCTGTGCATTATTGAACTCAAGAATCCTGCCGATGCCAACGCAACGATTTTTGATGCCTATGAGCAGATCACCATTCGTTATTGGCGCGACATTCCTCATCTTCTGCATTACTGCCCCTTGGCGTGTATTTCCGATGGAGTAAAAACGCGCCTCGGTACTGTCCGTACGCCTTATGAGCATTTCTATGCTTGGCGTCGTGTGAATGATGGGGATAAAGTATCCACACTTCCTTTTGATGAGCTTGAAACAATGATTAAGGGTGTATATGCTCCCGAAAGATTCCTTGAAATCTTTCGTGACTATATTTATTTCCAAGATAGAGAATACGACAGCGAAGAAAGAGAGATCGTCTGCCGTTATCCGCAATTCTTTGCCGCACGTCTGCTCAAGAAAAGCATTGTAAGATCGGTTATCGAAAAGAGTGGCAAGGGCGGTACATATTTCGGTGCGACCGGATGCGGTAAAACTTACACCATGGCATTCCTCGCCCGTCAGCTCGCATTGCGCTGTACCGACGTACCAGAAATCGGTTCGCCTACCATCGTAATGATCGTTGACCGTGAGGAACTGCAGAAGCAAGGCGCAAAGCTGTTTACCAAGAGTAAGGAGTTCTTGAACCTTGGTGAAGTCAGCATCGTTCCTACCCGTAAAAAGCTCCGTGAGGAACTCGGCGCACGTGAAAGTGGCGGATTCTACATCTGCACCATTCAGAAATTCTGCGACCGTGAGGATGACAAGATCGGTCTTATCAATGACCGTGCCAATATTATTTGTTTCTCCGATGAAGCACACAGAACACAGCTTGAACACGCGAAAACACTCAAGTTCAGTAAGGACACCGACGAGAATATGCGCGCAATGGTGTCCAAGCCTTATGCAAAGGTGCTCAAAGAGGCGTTACCCAACGCTACATTCGTTGGATTTACCGGCACGCCCATTTCCGAAACTTATCAGACTTTCGGTGACGAAATTGACCGCTATACCATGGATCAAGCGGTTGCCGATGGATTGACTGTATCTATCAAATACCACCCTCGTATTGCAAAGGTGCTTTTGGACAAGCAAAAGGTTCAGGAGATCGAGGCATACTATAAGAAATGCTTTGACGACGGTGCTACCGAAGAAGACGTTGAAGCAAGTAAGAAGGCAATGAGCTCCATGGAAGTCATCCTTGGTGAGCCCTCACGCCTGGAACGTCTTGCGGTGGATATCCACGATCACTATGTATCCGCATGCGCCAAAGATCCCGATAGAGTGCAAAAAGCAATGGTCGTGTGCTCAAGCAGACCGATTGCATACGCACTTCTCAAGAAATTCCAAGAGAAATATCCCGAATGGTTTGTTGAAAAGAAGACTCCCGACGGCGTGAAAGTGTCCGATGAGGAATTAAACAAGCTAAAGCCTATGCCCTTTATGGCAATGGTTGCGAGTGTTGGCAAAAACGATGAGCCGGATATGTATAACTATCTCGGCGGTGTAAAGAACGGCTCTCGCTCCGAGGATCTTGATGCTGCATTCAAGCAAGACAATTCCAATTTCCATATCGTAATCGTTGTGGATATGTGGATCACCGGCTTTGACGTTCCTTCTCTGACTTATATGTATAACGATAAGCCTTTGAAGCAGCATTTGCTGATTCAGACCATCAGCCGTGTCAACAGAAAGTATCCCGGCAAGGAATACGGATTCATTGTTGACTACATTGGTATCCGCGACAATATGCGCGAGGCTATAAAGCTGTACGGTGGCGGTACCTCCATTGCTCCTTCTGCCGATGACGTGGAACAGGCTACCGAGGTGTTTAGAGAACACATGGAGGTTCTCAAGAATCTGTTTAAGGGGTATGACCTTACGCCATTCCTCGATCCCGAAGGAGATCCCGCTCTGCGTTATAGACTCTTAGCGAAAGCTGCCGAGTACGTATTTATCTCTACACAGGAATTGAACACGCAGAATAACGACGGCAAGAGTGTTCAGAAGGTATCCTTTAAGACATATTTTCTGAAGACTGTTAAGAGAATGCGTACCGCATATGATATTTGTCAGCCCTCGGGTGAACTCGGAGAGGAAGAATCTGCCCTTGCACAGTGCTTTATGGCAATCGCAGGATTTGTCCGTAAGATGAGTGGTACAAGCGAGGTTGATGCCGACACCATGAACCGCCACGTTGCGAAGATGGTTGAGGAAGCCTTGAAGTATAACGAAGTTGAAAGCGTATTGGAAGACGGTGAACAGGAAGACATCTTCAGCCCTGAATACTTTGAAAAACTATCCGACGTTAAAATGCCTGCGTCCAAGCTTGAAATTCTCGTAAAAATGCTTCGCAAGCAGATCAAGGAATACAGCAAGACCAATCAAATGGCAGCAAAGAAGTTCCAAGAGATGCTCGAAGAAACCATTAAGCAGTATCACGAGAGAAGAAAGCACCTGTCCGCAGAAGAAGCCGGCGAGGCGCAGGAACAGGCGACCGAAGATATTATCAGAAACGCTACCGAACAAGCACTTCGTATTTTGAAGGATATGAATGCAGACCGTGAAAGCTTCCGCAAGATAGGTCTTACGTTTGAGGAAAAGGCGTTCTATGATATTTTGATGGCACTTCGTAATGAGTACAATTTTGAGTATGGAACGGATAAAAAGGTAGATGGTATTATGGTCAACGACAAGTGTAAAGCACTTGCCAAAAAGATAAAGGAGATTATTGATACCAAATCTTCCTTTGCGGATTGGCTCAATAATCAGATCGTCCGCGATCAACTTAAATTTGATATTAAGGTTTGCTTGATTAAAAACGGATATCCTCCGCAGTATAGCCCCGAGGTGTTCCGTAAAGTTATGGAGCAGGTTGAGAATTTTGAGGAAAATAATTAGACGGAGTCGTGCCTCATAAGGTAGGGCATAAAACCGCTTATGTTACAGCAAATGAATATGCAATAAAAATTAGTCATGTTATTTTAAATAAATGACAATGCAAGTGTTTTTTCTGTAAATTCACGCTGACTCATAGTTTCTTAACGGCATAAAGATAACGGTAGTTCGTGACTTCCCAGGTGTCACTAATATCTGCACAAATGGCGCTCACCAGTCTGAGTAGAGATGCTACATTGGGAAATGCTGGAATAAGTTGGGTTCTTCGCTTAATTTGGCTGTTGATGTTTTCGGTTATGTTGTTGGTTCGTAGGAATTGACGAGTCTCTTCGGGGAACTGAAAGATTCGCTCCGTTTGGGATGACGAGGCGGAGATTTGGTACTTCTCCATTGTCGATGTGGTGGCGGTGTTGACCGAAAGCAAGGATCCGCTTGCCTACTGGCGGAAGTTGAAACAACGTCTCAAAGCCGAGGGAAATGAACCCGTGACAAACTGTCACGGGTTGAAATTGCGGGCCGCAGACGGCAAGATGCGCATGACGGACGTGGCAACCGCCGAGCAGATGTTTCGCGTTATACAGTCGATTCCCTCGCCCAAGGCTGAGCCGTTCAAAATGTGGATGGCACTGGGTGTCGTTGGGAGGGGGCTTTGAGCGTGAGGATGTCTTTAATAATTGAGATGCATGGGGGCTTTTGAGGATGAAATCTCGCATTTTCCTCATCGACAGTGTCTATCTTTTCTATCGCTTTTATCCCTTTTATCCCTTAAATCGCTTTTATCCCTTAAAGTTAGGGGTGGTGCCGTTTAATGTTTTTACTTATTGGCGGCGGGCATCGATGAGGCAACCGATAAATTGTAGGAGTGCGACACCGAAGAGGAGGTGGAGGATTTGGAAAAGGGTGGGGCTTGGCAGGAAGTAGAGCGTGGCAGAGAGGATGAGGGTGAGGGGGAGGACGAAGATGAGGTAGGTAAAGCGATCGCGTGCCGCCGTGTGGGTAAAGTGGAGGGTGGAGGCGGCATTGAGGGTGGTGATGAGGGTGAGATAGGCCGCCGCACCTTCGTAACCAAGGTAGGGGGAGAGTCCGGGTAGGTGGGCGAGGAGTGGGGGAAGCCCCCAATAGAGGCACGCGGCGAGGGCGCCTCCTAAGAGCAGAAGGCAGAGGGTGACGCCACCGTGAAAGCGGTTGGAGGAGAGTCCGCGGACATGTGCCTCAACGGCAAAGGGGAAGAGTACGGTTGCTAATGTTGTGCCGCAGTAGGTGGCAATTTCGGCAAATCGGGAGATGAGGTAGTACGCGCCAGAGGCATCGTCGCTGAGGCGATGGCGAATAACAAAGGTGATGACCGCGCCTTGCAGTGCCGCGGCAAGCACTCCTAAGGTGATAAATCCTGCATATCGGAGCATGGGCTTAAGGTCATTTCGCCAAGCCATCAAGGGGGCTGTTCGGCTCTGACGTAAGAGGGGCGCAAGCGTAATCCACGCTGCCCCAAGCAGAATGAGGGGTGGCAGACTCTGCCCAATGAAGTAACCGCTTAAGCTGCACAAGGGCAAGAGGAGAATCATCGCGATGAGACGAATCGGCGCGCCAATAAGTGTGCCGATGGAGAGGGTGCCAAAACGGCGTAAGGCTTGTAAGGCAGACCATGCCATCGGGGTAAAGGCGGCAAGGAGTCCATAACCCACCGCCAAGTAACCCGCCGCCGAATAGGGGACGCGTAAGATGGCGCAAATCCACGGCATGAGCAACGCCGCGAGGAGGAGAGCCCCACACAAAGTCATCAAAGTGGCGACGAGCGCATCGCGTAAAAGTCCTCGCGTGCGAACGCTATCCCCTGCCACGGCATAGGCGCAGAGGTGGCGTGTGAAGGTTAAGGTGAAGACGCTCACGGGAATCGCAAGGACTGCCCCCACTTGCATAAGGGGTAAGACCGCGCCAAGTACTTCCATCGGCAGATGTAAGGGGATGACATAGAGTCCCGTGATGGCATTGAGGAGATCCGCCACGCGAAGGGCGATGAAGACCCCGACGGTGTTGCGCCAAAACGCGAGGGTGAGGTCGCGTTGCGCAGGGTCAGCGGGGGCCAAGCCTAAGAGTTGACGGATTAAGTGCCACATGGGGAGTGCGTGCAGCTTGTACTTAGCGATTCAGTGCGTCAAGGATTTGTTCAAGTTGCATGCCACGCGAGGCTTTAAGGAGGAGCGTGTCGTCAGGTTGCAAGAGTAAGGGGAGCGCTTCGGCAGCTTCTGCGGTGGTGGCGAACCAGACGGTCTTTGAGGCGGGGTAGCCTGCCTTAATGGCCCCTTCAATGAGGGCGCGAGAGGCTGTGCCCACCGCAGCAAGGAGACGCCATGGGCCATTGCCAGAAGCTTCGCCTACATCACGATGTTGGCGGTCAGACGCATCGCCGAGTTCCAACATATCCCCAACGCAGACCACCTTTGCCCCCGTCACATCTGAGCCAGCGAAGGTTTCCAAGGCCGCACGCATGGAGAGCGGATTGGCATTGTAGGCATCGTTGATGACGGTGAAATTTCCTGCACGCAGGGTTTCCCAACGCATTGCCGGCGCCTTAAAGCGGGTGAGCCCTGCGAGGGCTTCTGCGGCAGTGATGCCACTCTCGCGTGCTAAGGCGTAGGCGATTAAGGCATTGGAGGCATTGTATTCTCCTGCCAAACCTGTTTCTAAGAGGACGGCACTTTCATCGGCGTGATGAACGCGAATGACGCCCTTTGCGAGCGGTTCACCATACCAATCTGCCGATTCATTCTTTAGCGAACAGGTTACTACGCGGCAACGGCACGCCGCGCGTAAAGTGTCAAATTCTGCACAGGTGTCTGGAATAACTGCAAATCCAGTCTCGGGCACTGTGGCGAGCAACTTTGCTTTTTCGGCGGCGATGGCACGTTCAGTTCCAAAGTATTCAATGTGGGCAGGTCCAATGCACGAGATCGCGGCGGCATCGGGAACAAGGGTGTCGGCGAGCGGATCCATGTCATTGGGATGGCTGATTCCCGCTTCAATCACGGCAAACTTTGCCTCTTCGGGTACAGAGAGTAGCGAGAGCGGAAGGCCGACTTCGTTGTTGTAATTCCCTGGGGTTGCCGCAGTGAGTTCAGCGCCAGAGAGCATCGCGGCGGTGAGTTCCTTCAAGGTTGTCTTGCCGGCGCTGCCTGTAATGCCAATTACCTTCGCGGTCAACGTCTTACGGTAGCCTTTAGCCAAATCGGTTAATGCCTTGGCGGGATCGTCTACGCAGAGCAAGGGAAGCCCTGCCACATCTGCGGGTGGCATCCATCCCTTTTTGACCATCGCGGCAGTGGCACCAGAACGAAAGGCGGTCGAGACGAAGTCGTGCCCATCATGGCGTTCGCCTTTGAGCGCGACATAAAGTACGCCGAGGCAGGCTTGGCGGCTGTCTTGGGTGACTTTGGTAATCGGGAAAGTGGGCGCTTGGGTCCACTTGCCGCCAGTCCAAGTTTCAAAATGCGTTGCGTTCATGGCGTGGCTCCTTTCAAAACAAACAAAAGATTGCGCGTTTGGGAGTGCTTTCTGTGCATCAAGGAAAGGGTGCTCCCAGTCAGAGGGGATAGGTAAAATTAGAAGATGGGTTGACCTTCGGCGAAGGCTTTAATCATCGTTGCGGTCAAGGAAAGCGGACCTGCCGCATCGGGCGGTGGGGGCAGTTCATCGGGTTTTAACCACACGGCTTCTGCCAATTCGTTGTCATCGAGGGTGACGTGGTCATCGGCCGTTTCGGCAAAGAAGCCCAAGAGGAGTGAGCCGCTGAGGCCCCAGGGTTGGGAAGCAAAGTAGCGCAGACGGGTGATGTGCAACCCAGTTTCTTCAAGCGTTTCGCGGCGACAAGTCGCTTCGGCGGTCTCTCCTACCTCGCAGTAGCCAGCCACTAAGGCGGGGCCGCGATAGGGGCGGTCTGCATAACGGGTGACGAGGAGGCGACCGTTATTGATGAGCCCCACAATCACGGCAGGGGCAATCACAGGAAAAATCTCGTGCCCGCAAGCCGAACACGTGAGCGAGGCGCGTTGTTGCGTGAGCATTGTACCACACCGTCCACACCAACGGTGATTCAGATACCATTGAGCCAAGTGGTTCGCGCAGAAGGCGGCAAAGCGGAGCTCGGCGGGTTCTAACCGACGTAAAATCTGCGTAGTGCCCCATTCGGCATCAGGTGCCGCCCCGAGGAAAAGCGTGATGTCCCCAACCTTAACCAAAGGCAACGCGGTCGAGGCGGCGCGACTCCATGGGGTGAGTGCCACCGAGGAGCCCTTGCACTGGAAAACATAGTCGCCTACAGCAGGCGTTGTCTGCGGGAAGAGCGTGAGGGGTGCGGCGATATCCTGAAGCATGGTCATCTCTCCTAAAAAGTGTCACGGGGGTGTGTCGCGGGGAGGAAGGTCAAGGTGCAGCGGGGTCGCAGTGGCGGCGGTATTGATTAAGGGCAGAGGGTGGCAGTGAGGGCTTCCCATTCGGGAAGGGTGAGCGTTTCGGCGCGTCGCGTAGGTTCAATATTGGCGGCGAGAGGATTGGCCTTATTGAACGGTGCAGGAGATTTTCTCAGAACGGTGCCAAGCTGCTTGCGACGTTGGGTAAAGACCTGTTTGGAAAGCGCGCGTAACATTGCCTTTCCCTCATTGGAGAGGGTGGAGCGTTGGTGGCGCTGCATCGCGACCACGGCACTCGTCACTTCGGGTGGTGGCCAGAAGCAACTCGGCTTTACGGAACGCACAATCTGCACATCGTAATCCGTCTGAATCCAAATTGCGGCGGTGCCCCGTTCGGGCGTAGAGGGGCGAGCGGCGAAACGTTCGGCAACTTCTTGTTGGACAAGCGTGACCAAACGTTCGGGAGCACCTGCTTGGCAGATTAAATCCATGAGGATGCGTGTGCCCACCGAGTAGGGTAGATTGGAGGCGAAGGCCTTGAAGTTTTGTGCGAGGAGGGGCTCCCACTCGGTCTCTAAGGCATCGCCTTCAATGAGGGTGAGCGTGTTGGGATACTCTTTTAGGAGGGAGTCTCTGAGCCAAGCGGCAAGCGCGGGGTCTTTTTCAATCGCGGTAACGTGGATGCCACGTTGGAGCAAGGCTTCGGTCATCACGCCTAAACCAGGCCCCACCTCCAGAACACAATCCCCTTCGCCAGCGCCAACGGCATCCACGAGCACGGTGAGGATATTGCGATCAATGAGGAAGTTTTGACCGAGCGTTTTGTTCGGATGGAATCCTCGTCCGATACACCATGCTTTGACATCACTGGGAGAGGTGCGATTCATAGACGTTACGCTCTGTGTTTAGAAGCCAAGTTCAACATAGCGAATGTGTGCGTTGTCGCGAAGGGATTGAATCCACTTGGCATAACGTTCTTTGGCCAATTCTGCATGAACTGCTGCTTCGGCATCTGCCCATGCTTCTTGAAGCGGACGAAGCTTTTCGCCCTTGTTGGCGACCTTACGGAAGATTTGGCAGTAACCCTTTACTTCAAAGATGTCAGAGAGTTCGCCAACCTTCAGATTGCGAATGATGGCCACGGCTTCAGGGGAGAACTGTTCTTCGGGTTGGATAAAGCCCGTGTCGCCCCCATCGGCGGCGTATTGGTCCACAGAGAACTGACGCGCGAGCTCGGCGAAGTCAGCCCCTTCACGGAGTTGGTGAAGCACCTCCTCGGCTGCCACGCGACCTTGATCTGGCGGCAGGAGAATGGTTTGCAACTGCACTCCTTCGGAGGTGGTAAACTGTTCGGGATGGGCTTTGTAGTATTCGCGAATGCGCTTGGGGGAGACGTGAATCTTCTTCTCCACCTGTAAGTGACGCATTGCCTGAACAATCATATTTTCGCGCACCTGCTTCTGCCATTCTGGGTAGGAGAGACCCGCTCGGCGCAATTCATTATGTAACTTCGCTTCACTTCCCTCATACCCATCTGCAATAATCTGCTTGATGCGTTCATTGACGGCTTCTGCGGGGAGCGTGCCACCAGAGGCTTCGTAAGCCTTGAGGATAAGCATGCGTTCAATCAGCAAATCACGGAAGACCGGAAAGTACTTGATGGTCTCAGCCGCTTGCAGTTCGGGTGCAGTATTCCAGAGTTGCTTACTGGCGCGCAACTCATTAAGCACCGTATCCATGGTAATCACCTTGTCATCCACATAGGCGACCACGCCATCAAAACGTTGTAATTCTGCGCGGAGCATGCCGACAGCAAATAACAGAATGAAGAGAAAGACTTTATTCATAGTGTCTCCTTTTCTTATAAGAATACCACATTACGTCCTAAATGCGCGCGAAAGCAGTTTGAAGAAAAGCGGAAGTTACACCTGTATCGGGCGCAAACAGAGTGCAGTGTCCTCCCCAAGGGAGATGCGATTGATTGTGGTGAAGGTCATCCCCTGCGCGAGTAAGCGGGGAAGAATGGGGAGTCCGCGAACCGCATGGGTGTCTCCCAAAACTTTTGGGGCATAAATCAAAATGAGTTCATCTACAAGCTGTTGCTCAAGCAATGCCGCGGCAAGTTGACCGCCGCCTTCGCAGAAGACTTCATTGATGCCTCGTTGGCAGAGTGCACGCAAGGCGGGCTCAAGATGTGCCCCATCATATCCAAGGTCTTCTGTAGCGATGAGGGTCTGCGCATCGCGATCTGCTGAGGCGATGGGGGTGTGGCGATCCACAAGGACGCGCACCTTGAGGGGAGCATTGGGTAGGTGGGGCTGCAAAGAGGGGTGGTCAATACGAGCTGTGCCGGCTCCCACCATGATGGCATCTGCGCGAAGCCGTTGGTGCTGCACCCACTCTCGTGCTTGAGCACCTGTAATCCAACGTGAAGTCTGCGTGCGATCAGCCAAGTAACCATCCAAGGTCATTGCCAATTTTACACGCACATAGGGCAAGCCAGTGGTAATCGCCTTTGCAAACGGCGCAATTAATGCCTGACAGGCCGCCGCCGCTTCACCTGTTGCAACACAAACCTGAATGCCCGCCGCTTCCAAACGCGGGATTGCGCCCCCCGCATGACGTGGATTGGGGTCAAGACACCCGATGACCACGCGCGCAGGACGACGTTTTAAAATGAGATCGCAACACGGCGGTGTGCGCCCAGCGGTTGAGCACGGTTCTAACGTCACATAGAGCGTTGCCCCAGAGAGGTCGTCGGGGCACTGAGAGAGACAGTGCACCTCTGCGTGTGGCGTACCGGCGCGTTGGTGTGCGCCCTCGCCAAGGATGACGCCATCTCGCACACAGACGGCACCAACCGGTGGGTTCGGTGCCGTGCGGCCGACATACGCCTCAGCGAGCGCTACCGCTCGAAAGAGAAACTGTGCATCAATTGCGTCATTACTCATACTGGTCAACCAGCGAATCAGGCAACGCACCCGTGGCATCTGCACGTGCCGGCGCATTCCACGGAATATCTGAACGTCTCGCCGCGATGCTCTGATTTACACATCCAGAGACCAATAATGCGATAAAACCGAGTAAAAAAAGAATCTTTTTCATGTGAAAAGTATACCAAAAACAACCTTAAACGGCAAAATTCCTCCTTCGCTACACCCTGTGATGAAAGGCGAGTGCAGGGTGAAGGCAGACACTCCATTAACCTTGAAGCTATCGCCACGCCCTGTGATGAAAGGCGTGTGCAAGCGCGTTTTCTAAAAGGAGACACCTCGGCTCAATCTGACCCGAGGTGTTTTTGAAGGTCGCTTAGCAAACATGCGTTTGTAGCGCGTGGCAAAGGATTTTGGGTTTAATGTTCGCCTTCGTGATAGACGCCGTCAGCGTGGAAGTGGCCAGCGGGTTTTTGGGCATTGCCAGGGAGGGCGAGTTTGAGCTCGTAGGCGCCATCGGTGACCACTTCGGTTGAGGGCGACGGCAGCCCCTCGACGGCGGTCCACCCTGCGGCGCTAAGCCCAGGCGTGACGGGTACGCAGATGAAGCGCGTGGCATCGTGAGGGTCACGCATGAAGACGGAGGGCTGCAAGTTGACGGTGATAATCGCGGAGGAGGGAACAGAAAGGAGCGGCGTTTCGTGACTCTCCATCGTGCAGATGACATCAGCCTTTGCGCCGGCACGCGCCGACTTTGGAGCAGTTTCGAAGTAGATGTAGACGGGGGTAAGACCGTTTTCAGAGCCGATGCCGAGGCGCAACTCGCCATGAGCTTCTTCCACATGGACGTGCAATCGATCTTGGAGTGTCTGTGCTTCGGAGGCGGGAATCAATGCCTTAAAGCGCAGCGCTTGGGGTTGGATAAGGCGTAAAACGGGTGCGCCTGCTTCCACCCATGCGCCACTTTCTACGTCAAAGGCATCCACTTGTCCTGCGCAGGATGCGCGCAAAACCACTGCGCCCTCTTTCTCCTCTGCATCAAGGAGGAGCGCCTTGTATTCGGCTTGCTTAACGGCAAGTTCGGTCTCCAGCGCGGCATTTGGCGTTTGGAGGTCGCGATAGATGGTAAGACGCTTTTGCAATAGGGCGATTTCGGCGGCGCGGGCGGTGAGTTCGGGTGAGGCGATGGTGCAGAGGGCATCCCCATTGGCCACGCGATCTAAACTGCGGACAAGCAACGTGAGGCGCCCCGTGATGGGTGATGCAATCGTTTGACGCGCTTCGGGCAACGGTTCATAACGACCAATGAGTCGGCGCATGGCGTGTAATTGACGAGGGGTCGCGGCGACTGTTTTTAAGCCGATGATGCGTTGCGCGGATTCAGGAACAACCACGGCTCGCAGTGCAGGAGTTTTATGCGCGTGGTCTCCACTACACGTGGCGTCATATTCATGCTCGTGTTGGTGGTCATGAGCTTCGACTTCGTGCGCGTGGTCTCCACTACACGTGGCACCATGTTCATGATCGTGGTCATGTGCGTAGCCGAATTGGGGGAGTGTGTAGGCAAAGAGGAGGATGAGGGGGAGGGAGGCAAGGTTCTTCATTGGGCGAGGTCCACATTAAAATTGTTTAAATTGAGAGCGGCGGTGTGCGTTTCGCGGAGCCATTCTGCTTCCGCGAGCGCCAAGTCAAGCGTTTCTTCTCGGAAGGAGAGGTAATCGGATGAGGAGAGTTCACCTGCGGCTAAGAGTTGGTCTGCTACGGCGACATCGCCAGCGTGGGGCGGTTGGTGGGCGAGGCGTGTGGCCAAGGCGTGTGCGGCAGTGGCGGCTTCACAGACCAAATTCTTCCACGTGTCAATCGCGCTCTGACGCGTTTCTTCGCGAGCGCCCTTCGCTTCGGCGATGGCTTGACGATTCCGATTCCATAAGGGCAGGGTAAGGCCCGTCGTAAAACCAAGGCGATTTAACCCCTCTTCATTGGCATAGACGGGCCCCAATTTGAGATCGGGATACTGCTGTCGGATGGCGATTTCAAGCGCGGCTTCCTGTTCCTCCACTTGGGCTAAGGCGGATAACACCTCAGGGTGACGAACAAGGGAGCGCACCTCAATCGTGGGCGAGGTGATTTCGCCTAATGATTCTAACGTGAAGCCCAATGCGATTTGTGTGTCAGGGCGCAGTCCGAGGCATTGGAGCACCTTAATTTCGGCGGCACGGGCGGTGTGCTGTGCCTCAAGTAGGGCGTGTTCGCGGAGGTGACGAGCGCGTTGGGAGGCAGTACTTGCGGCGTAGTCCACTTCACCTGCGGCGTAGAGACGTGCAACGTTCTCCCCTGCCTTGTGAATCCGCGGGTCCTCAAGGTGCGCACGCAGCTGTGCCACTTGTTCTCTCGCGGCGGCTAATTCCACTACGGCGATTTGCGCTTGGGTCGCAAGGGCATGTTCGGCGGCCTTGATTTCGGCGAGGGTTGCACGCGTGTAGGCTTGTGCCGCTTTGATTTGCGCTTCGCGGACACCCGAGAGCGGAATCGTAAAGACGAGTCCTGCGCCACCGAGGAAGGGGTGAGCCGATGAACCAAGAATGCGTTTGAGGTCAAATTCTAATTCGGGGTCTTCCCACCAGCCTGTTTCTTGGGCCACAGCTTCAGCAGAAGTGGCCTTAAGACGGAGAAGGTTAATCTCTCGATTCCCAACGAGTGCCAAGGTGACTGCATCGGCGGGTGTGGCGAGGGTGATGCTTGCTGCGGGGGCAGGCGCGGTGACGGTGTCCCAATCAATTGGCGCGGGGGTGTAAGATTGACACCCCGCCAAGAGCACCGTCAAGGTGAAGATGAAGAGACGTGTGCGGTTCATTTGGTTCCTTTCGCTTCAAGACCGAAGATGCGAACGGCCGCGGGGAGGATTAAAAGGTTGAGGCACATTGCGCCCAAAAGACCACCAAATTGAACAATGGCGAGCGGAGCAAGGAGTTCGCCTCCGGGTTTGTCGCCCGCCAACATGATGGGGATTAGGCCGATTACCGTGGTGAGCGAGGTCATCACGATGGGAACCATGCGTTCTTCTGAGCCCAAACGGATGGCGGTCTCAAGGCTTTCGCCATTGTTTAGACGGTCGTGATAACTATTGATGAGCAGGATGCCGTTGCGCAAAACAAAGCCAATGACGGTGACAAAGCCGACCAATGAGGAGACCGATAAGACGGGTTCGGCCAACCACACGGCCAGCACGGCCCCCATTAAACTCAATGGCACGTTAATCAATGCGATGAGTGCCGCCTTTGCAGAGCCCAATGCCACAACAAGGATAAACCCAATTGCCACAAGAAGGCCGATACCAAGGAGAGTTAAACGGTGAGCCGCGCTTTCGCGCGCTTGGTAACTCCCACCGAAGGAGAGGGTACACCCCGCCTCTGCGGCAATCGGTGAGAGGGTTTCACGGAGCCGTTCAACGACCTTACCGGTGTCAACATTTGGTGCGGGGTTGCAGGAAATCAATGCCTTACGGCGGCCACCTTCGCGCAACATCAAATTAGAGGCATCCTCTGGGACCACTTGGGCCACTTGGTCCAAGCGGACGAATTTACCCGTGGAAGAGGAGAGGATGAGCGCCTTAACCGCTTCTGGGTCTGAGAGGAAGTCGGCGGCCAAGCGCACCGTAACCGAACGTCTCCGAATGCCATTGCGCACTTCGCCGACAACAAGACCATTAAAGGCGGCGGCAACTTGTTCACCTGCTTCGCGCAGGGTGAGACCTGCTTCAAGGAGGGCCTCGGTGTCATAATCAATGCGGAGTGTGCGTACGGTAATCTCACGATTAGCTCTTACGTCAGCGATTTCGGGCAACTGCTCCATCTGTTGCTTCATCTTTGCCACGACTTCGCGTAAGGTGGCGATATCCTCTCCGTAGACATTGACGGCGAGTTCTGCTTCGGTGCCCGAGAGGACGGCGCTAATGCGGTGGGCGATGGGGTAACCTACGACGACGGCACAGCCAGGAAGCGCAGAGAGACGCGCACGAATTTCATCGCAAATCGCCCCCGTGTCGGAGGCCAAATCCACGCGAACAACAAATTCAGAACTTGAGACCGGCTCGGCATGTTGGTCACGTTCGGCACGTCCTGTGCGCCGTGCGATGGAGAGGATGCCTGGGATTGCGGGTGTCGTTAAAGCGGGGACGCACGCTTCGGAGAGACGTTCGGTTTCCTCCAATGAGGCTCCAGGTGGAAGTGACACCATCACATTAAAGGCATCTTCTCGGAAGGGAGGGAGGAAGCTTGTGCCAAAACTCATGGCAGTGTAAATCGCAAAGCCCGTCCCAATGAGAGACAGTAGAAGCATGGTCTTGGGGAGGCGCAGGGTTAAGGAGAGGAACGGACGATAGAGTCCGCGTAAGACCCGTACGCCAAGCGAAGTGGATTGGGCGGCCTTCTTTGCTTGATTGGGGCGCACGCCAATGCGAAAGAGTTTTGCCAATGCAGGCACCACGCTCCATGCGCAGACCAATGACATCGCAAAGACGCAGAGGTAGGAGAGGGCCAAGGGGCGGAAGAAACGTCCTTCAAGGCCTGAGAGCAATAGTAGCGGCGTGAAGACCAACATCACAATGAAGGTGGAGAAGAGCACGCCTGGTGCAACCGAGCATGCCGCATCGACAATCACTTGCGTAACGGGGCGACGGCTTGACTCATCAAGCGCTGCATTTTCGCCGAGTTTTCTTCGGATAGCCTCGGTGAAGATAATGGCGGCATCTACGATATCTCCAGCCGCCACCGCGAATCCGCCCAAGGTCATAACGTTGACACCCAGGCCGAAGAGCGGGAAGAGGGTCAAGCCAGCCAAGATGGAGAGGGGCATTGTCAGCAAGACAATGAGAATGGTGCGCAGTTCAAGTAAGGTGATGAGGAGAACGCCAATCACCACAATCACGGCATCGCGTAAGACTAAACTACCACCCTGAACGGACGCAGCAATGAAATCCTTCTGGCGGTACGCATCGGGGTGGACGTCAATGTGTTGCTTGGTTTCTGCCGCAAAGGCGGTTAAGGCGGCATCAATCTGATCGGTTAATGCGATCGTATTGCCGCCAGGCGCCTTCTGAATGGAGAGGATGACGGCATCTTGTCCATTAAAGGAGGCACTTCCTCTGCGCGGCATGCCTGCGAGTGAGACCTCTGCGACATCCCCTAAGCGCACCCCAACGCCTTCGGCAGTGGGAACCGCGGCAGCCTTAATGGCGGCCAAGGTGTCGGCACGGGCAAGTTGACGGAGGGGAATCTCTTCGCCGGCGACGTGGGGCAAGT
The DNA here is from genome assembly GCA_045605345.1 of Candidatus Spyradenecus sp. GTDB lineage: Bacteria > Verrucomicrobiota > Kiritimatiellia > RFP12 > DVOR01 > Spyradenecus. The sequence continues at coordinate 20,989 of JAZUPT010000004.1, forward strand.
AGCCCGCACTTAAGTAGGTGCGCGAATCACTTGCTGCCGCGACGACATCTGAAAAGGTGAGGCCAAAGGTGGCTAAAACGGTTGGGTCTGCGGTGACTCTGTACTCTGGCAGTTGACCACCAATGACCACAACTTCGCCGATGCCTGGGATGGCTAAGAGGCGGGTGCGCAGATCATACTCTGCTATTTCGCGCAATTCGAAGGGAGAGGGGCCGCCTGGTTTTGCCGTGAGTGCGACCAACATGATTTCGCCAGTGACTGAAACTTCAGGCGCAATTTCCGTCTCGGCTTCTTCGGGGAGGAGGGCTTGTACACGTGAGAGGCGTTCAAAGACATTGAACCTCGCCCGAGAGAGCGGTTCGTTCCAGTCAAAATCCACCCAGACAAAGGAGAGCCCGCCACTGGAGCTTGAACGCACCGTGGTCACGCCTGGGATGCCATTAACGGCGGCCTCGATGGGAATGGTTACGAGTTGCTCCACCTCTTCGGCGGTAAGTGCGCCTGCTTCGGTTTGAATCGTGACACGTGGCACGGAAATGTCGGGGAAAACGTCCACGGCGAGTCGTTGCCAAAAGACACAGCCAAGTCCCGCGATTAAGAGGATTACCGCAATCACACTCTTTGGATTACGGACGATAAAATTGAATAAACTTCTCATGAATAAGTCAGCAATCAATCGGGTTGGCGGTTGTGATAACCGCAGGTAAGATGAAACCCTCCGCAGACCGAACTTCGGGTGCGGCAGACTGACTTATGTGCGTGGATAGAGCCGTGATGAATAGGCGAGGTAATCACTCGCTACACGGGGCGGGGAGGTAGAGGGCGCGAGGCGGACCAAGGAGATGGAGGTCGCGCAATGCACCTGTGGAGGAGTTAAAGTTGGGACAGCGGGCGGTTGCACACGCTGCAATGATTGCACTTCTTGCTTTAAGGGTGCGCAGGCAAGCATTGTCTCATGGTGACAGACTTCTTCAGCGGCGTGGCAACAGGTCTCCTGGTGATGCGTGCAGACGTCAGTTGCTCCATGGCAATGGTGGATATGCACTGCACTAAAGAGCGAAAGCAAAACCAATGTCACCGCGATGACGTGTGCCGTCATCGTCTGGAGGGATTGGAATACTTTTGCAATTAAAGTCATAGGAGCAGTGTGACAAAAAGAGGCGTTGCCGTCAAGGTAAATGTCGTCGTTCTTCTCTTCGGTGACGCGGTGATACAGCGAATCAGACGTGGGCGTCAGGGGCTTAGAGGCGCGAACGGAAGTCCTCGTAGCCGAAGGTGCGGACAACTTTAAAAGTGTTTGGCGCAGTGCGGAGCACAAGGTCGGGGAGGTGAATGCCATTGAAGGTATTGGTCTTTACCATGGTGTAGAGCGCCATATCTTCAAAGTAGAGGAGGTCACCAGGGGCGGGTACGCGGTCAAAGGAGTAGTCCCCGAAGCAATCGCCCGCGAGGCAACTCGGCCCCGCGAGGCGCACGTCAATGGCGCGTTCACCGGGTTGGCCGGCGCGAAGGGCGGTGGGACTCGGCGTAGATTCGCCGCTCCAGTGCGGGTCGGTGAAGACACGCGGGGTGTACGGCATCTCAATGACGTCTGGGGTGTGGCATGCCGCCGAACCATCCAAGATCGCAATGGGCCCCGCATTCTCCACGACATCTAAGACGCGGCAAACGAAGGTGCCTGCATTGAGCACATGCGCTTCGCCAGGCTCAAGGTAATACGTAATGTGTGGATAGCGCTTGTGGAACTCTTGGAGCGTGGAAATGAGGAGCTCGCGGTCGTAATCATCGCGGGTGATATGGTGACCACCGCCAAAGTTAAACCACTTAATTTGGGGGAGGAGATCGCCGAATTTTTCCTCAATCGCTTTCAATGTGCGGGCAAAGCAGTCGGCATTCTGTTCGCACAAATTGTGGCAATGCAGGCCCGAGATGTCGCTCAAGTCTTCGCCCTCAAAGGCAAGCTTTCGAATGCCGAGGCGCGAGTGGGGCGCGCAGGGGTCGTAAATGGGGACTTGTCCTTCGGAGTGTTCAGGGTTAATGCGCAGCCCGATTTGGGTGGAGGTGTGGCCCAGTTCTGCGGCGATGCGACGCCATTGGCGAAGTTGGGCAAAGGAATTGAGCGTGACGTGGTGGATGCCTAACTGCATCAAGGCGCGCATGTCGGCTTCAGAGAAGGCGGCGGCAAAGGCATGCTGTTCGCCACCAAAGGCTTCCATGCCGAGCATTGCTTCATGGACGCTACTGGCGCACGTTCCCTCAAAGTAAAGATAGGGCGCGGCCGCTGGCATGGAAAATGCCTTTAATGCAAGCAACATGCGGGCGCCAGAACGTTCCGCGACCTCGCGCAAAATGTCGGCATTACGCGTTAGGGCAAGTGTATCCACGACGAAGGCGGGGGTGTTGAGCATGCCGAGTCCTCCGTGAAAGGGGCGATTAGGGAAGGAAGAAGCCGAGCAACCAAATAAGGGTTAGCACGATGAGTACAAAGCAGAAGCGATGCCATGACCGTCGAAGGGGAAAGGCGGTCGGGTCATTTCGCGTGTCATGCGTGCCACCGGCCCCCAAGAGGCGCGCCAATGCCGTGCGGCGTCTACGATTGGAAAAGCCTGGATATGCTTCGGAAATGTCGCCGGTGTGTAACCTAAAGGCGTCAGAACTATGTTCGCGCAAAGCGTATTTCCGATACTTCTTCTGTTGCATAGCGGCAAATGGGGATAAAGAAGCGGACGCACGGAGGTGCGCCCGCTGATAAATAGGTTAATCTTAGGGGATCAAGATGGTTTCACCTGCGAGCAAACGGCCATCCGGATTGGTCGTGGAACGGTTTGCATCGCGAATGCGCGGCCAAAGGGCTGCATTACCATATGCCTCACGTGCGAGCGAAGAGTAACGATCGCCCGGACGTACAAGGTAGCGCTTGCCAGCGGTGGGCGAAGCGGCGACGGGGATTTCATCGCCCGCACCTTCAGCCTTTGCGCGGAGCGCGGTGTCGATGCGCGAGGCGCCACCATCGGGTTCATTGAGGATGGCATCGGCTTCTTCACGAGCAGCCTTCACGCGATCTTCGGTGCCAGAGAGGTCGGGCTTTGAACGTTCGGCTTCGAGTTCTTTGCGAGCCTGTTCAAGCAATGCGGCCTGAGTGGCGCGAGATTCGGCTTCAATTGTCTTCAATTGGTCAATCAAACGATTGAGACGCTTGATTTCAGCCTTTAAATCCTCAATTTCATTATTGCGCGAATCAATGGTGTTTTCGAGCTTGCGGATGGCGGCCTTTTGTTCATTTACTTCAGACTGCAAGGTGTCGCGTTCTTCGGTGAGGATACGCTGTTCACGCGCAACGATTTCAGCGGCCATCTGGTTTGCCAAGAGCGTACGAGCAGAGGCGAGACGATCCTTCACCATTTGGGTCTTGTCCGAGTCGGGGGCAAGGTCAAGGTAGCGCTGATAGTGGTAAATCGCGTCCAAGTAATTTTTGCGTGCGTCATGCGAGAGGTTGGCAAGGCTCAAGTGAGCGGCGGCATCCGAGGGGTCAACGACCAAGAGCTGGCGATAGAACGTTTCGGCGGCGGTGATATTGCCCTGTGCTTCTGCGGTGCGTGCTTCGGCGCGCAATGCGGCGGCACGTTCCTTACGAGCAGCTTCGGCGGCATCTTCTTTTCCGCAACCTGCGAAGGCGATTAAAAGAACGCAACTTGCGGTCAACAATACGGATTTCAACTTCATTTTTGTATCTCCTGAAGGGGATCAGTATAACAAGTTCGGCTCAGGTGTGCTTTACTTTTTAGCCTCTAACCATGCATGTGCCTGTTCAAGCGCACGTCCGATGACCTTGTCCATGTCATAGTAACAGTATTCGCCGAGGCGGCCACCGATAACCACATTCGGGAGGGTTGCCGCTTCTTCGCGATACTTTGCGAGGAGGGCGGCGGTGCTATCGGCGTTCACGGGGTAGTAAGGCAAATCGCCTGGTTTCCAATCTGCGGGATATTCACGGCAGATGATGGTCTTTTCAGAGGCGAAGACCTCTTTGCGTTCTGGGTGGAAGTGTTTAAATTCGTGAATACGCGTGTAGGGAATTTCTGCATCTGCGTAGTTCATCACGGTGGTGCCTTGCCAATCCTGAACGGGCTTGGTCTCCCACTCAAACTTCAAGCCACGCCAAGGTAATGCGCCATACTTGAAATCAAAGAGGGCATCAATCGGACCGCTATAGAACACAGGCAGGTCGGCCGGGAAGGTGTTGCGAAGGGCGAGGTAATCGGTGTTGCAACGCAACTGAATGGCGGGATGATTCAACAGCGCCTCAAAGATGGCTCCATAACCCTTCAATGGGACGCCCTGATGCGTATCATTGAAGTAGTCCGTGTTGTAATTGGCTCGCACGGGGAGGCGACGAATGATAAAGGCGGGCAAATCCTTCGGGTCGGTATTCCACTGCTTTTGGGTGTAACCCTTAATGAAGGCTTCGTAAAGGGGACGGCCAATCAGGGAGATGGCTTGCTCTTCTAAGTTCTTCGGTTCACCCTCAATACCAGCCTTGCGCACTTCTTCTGCGATGAAGGCGGGGACTTCGGAGGGCTTGAGATTGGTGTTGTAGAAAGCATTAATGAGCGTGAGACCGAGTGGCATGGAGTAGACCTTGCCTTGGTATTCGGTCAAAACGCGGTGACGATAGTCGGTAAAGGCGGCGAAACGGGTGATGTATTGCCACACCGTTTCATCAGAGGTATGGAAGATGTGCGCGCCATAGCAGTGACATTCGATGCCGGTCGCGGGATCAAATGCGCTGCGAGCATTGCCACCCGGGAGCGAACGTGCTTCAATGACGAGCACACGATTTCCCGCTTCTGCCAATTCTCGTGCAACAACGCATCCCCAAAGGCCGGCGCCAACGACGAGGACATCATAGCTATCTGCTGGTGGTAACGGTTTGGACGCAGTCTTCATACGAAATTCCTTTCTCGTACTAACATCTTACCATATTGGGTTAACGAATGGCACCCCAACGCGGAGAAATAAAGGGCCAATGCACGAAACTTGCTGGACCTAAAAGATTTTTGGCTGGTACTTTCCCCCAATAACGGCTATCGAGGCTGTTGCCCGTGTTGTCGCCAAGGGCGAGATATTCGCCAGGGGCCAGGTCAAAGCGCGAATAGGTTTCGGGATAACTGCCGCCAGGCTGGGCTTGTTGGTAACCCAAATAGGCGGGTGCGCCGGGGTAGGCTGTGAGCTTTTCTGCAATCTCTGCCAAACGTTCAGGTTTGGTCGCCGCTTCGCCATTAATCCACAAGTGTGTGGAGTCTGGCTTGATTTCCACGGTATCCCCGGGCCTTCCGCAGAGGCGCTTGATGTAGTGTTGGTTGTCGGGGAGGCCCTTGAGTCCTTGTGTGGAGAAGACAATGGTCTCGCCCAACTTCGGATGGCGAAAGTTCCAAATCCACCGATTCACAAAGAGGAAGTCGCCACTGGTGACATAACCACTCCAGAGTTTCTGGCCTGTGCGGAGGCGGGTGCCAGGGGTAAGGGTGTAACGAAGCGCTTGTGCGGCATCATCGGGCAAATCATAGCGGTCGCGTCCATTGACGACCAAAGTTGCATAGCCAGGGTTTGGCGATGGCATAAAGCCTGAGACAACGCCTCCTCGCGCCACCGTGACCTCCTTCCACGAGGTGCCCGTGGCACACCACTTAAGGAATTTGAGCGGTTGCTGATCCCATGCGCCGGGTTTGTCGGCGGGGGTGGAGTGAATGCCGTAGAGCGTGGGCTGCATGGAGCCGGTGGGGATTCGGAAGGGCTCGTAGTAGTAGGCGCGGAAACAGAAGGCCACAGCAAGTGCCGAAATGGTGATATCGAGGAGTTCTGTCATCCATGGGCAACGTTTTGCGGGCAAGGCCTCTGTCAATTCGGTGCGCAGGGTTTCAATCACCCCCATGACATCTTCCACTTCTTTCCCACGGATGGCTTGCTTCGCATCCAAGAAGCGCTCGTCTAAAGCTTCGCGTGTCTTGGCCTCCAAGAGGTCTTTATGGAGACGATATTCGGTGCGTAAATCCTTCAAGGCTTTACGTGCTCGGTGCAAAATAAAAAAGTCTTTAAGGCTCATAACCAAGATTCCAATGTTTTTTGCGCCGCCGCAACGGCTGCTTCGCCCGCGGAGATAAGGGACTTGCCTGCATTAAATTCAAGCGTATGCAAATGGCCTGCCGCAGGGCGGAGGAGTAAATCAGGCGCATCACGCTCTAACATCACTCTACAGCCTGTGTTTTCAATCATGCGCATGGTTTGCAGGAGCGTAGTGACCATTGAGGGGAGTGCGGGCGCTTCGCCATCAATGGGCATCTTTTCTTCTGGCAGAAGGGTATTGATGTCCACTGCGATAATGCGCTCAGCGCCGAGTGCGCGTGCCGCTTTGATGGGGACAGGGTCTACCAAGCCGCCGTCCACTAATACCGCGTCATCTCGAACAACGGGGTCAAAGATGCCAGGAATGGAGATGGAGGCGCGGACCGCTTCTGCTACGTTGCCACTGGATAGGACAACGGCGCGTTCGCGATAGAGGTCTGTTGCGACTGCCGCAAAGGGTTTCTTGAGGTCGGCGAAGGTGTGATTCCCTAAGAGATGGGGCTGCTTCAACCACTCAAGGATGGGTTTCCCAGAGAGGATTCCTGCTTGTGGGAAGTGAATTTCGGTGAAGAACTTGGCAAGTTTCACCGGGGACATCGTTGCAACTTCGCGGTCAAAGGCATCAAAGATATTGGCGGCAACCATGGCGCCAATCAGTGCACCAATGCTCGTGCCCGTGACGATGTCGGGTTCAAAGCCGATACGCTTGAGGGCGCGAATCACGCCGATGTGCGCCCATCCGCGAGCGCCACCACTTCCTAAAACAAGCGCAGTCTTCCGACGATGACTCATTGACGTAAAAGATCCACGGTGATGGCTTCTTCCCCAAGGGCTTCGGGTGCTTCGCCAATGAAAATCGCAGAGGCGGGCAGGTCAAGCGCCTTCCCGACGTATTCGGTGAGCAATTGACGGCTAAAGATGCGGTCGGGGTCAGAGAAGAAGTGCGAGGCAATGCAAACACGCTTCACATTTCCCTTGTAAACACTCAACGCATCCAACTTCGCCTGCGTGGGAATCTTGTCCCACTGGACCGTGGTCACGTGCGGTTGGGGGGCTTTCGTGATGGAGACGCCTGAGAAAAAGCCAACGCAAAAGAGCACGGGTAGGAGTACCGCCAAGATGCTCACCCAATTGATTTTGAACGGACGCCTCCCGATGAGTTTGAGCGCGGTGCGTGAGGGGGCGTGTTCGGGATAGACAGCTTGGATACTCTGCCACAAGCGACGCGCTTCGGCTTCATCGCCTTCTTCCAACCGAATACGCGCCAAGAGGTCAATCGCCTCGGGGGTCTTGGCGAGTTCTTCGTGGGAGAGGATGAGGGCTTCTGCTTCTGCGTATTGTTTGGCTTTGGCCAAGGTGTAGGCGCAGAGAAGGGCGGTCTTTGCATTATTCGCCATCGGTTGGGCCCTCCTGTGTGGCAGGATTAACGGTGGGACGTGGCACAAGGACGCCATGTCGCATGAGAATGGTCTCAATGGTGTGGAGTGCGCCCATCACCTTTTCATTTTCACCATCGCAGAGGGATTGATAGACGACGCCCATAGAAGCGCCCAATGCAGCCCAGTCGGCCTTGTCTGCGGCGACTTGTGCAGCGGTGATTTCATTGCGATAGAGGGCTTCAAATTCAAATTCGGCAAACTGTTTGGAGACTTCAACTAATGCGTTGGTGTCACAACCCGAAACAGTGAGCTCCGGATGTAAAAGCGGGGCGGTTTGAGACATGGCGACGGTTCTCTTTCTCTTTGATAAGATATTATGCCACATCCCGCGACGGTTGTGGAGGATTTTAGCGGTGTAAGTGGAGAAATTCTTGCCCGATTAAGGGGTGAAGTGCGTACTGCTGGCTTAGCTGACGGGGATGCGTTCAAAGAGGGCGCGTGGAAGGGCGCGTAAGAGGAGGGCGATGAGGCGCCATCGTGGGGTGACGTAGACGACGGCTTTACGGCGTTGAAGGCCACGAATGATGACCTTCGCGGCGACCTCAGGGCTGCATCGCCAAAAGGTGGAGGCTTGTCCCATGGCGGTGTCTACAAAGCCGGGCATAAGGGTGACGTATCGGCAGGGATGCTTCCCGTGGCGGGCCTTTCGACGGTAGCCCTCCATGGCGTTAATCATGTACGCCTTTGAAGCGGAGTAACCATTGGTATCTTCCAACCCCCGAATGCCGGCAATGCTCGCAGTCGCGACAAAACAGGTACACGAGGTGAGTGCCCAGCGCGCAAAACGTTCAAATGCGAGCACATTAACTTGCAGGGCGCGGTCGGTTCGGTCCGCATCTGGCATCGGGGTGCGTTCACCGAAGCCTGCATTAAAGAGAATCGTGTCTGCCCCTGTGGACGCCGCTTTTTCCACGGCATCAGGTGCGGTGACATCTAATGCCAGCGTCTCCCCACCGAGGGCGTCAAGCAAGGCTTTACGACGCCCCGCTGCAATGACTTCATAACCGAGTGCGCGGAGTTGCTCCACTAAGGCTTTACCGATACCAGAGGTAGCGCCGAGGACAAGGATTCGCTTCATATCTGTGCACGCTTTCATAGGGACAGTGTAGCATAGTGCGTGGGTAAAAAGAAACAGAGACCCGAATGAACGGATCTCTGTTGCCATTGAATCGCCGAAGCGAATTATTCTTCGACGATTGCTTCCATCGGGCAAACACCAGCGCAGGTGCCGCAGCCCACGCACTTAGCGGGGTCGATGGTGTAGGTGGGATCGCCAGCGGCGATTGCTTCAACGGGGCATTCGCCAGCGCAGGTTCCGCAAGCAACGCACTTGTCAGTAATTTTGTAAGCCATGGTCTTTCTCCTTGGATTGATGCACAAAAGTGAACATACTTCGTGCGAGTTGGTTCAACTATAACAAAGTGAAGGCTTGTTTGACGAGTCTAATGTTTGGGAGGTGTGCGCTTTTTCTTCAAAAAGGCGGTTAGAGCTTAAGCAAGCGTGCGGCATTGCCTCCCATAATTGCCTCTAAACGCGAGGGCGCGATATCCCACGAGGCAATCGTGGCGGCGTGTTTACCAGGGCGCCCCCAGGGCCAATCGCTTCCAAAGAGAACGAAGTCCTGCGGATGTTTTTCCGCAAAGGCGCGCACGGTGGGTTCGGTGCCGCCTTGTTTCTGGTAGGAGAGATCCACGTAGATGGAGCGACCGAGGAGGAAGCGCACGGCTTCAGGGTGACGCCACGAGGCGCAGTGAGCGCAAATCATGCGTAGATTGGGCACGCGACGATAGACGTTGACAATCTGTAAGGGTGCCGCCATGGGGTCGCTATCGTAGGAGATGTCGCCGCCTGTGTGGCAGAGGATGGGGAGCCCCGCTTCCGTGATAATGCGCAATAACCGAATCATCTTGCGGCTATCTAAGCGTGTTTGCTGGAAGTAGGGGTGCAGTTTGACCATCTTTGCGCCGAGCTCAATGAGCGTCTGGATGTGAAGTTCGGCATCTTTGTCATCGGGGTGCAACGAGACACAGGGGATGACGCGCTCCTTCGCTTCTTCACCGCAGGCGCCAGAACTTAATGCGTGCATAAAGCGCGTCATGTAGTTGAACTGCTCTGGTCGCACCGCAATGGGGCAGATGGCGTAACGATCAAAGCCGTCTTCATGTTCTTGACGGATGAGGTCGGCCATCGTGCCATCCCCTTGAGGGGTGAGTGGGCAACGGCTCGCCGATTTCCGCACGAGCATACGAATCACTTCGGGTGCCTTGTGGGCGGGAAATGAGTGGGTATGAATATCAACGCGCATGACGGCCTCCTTTGGGCTTAGTCTTGGAGTTGGAACGCGCAATGGTAGATGGGGTCACCCTTGGAGAGGAAGAGACGTTCAAAGTCGGTCTGTTCATCTTCTTCACGGATGAGGGGGGCAATTTCTTTGAAGCGCGTGTCTTCAGAGAGATATTTGTACATCTCTTTAAAATACTCTTCGTGGTCCGTGGAGATGTACATGATGCCGCCTGGAACGAAGAGACGGGTGAGGGTGTCGCACATCTCACGTTGGAAGAAGCGGTTCTTGTGGTGGCGGCGCTTGGGCCACGGGTCGGGGAAGAAGAGGTACATCGCTTTGAGGCAGTGGTCGGGTAAGAGATCACGCACAAAACGTCCTGCTTCCACGCGAATGAAATCAAGATTCTTTAATTCACCCTCGGGACCATTTTGCGCTTTGCGTGAGCATCGACGCAGGCGCTCCATCATGCGTTCCACTGCCAAGTAGGGTTGGTCAGGATTTTTGGTGGCGCGTGCTGCGATAAAGCGTCCATTGCCACAGCCAATCTCAAGTTCGATGGGGGGCATGCCTGGGGCGAGAAAGGGGTGTTCGAAGACCTTGTCGTCTTCTTTCAATTCTAAAACGTGCGGTAAGATTTCATTCATATTGGTATTTTAGCACATCATCAGATGAAAAAGCCCGGCTAACCTAAAGGAAAACCGGGCGTTAAAAGAAAAGGTAAATCGCCTTACTTGGTGGCGGGTACACCAACGGCAGGCGTGGCGGGTGCCTCTTCGTCGTCCAAAGCATCCAAAATAGCGGCTGCTTCTTCCTTCGTCATGGCAGGTGTATCGCCCAAATCTTCTTCCTTGTCTTCCTCTTCGTCATCGAGGTCAAGCGCTTCGGTCATCTGCTGTTGCTGAGCCTGGATTGCTGCGATTTCTTCAAGGACGGGAATGAAGGTTTCAGGGGTGATTTGGGTCTTAACCACGAGATTATTGCCCTCAACCATGCAAGCAATCTTGGAGATGAAGGTGACAATCTTCGAGTCGGGCTTGCCGAGGATGGCAGGACCCATCATCTGAGCCATCATCTTATAGCCAAGGACAACTTCCTGCAACTGTTGGGCGGCGGCAGGCTCTTCGGTGGCGATGGTCAAAGCGATGTCCGTGGTGGTGCCGCGGGTGATGGAGGTCGCCGTCACTGCGTCGGACTTGAGTACTGCGGGGTGCTGAGCCTTGATGACCTGAAGTGTTTCAGGCGTAGAAAGGCGCGTGGCGAGTTCGGAGAGGTCTTTCAAGAGGTAAGTCGTTGCCAAACGCGTGCCGTCTGGGCGCTGGGTAAAGGCTTTCATCAAGGGATTGTCGGCCGTAATTGCCTTAAAGGAGTCCGAACCAATCGTTTCCACGGCCTTCATCGTGCGCTGAAGTGTCACTAAATAGCCTTCGGGGATCTGGCAGATTGCCAACACGCCCTTTTCAGGCTTACCTGCTTCAGCCTTTTCACGGAGGGTCAACCACTTACCTTCACGGACGAAATGCGCCCCTTCTCCTAACTTCGCATCAAGTGCTTTGCGGAGCGTGGCTTCCAAGGCATCAAGGTTTGCCTTTGGATTTTCAACGACGAGCACCGCCGAGGTGTCATCCAAATCATCCGCGCCAGGTTCCTTCTGTAACGTGCAAGCAAAGGTAATTGACTTCGTATCCGTGGCCGTAAAATCATCATTGAGACCAAAGGCCACCTTGAAGACTTCGGTAATGCCAGGGCAATCTTCTTCCAGCAACTTGATCGTCTCAAGCGGACTCTGCTGCGGCATGCCAATCTTCGTGTAGGCATCCTTCCACACCTGGTCCGCTGCCGGATCGGCCACATTAAGACCATCAATCGTGATGACAAAGTCAGACTGTGCAGGGACCCACTTCGGGTTGGGCGCCGCAAAGGCAGTAACAGAGGCAAGCGTCGCAACGCAAAGTGCCGTAAATAAACGAGGAATCTGTTTCATAAGAAAACTCCAAAACTCAACATTAAATTGATAATAAGTTCAATCGTGAGAACGATAATAACACAAATACTCTACCATTGCACCTAAATTTAATCACACCCTTAAGGAAAAATCACCCTGCTTACAATGGTACTAAGCCCCACGTCATCCTCCCCGTCTTCTAATCACCTACGCTTCAGGATGGCATGGGGAAAGCTTAAAAAGGGAAATGATAAAAGTGATGATGTGGGGCTTGCGCAGCCCCACACCCCGCGGGAGCGTGGTACGCTCCACCCCGTGCTCGTCCTGCGGACTCGCCTGTAAAGACGGAGAAAAGTAGGAGCACTAAAGACGATGTGGAAGATGTGGGGGCTACTTCGCCCCCACACCCCTCAGGCAGGGCTAGCCCTGCACGCTACGCATCCTGACGGATGCTTTTACTGGTGCTCACAAGGAGAAAGGGAGGAGTAAGAAGGGTGGGGGCGAGGGGTGCGGGGAGTGCAGCGTCCCCGTTGTTTGGTACCACTCTAAGAGTGGATGCTAGAGAATGGTGTGATGGGGTGAGGCGGGGGAGAATCTTTTCTTCGCGCCTTTGAAGCAGGATGGTGAGGGGAGACTTAAAAAGGGAAAGAGATAAAAGAGATGATGCGGGGCTTGCGCAGTCCCACACCTCGCGGGAACGTGGTACGCTCCACCCCGTGCTCGTCCTGCGGACTCGCCTTTGAAGCAGGATGGTGAGGGATTTTCCCAAGCCTTCGGCAAGGAAGTAGCCCCCACAACAAATCTCCTTTATCCCCTCTCCTTCCTTTTCCGTGAGCACCAAAAAGCATCCGTTAGGATGCGTAGCGTGCAGGACTCAGTCCTGCCGCAGGGGTGTGGGGGCGGCGCCGCCCCCACATCATCCATCCCATCTATCCCTTTAATCTTTTCCATCTCTTCTATCGCTTTTGTCCCTTCTATACCTTTTTTTCCTTCCGTCTCTTTTGTCTCTTTGTCCCTTTAAAATCTCGTGCGCAGGTTTGTCACTTTCCCCATTTTTTTGGCGAAATTTCGCTTGTTGAAAACTTTTTTGAGTTATCAACAAGTTATCAACAATGCAGGTTTTTCGACGCAGTTTTTTGAATTTTTCTTGGTACGTCGGCGGGTTTTAGGCGCTTTTGCGTGCCTTTGTTAAAACTGCATAACTCCTTCAAGAAGAAAGAGATAATGTAAAAATAGGGGTAAATCAACTCCGCTACAGTGGCTTCCTTGCGAAAATTGGGGCACTCGGGGATAGAAAAGTTATCAACAATTTGCCCGGTTTTTGGGGAGATCTAAAGAAATTTTGGGTCAATAAGGGCGAAATTGAGTCGCAATAAGGGCGAAATTGGATACCCAAAATGGGCGAAACTGCGACTCAATTTCGCCCATTTTCAACCTCAATTGTTGAGCACTTTTTGCCATATTTCTTGCTTTCCTAAAATGACGATTTGACACTCCTTCACTTTTTTGTTACACTTTAAGTGTGCGTGGAAGAAATAGAAATGAGTCATCGGGCAACGAGATATTAGATTCGGTTCGGGTTATTCCTTCCGCTTGCGTTAACGCAAAAGCTATGAATGAAAGACCGTCACTTCTGTAAGCGGCGGTCTTTGTGTCTGCGCATCACGCGTTAGGCGAGGTAGGGGGAGAAGTCCGCGGGAGGCGGGGCGGTAAACTCAAGCAGGGCGCCTGTGATGGGATGGGGAAGCTGGAGGCGGAAGGCGTGGAGGAGTTGGCGCTTGGGTGGGACGGGGAGGCGATGGTCAAGGGCGGGTTTGCCGTAGAGTGCATCGCCGACAATGGGCGTGCCAAGGGAAGCCATGTGGACGCGAATTTGATGGGTGCGACCCGTTTCAATGCGACAACAGACACGGCTAAGGCCTTCGGGCAAGGAGGCGAGGCGTTGCCAATGGGTGATGGCGCGGCGGCCATTGGTCTTTACCACGGCCATCTTCTGGCGATGGAAGGGCGAACGCCCAATGAGATTCTCCAAAGTACCTTCTGGTGCGGGTGCACCATGGACAATGGCGAGGTATTCTTTCGTGAGGCGATGCGCGGCAAAGGTCTCCACAAGGGCATGGTGGGCGCGTTCATTTTTGGCAACCACCATGACGCCGGAGGTGTCCATATCTAAACGGTGCACAATGCCAGGACGTTTTTCTCCGCCAATTCCCTTTAGGTCGGGGCAGTGGTAGAGCAACGCATTGACGAGCGTTCCGTGGCTATGTCCACAAGCGGGATGCACCACTAAACCTGCGGGCTTATTGAGGGCAATCATCTCCTCATCTTCATAGAGGATGTCGAGGGGAATCGCTTCGGGGATGATGTCAACGGGTTCTGCAGGGGGTAGGGTGAGGACCAAGGTTAGGCCTGGCTGCGGTGCGGCGGAGAGTTTGGAAATGACACGTCCATCGGCATCGGTTAAGCAACCCGATTTCGCTAAGGCTTGAATCCGTGAGCGCGTCAATTCGGGAAGTTTGCCGGCGAGCCATTGGTCTAAGCGCCGCGCATCGGCACCACCTTCAATGGTTAAGGTAAAGACCTCGGCTTCGGTTTGTTCTGCGGTTTCATCAATTAAGGGCGTGAGTGGAGCATCCATTGCAAATCTCGTTCGCGACAAAAGGGGTGAGGGGCGTGTAGCATTAATACCACACGCGATAGAGCGTGAGCCCCGCGGCTGGTGCAGAGGGAACGCGTGCGGTGCGTTGATTGCCAGGCTCTAAGAGCGGAAGCACGGCTTCGGGTTTTTCATTTCCGCTGCCGATACGGAGCAAAAAGCCCACTAAAGAGCGAACCATTTTGTAGAGGAAGCCGCTCCCTTGCACGCGGAAGCAAATGCGTGAGCCGCGTTTGGTGACTTCAAATTCATAGATGGTGCGGACGGTTGACTCAATGGGACGATTGGCATTTGCGGCAAAGGCAGCGAAATCGTGCGTGCCAACCAGGTAATTCATGGCCTTCTGCATTGCCTCAAGATCAAGTGGACGCACGATGTGTGCATTGTAGAGGCGTTTGTTTGGGGGCAAAATGCGCGTATTCCAGACGTAGTAACGGTACTCTTTTCGTTTGGCATCAAAGCGCGCATGGAAGCGTGGGCCAACCTCTTGAACGGAAAGCGCACGAATGTCTGGCGGGAGGCGCCCATTGGCATTGAGCGCCATTTTGAGTGAACGGACGGTCATGCGCGTGACAAGGTCCACATGAAAGACTTGGCCATGTGCATGAACACCATGGTCGGTGCGTCCGCTACTGTGGATATCCACCTTGGAGGCCTTTACAATGCCTGCCAAAACTTGTTCAATGGTCTCCTGAACACTCGGGAAGCCCGGTTGCGTCTGCCAACCGAAATATGCGGTGCCATCGTAGGAGCAAATAATTTTAAATCGCCTTGGGGTCTCTTCACTCATGCCGAAAGTATATCAAAAAAGGCCTTTGGCTTGCGATGGCTTAACGTAATCCACTGTTGCATTTTGTGTCCTAAAAAGTAGATAAAAAAGTGTAGGAAGTCTTGACGTGTGTCGAAAATACGGCTATACTTTCTCTTGTCAATATGGTTATAGGGCAAAGAGTGCCCGAAAGGAGCCGCAAAATGAAGTCGTGGATGATGGTTTTGTTAGTTACGATTTGCGCTGGTACAGCATTGGCGCAGGGTCGAAAGAATCGCGCTGCTAAGGATGCTGGTGGCGGGAAGTCTGAGCCCGGTCAGATGCTTGAAATTAAGGAAATTACACCTCTTGGTGGCGATAGCGACTATCTTGCGCCCGCACCCTCGGTGGAAGAAAAGTGGAAAATGAAGATTAACCACGCAGACTCCCACGTGAAAGACGGCGTAAAGGGATGGCACTACTTTGAAGTGGCCTACAATGTGTCGCGCATTGGTACGGACGCATCGGGTAAGAAGTTGCCGATTCTCGTGGTGCCTGAAGTGGAAGTCACCTACGCGGTGCTCTATGATATGAAGCAGTCGAAGCTCGCAGGTGGCGTGAAGAGCAATGCAGACAAGGCGGGTGGTGCGATTGGTTGGGAATCGCCAGACCAGTTGAATGTGTTGCTCACCGAAACGGTGACCTACACCAGCATTACGCCTGGTCGTACGCACTATGCAGCAGTTTGCGTGCCGCCGAGCTCCGTGGCTGTCTATGGTAAGCCGGTGGTCTTCTCGGTGCAGATTAAGGTCGATGGCATTCAGCAGGGTGAAATCTTCACTCAGGCCGTGGGTGGCGCAAAGATTGAAGGTAAGGATATCGCAGGTTTGCTCGTGGGCCCCAAGAAGGAAAAGGTCGCTTGGTGGGAATCCATTCAGAACAAGGCTAAGTCGGTAACCAAGGTCGAGGGTATTTTGCGCGATCGCTCGAATTCGCCCTTCATCATGGTGGGCGATATGTACTACGATCAGGTGAAGAACAAGTAAGTCGTCTCTAGTACGTCTGAATATACGGAAACTTTATGGAACGTATTTTAACACTGAATATCGGCGCGACGCGTCTTGCGCTTGCCGAGTTTGAGGTCAGGTCCGGTCGCGGACCCGGCCTCTTGCGCTATACTTTCGGCGATTTGCCCGAAGGTAGCGCGGAGAATCCCGACACGTTTAGCGTGGAAATTGAACAGGCTTTGCGTGGAATGATGGCGACCTCTGGCATTCGTGCTGGTCGCATCCATGTGGCACTCTCGGGTCAAATGGCCTTCCCGCGCTTCATCAAGGTGCTTTCGGATAGCCCCGAGAAGATGGATGAGCAGATTCGCTTCGAACAGGAACAAGCAGCACCCTTCCCCTTGAGCGAAGCCATTTTCTCGCACACTTTGATTGGCTTGCCCGATGCAGGTGAACAGCATGTGATGATTGTCGCATCGCGTGAGGCTTTGGTCTCGGCGGTGACGCGCGCATTGTTGAATCTGGGATGTGAGCCTGAGGTGGTGGATGTGGCACCAATCGCGCTCTACAATGCGGTGCGATTTAACTATCCCGAAATGGATGGGTGCACGTTGGTGGTGGATATTGGGGCACGCTGCACGAACTTGGTGTTCGTGGAGCAGGACCGCATCTTCTACCGTTCCATTCCTGTGGCGGGCAACACCATTACGGCAGAAATCGCAAAGACCTTTGGTATTTCCGCAGAGGATGCTGAGGCCTTTAAGTGCGAACGTGGCTTGGTCGCACAAGGCGGCGCTTTCGCAGTGGATGATCCAGATGTGGATCGCCTCTCGAAGGTGATTCGCAATGTGATGACGCGCTTGAATGCTGAAATTGCACGTTCGATATCCTTCTATCGTAGCCAGCAGAGCGGTAGCGCACCGTCGCAGATGTTGCTAACTGGCGCCTCTGCGCAGCTGCCGTACATGCAGAACTTCTTTGAAGAGAAGTTGCAGATTGCGGTGGACTTCCTCAACCCCTTCCAGACGGTTTCCTATCCGAAGCATGTTGACGCAGAACAGTTCGGCCATGATGCCTTCTCGATGCCCGTGCTCGTGGGTTTGGCACTGCGTCGTGGGTTGACCTGCCCGGTGGAAATCAACTTGGTCTCCCAAGACATCGTGGAGCGCAAGGTCTTCCGTCGTCGTTTGCCCTTCCTCGCGCTCGCCGCAATCGGTATGGTGGCAACCTTGGGTACGTGGTGGCTCTTCGTGAATAACTTGAAGAACTCCTACGAGACGCAACAAGCAACCATCGCCGATCGCATCAGTGCGTATCAAAGCGAAAAAGATCGTTATGACCGCGTGGACAAGAAGGCAAAGGCCGCAGAAGCGCGTGCAACGGCTTATCGTAATCTGATGAAGCGTCGCGGACAGTGGATGGGCATGCTTGTCGCAGTGGATAAGGCAGTGCCAGAAGGTCTCTGGATTACGAGCTTGAAGGCGCGCCGTCAAGAAAACATTCTTCAGGGCGTGGATATCTCCGTCTCCGTGTGGAAGGACCTTGAGCCGACCCTCGTGGAGAAGGGGAAGACAATCGCAGAAACGATTGCCGGACGTTTGGCCGCACAGGACGTCTTTGCTGATGACCAAAAGGAAATTCAGATTAGTAAAATTAATCAGAGCGTAGATTGGTTGACCTCGTTTGATCTCACCGCTAAGCTCAAAGACGTAGAAGCGCCAAAGACGACTACGACGCGTCGCAGCCGGAGGTAAGTAACAAATGGACCCTAAACAAAAACTCATTTTCGGCGTGATTGCCGGCGGGTGCACGGCGGCTATTGTGGCGCTTGCGGTGTTGCTCTTCGGGCAGATTGGTGCGATGAATGAAGCGCATGACGCGCGTGAAAACGCCGCTTCTGAAATCCGCGGTTACTACTCGGAAACGCCTTACCCCTCTAAGGCGAATCGCGATGTACGCGAACAGGATGCTACGACCTACAATGCCGTGGCAGATGCCGCACGTGCTTTGTTGGCGCATCCTTTGGAATATCCTAAAGGAGAATCGCCCTCGCAGTTCGTGACGCGCGTGGCCGACACCATTCATGCGCTTGATGCGCGTAAGAATGCGGCTCGCGTGGAAATCTTTGATGGCATTGCCAACAACAAAGCGGCAGCCGCAGAGCCTGGCATGGATTACTCTTTTGGCCGTTATGTGCAAAAGGGTGAACTGCCGAAGGAAGCCGATGTACCGCGTTTGGCGCATCAGTTCGCAGTGATTGAGCATGTCTGCGATATGCTTTTGGATGCTGGCGCATTGGATATTACGCAGGTGACGCGTGATATGTTTGATGCCGCGACGGCTCCTGCAGAGGAGGAGACCACTTCTCGTCGTAATAATCGTCGTAATCGTCGTAATACAAAGGAAGAGAAGAAGCCGGCCGCAACGGGCATTGAATTGCCTGAAGAACTTGCGAAGGATGGCGTGAGCGCAGAGGCCTTCTCTGTGACCTTCCGTGCAAATTATGCATCCGTGGCGAAGATTATGAACATGCTCGCAGAGGATGAACTCTTTGTTGTGGTGACCGATCTTTCGTTCAATAACCCGATGGATTTGCGTACGCGTGTGACCGACATGGTGAAGCGTCGTCAGACTGCGCGTGCCACCGCGGCGCGTCGCAATCGTAATCGTAAGGGCGAAGAAGCCGAAACGCCCGAAAAGGAAGTCGCCCTTTTCGAGAATGCTGCACCTGCAGAACGTTTGGTTACGGATCCCGAAAACGCGATGCCGATGGAAGTCTCCCTCAAGTTTGAGGTTTACTCTGTGCCCCCCGCAGAAACGCCTGCGGAAGAACCTGCTCCTGCAGCGGCTGAATAAGGAAGGATAAACGCAATTATGGCTAACCAACTTCCTCCGTTTTTGAAACACTACGATCGCCTCGCCGCTGTAGCGGTGTTGGCCATCTTGTTGATTTCGTTGGGCTTCCTTGTGTTGAAAGGCGTGAACCTCCAACAAGAAGTCAGTCAGTATGATGCTGATCTTGAATCGGGACAACCCTCCACAAAGCAGTTGACCCCTGTTGAAAATGCCGCAGATTTGGCTTTGATCGCAACGGTTGAAAAACCTGATGCCGCGACGTTGCTCGCGAAGCAAGAAAGCCCCGATCGTCCTAATCTGGGCACGCCGGAGCGTCGCTTGCTCTGCGTGAAGTGCGTGAAGCCAATCGCATGGGGCGCAGAGAAGTGCGCCTTCTGTGGTGCGGTCCAACCGAAGGAAGAGAAAATTGATCTCGCCGCGGTGGACTCTGATGGCGATGGCATTCCGGACGTTGAAGAATTGAAGTTGAAGCTCAATCCTCAGGACGGAAATGATGTTGACTTGGATAATGACAATGACGGCTTTACCAATATTGAAGAATACTTGGCAAAGACGGATATGAACGATGCTAAGTCGCACCCGGGTTATGAAAGCCGCTTCGCACTCAAGGATATCAAGGGGACGAAGTTGCGTATTCGCGCCACGAATAAGATGCAGCTGCCCTCCACAAAGGATGCCGAAGGAAAGACGGTGACGCACTATCAGCTCACCTTCGTGTCGGTGGACGAAGAGGGAAATCCTGGCACAAAGCCTGTTCGTGCAAAGGATGGCGAAGCAATCGGTAAGACTGGCTTTATCTTCGTGCGTTACAATGAATTGCCGAAAAAGCAAATCCAAGTGGGTGAACATAAGCAAACGCGCTTTGTGGATGTCTCCACGATTGAATTGAAGCGAGTCGCAGATGGCAAGAAGGTGACGACCGTTATTTGGGATGAAAATAACCCCGAATGGCCTGGCGATCCTCTGCTTGAACAACGCGCAACACTTGAATTTGACGTTCCGGACGTCGCTCCTGTGGTTGTCGCCCCTGGTCAAACCTTTACCGTAAAGGGCGAAAAATACGCAGTTTTGAGCGTTGATGCCGAGAAAAAAGTCGTACGCATTCAGAAAAATGCGACGAAAGAGGAATTTGTGTTGAAATAATTATTGAATTGGGCTATACTACCCTCACGATTTGGATAGGGTCAAAAGCCCAACTAACGCGGAGAAACGTGCTATGACACACTTTGTACGCTTTGCCATGGTCGGCGCACTCGTCGCCGGGGCATCACTTTGCGCAGTCGCGCAAGATGACGACAGCCTTGAAGCCCTCTTGGGGGATCTCGTTGAGGATGTCGCCATAGAGGAAGCCTCGGCTGATGATGCAGCTGAGGTGGAAAATATTGCTGAAGACGCTGCAGAAGAAGTGGCTGAAGTCGCTGAAGAAGCCGCAGATGCCCCTGCGGAAGAGATTGCAGATGCTCCCGCTGAAGAAGTGGCCGACGAACCTGCAGAGGAAGTGGCTGAAGTCGCAGACGAACCTGCAGAAGAAGTCGCCGATGTCGCCGAAGCTCCTGCAGAAGAGGTGGCTGAAGTCGCGGACGAAAATGCAGATCTCGATGCGTTGCTGGGCGGAATCGAAGACGTTGAACCTGAAGCTCCGGCTGAAGAAGTGGCCGAGGTGGCAGACGAACCCGCTGACGAACCCGCCGAAGAAGTGGCCGAAGTCGTAGATGTGCCCGCTGAAGAGGTGGCAGATGCCGAGCCTGTTGCCGAGCCTGCTGAAGGCGAGGGTTTGATTGCCGATGTTGAGCCGAGCACTGAAGATCTTGATGCGCGTTCTGAAAAAGAAGATAAGTTCAATGAGCTCGCACTCTTGATGGAATTGAAGAACCGTGGCCTTGACAACCACGCTTATGCTTGCTTGAACAAGGCACGTCAGTTGATGACCACGCCCCCGCCTCCTGGTAAGGCTTTCAATCAGTACGCTGATGCAATCAAGATGTATAAGGATGCTCAGAAGTACTTCCGTCAGCGCGAAGAAAATCTCCCTCTCCGCAATGAATGTGATATCGGCATTCGCGAAGCTGAATATCGTCAGGCTCGTGTCCGTTTTGAAGAAGGCAACTACAAGGAAGCTCTCGAAATGGCACAGAGCGTCAACTTGGGTGGTCATGCCCAGGGCGCCGCACTCGTGGCAATCATTCAGGAAGAGATGAACAAGCCTGCTGAAATTCGTGCAGAGCCCGTGTTGCCTGAATACGCTAAGGATAAGTACAAACTCGATCGCTTGGCAATTCAGGAACGTATGCGTCGCGCAACCGTTTACTTCCAGCTCGCAAAGTACAAAGACGCAAATGACCAGTTGGAACTCATCTTGCGTGATGACCCGAACAACGAAGAGGCAATTAATCTCCGTACACGCGTCGCTCGTCGTCATGCCGACCGCAATCGTCAGTTGAAGTATTCCACTCACGATGAAATGATCAGCCAGGTGGAATTGAATTGGACTCCCCTTGGCGCACTCGGTCGTAACTCCGAAGAACTTTACACGCCCACCGAATCGAAGGGCGCTGCTACCAAGGTGAATAAGGAAGGCGAAAAGGATGCTGCCACGGTGATGGAAAAGCTCCAGTACATCCGTCTGCCCGAATTCACCATCCGTCCGCCGAGCACGCTTGCTGATGCCGTGGCCCTCTTCGCTGAATTGTCTAAGGCATATGACAAGCAGGAACTTCCTCCGGAAGAAAAGGGTGTGGCTTTCGTGTTGAACATGGGTAAGCCCGCACCTGCCGCTGAAGCTTCTGAAGAAGAAGATCCCTTCGCTTCTGATTCTGGCTCCGATTCTGGCTTGCCTCCGATTGCTTCGATCTCCATGCCGTGGGTCACGCTCAAGGAAGCATTGGACATGGTCTGCGAAGTGACGGGCTCGAAGTACGTGATTAAGGGTAAGATCGTGATGATCGTTCCCGCTACGCACGTGGCTGGCGAAATGGTGACCCGTTCTTACAACGTCATGGCAGGCTTGATGGAAAAGCTCGGCGCTGTGGAAACCGAAATGGGCTCCTCCAGCAGCGATGGCGGTTGGGGCATGGAAGATTCTGGCAGCCTCTCGGCAGCCTCGACGGATGGCGATACCTTGAAGCGCGTCTTCACCGATCTCGGCGTGCCCTTTGATGGTGATGCAAAGGTGGCCTACTTGCCGACCATTGGTAAGCTCCGTGTGACGAACACCGCTGAAAACCTCGCAATCCTCGAAGGCATCCTCGAAGACCTCAACGTGACGCCTTCTCAGATTGAAGTGGAAGCTCGTTTCGTGGAAGTGAGTCAGCAGGACCTTAACTCTCTCGGCTTCGAATGGCGCTTGAACAGTGATATCGTGGGTACGATTGGTTCTGGCATTGACTGGGCTGACTCCGTGATCTCTGGCAACGTCAACCGTGGCAATGGTGCTGGTGGCGTGGGTGCAAATGGCAACGTCTTCCGTCCTGGTGTGGGCGGCACGGGCGATGCAAACGTCGCAGTGCATGGGAGCCAGTTGAACAACGGCATGCGCTTCCTCGGTGACGATGCTGCTTATGCTAATCGTATCAATCTTGCTGGTAGCTCGATTGCTCCGGATGACACCTTCGCAAGCTTCTCTGCCGTCTTCGGTCGCGTTGACTTGACGATGATTCTCCATATGCTCGCACAGCGTTCTGATACGGACATGCTCTCCAGCCCGAAGGTGCTCGCACGTCCTGGTCAGGAAGCGCTCATCCGCGTGGTGACCGAACACATCTATCCGACCGAATTCGATATTACCGAACTCGAAGAAGCTGAACAGAACTGGAACGGCAACAATAACAATGACGGCCTTCTCGGTGGCGGCGGCAACAATGTGCAGATGAATGCACCGCCCGTCAAGTTCGCTGTTGAACCTCAGTCCTTCGAAAAGATGGACGTGGGTGTCTCCCTCCAGGTGGTTCCTGAACTTTCTCAGGAAGGTCAGATGATCAACATGTTGGTCAATCCCAAAGTGGTTGAATACCTCGGCGACTTTGACTATGGTATGAAGGTGCCTTACATTCAGTACGGCATGACTGCCGGTGTGGTGACCAGTGCTGAAGTGCGTTACTACAATGTGGAAATGCCTCAGCCGAAGTTCCATGTCCGCGAAATCAACACCTACATCTCCGTGTACAACGGTTCGACCGTGGTGATGGGCGGCTTGATTACGGAAACCCGCAAGTCCTTCGAAGACAAGGTGCCCTTCTTCGGCGACCTCCCCTTCATCGGCTTCCTCTTCCGTTCTAAGGGTGAATTCAGCGAAAAGCGTAACCTCCTCGTCTTCCTCACCGCACGTTTGGTTGACCCGGCTGGCCGCCCGCTGAAGACCGCAACCGATGGTCGCATGGGCAATGCCACCATGGACACGGTTTCTGCTGAAACCATGGGTGCAGCTACTCAGGAATAATCCTTGAGACTTGGTAAAAAAAGAAACGCGGCAAACTGCCGCGTTTCTTTTTTATTTTGCTCGTGTATTTCTTTTTTGTTCTGCGTGTGTGTGCTTTGAGAAACGTGGCGCTTGAGAGATGCCCTAATTAAACCTGCATTCGTGAAGGTTCGTATATGTTTTAAGGGAGGTGGCACTTGAGAGAAGGTGTGTAGGGTCTGCTTGGGTCATTGGTTCGAGATTCAAGCTGTAAGCAGTTCGCCACTAACAAGTCATAAATTGTTTATTGTTCGGGCTGCAGGGAGATCTGTGCAAGAAGAGTAGGGGCGAAGTTCTCATGCAGTGATGCTCTCGTGAAGTGATGTTTTTATGGTGTATGCTCTTATGATTATTCGTTCTAATACATTGATAAGGCCTATGGCCACTTTCTTCGGGGTGATGCTCCATGGATTATTCGGTCTAAGACGTCAGGAAAATGGCCTTAGAAGGCGCGAGCAGGGACGTCAGGGGAATTGATGAGGGGTGACGTGGAAACGCGCCAAAATACCCTTTGTTCGCCTAAGAGGGATAGTTGGCTTCACGTTCCCGCTATCTGCCGATGTGAGGTTGTTTTATGCTATGGGATTAAGTAGCATAGAAACGTGATGTGATTCAATAGATTGGTCATAGGTGGGGCTTGAATGCTTGGAAAGGATGCCTTAACCTTCGCCATCCTTTAGCATTCCTGAGGCATGGCAAGGTGTGTTATTGATCTGACTGCTAACCTAACACCTACTTGAGGTGCTATTGTCATAGATTTCGGAAACTCGACAGTTGAGGCTGTATCGTCTCCTGTTGAAGTGCTGTAGTCATAGATCTTGGAGAATTGACGGAAGAGACTGTGGCACCCCTCTTTGCAGAGGTACTAATGTCATAGATGGTGCGATGACAGATTGGATTAGCATGTAATTGCTTGGTTGGTAAGCATCTCCTATGGATGGCTGCGACAAGCAGAGAAGGGCCAAATAAGAATTGAGATGTTGACAAGCCGCTTCTATAGGTGGTGCAAGAGGTACAAATAACAATTAGCGCATGGATTGCCTCCTTTAATGGATTGGCGCAACAAGCAGTGTGGCTAGGTGATAATTGATACGTTGATAAGCCTCTTCTATAGGTGGGACGACAAATAGAGGGGCAAATAACAATCAGCACGCGGATTGCCACCTTTAATAGGTTGGTGCCATAAGCAGTAGTAGATGGAATGCGGGAGGATAATCGTGTCACATGCGTCGGCACGAACGGAATCTCATGTTATCTCGGAGGTAAGAAGGCGAGTCGGTAATCTTGTCACATGGGTTACGGATTGTGCGTCCTTAGGGACTGTGAGAGGGGATAGAAGAGATGTGAGATGAGATTAAAACAATAAAAAATCCGAACAGTTACCTGTTCGGATTAAATTATGGTGGGCTGTGCTGGACTCGAACCAGCGACCCCTACCGTGTGAAGGTAGTGCTCTAACCAACTGAGCTAACAGCCCGAAAACGCGTTAAATTGTATCAAACTATAAATCTAAAATGCAAGTCTTTTTTAGATTTTTTTATTTTTCTGAGAGCTAAGGCATCTTGGGGGGCTCTTTTCTTTACAATTAAAGTATTGATTACTTATTGTTGAGGGGGCAAGACAAAGAAATCGGCGACAGGGAGTGTCGCCGATTTCTTTGTCTAATGCACGATGTATCAGAAGATATCTTATAGTTTAGGGCATGTACTGCAATTAATCTTCTGGGTGGAGCGTGCGTAAGGCGCTTTCTGCGGGGGTAAGTGATTCGGCAGGGAGGTTATCGAAACCAACAGGCGGATGGTGCCCGTTTTGGCTTACGGAAGAGTAGGAGAAGAGGATGTCGCCAGTGCCATTGCGGCGGTCGCAACGGTCAATAAAGCTGATTTCAGGTGCGCGCCACGATTTGGTGCGGATGCGGCCCATGATGAGGGCTCGCTTGGTGGTGACAGCATAGGTTTGCCCGGTCATGATGATAAACTTCCACAACGGCGCAAAGAGCATACCGATGCCAATGGTCACGAAGGGCACAAAGAAGGCGCACATGCCGATTTTGAACAAGATGGAGACTTCGCTGATGGTTGTTTTAGTGCCATTGATGGTGACGGGGTCGTTGGGATCGCCAAAGAACATTGAATTTAAAAAGGCACCTGTCACGACCGCAGTGATGGCAGACCACGGAATACCGAAAATCATGGCTGCGATGGAACTCTTGGAGAAGGCGCGGGGGATGGGTTTGCCCGCCCAAAGGAGTTGTTCATTGAGGTCAAGTTTGTTTTGGAGGCGTTGCGTTTCATCGGAAGTAAGCATAGGGGTATTTTTTCCTTTCTTCATTTGGGTCTGGGAATTTCTGAGGATGCAGTTTGTGAAGCGCGGCTTCTGCCGCATCCAAATCGTTCGCAGAGAGGCTTTCAAAGCCGATAGGGGGATGATGACCGTTGTGTTCGACTAGGGAGTAGACGAAGTGAACGTCGGTGCTAGTACGTCGAATAAATTGCATTTCAGATGCGCGCCAGGACTGGGTGCGAATGCATCCGACAATCATTGCGCGTTTGGTCGTGACTGCGTAAACGCGCCCCTTCATGATGAGGTATTTCCAAAGGGGTGCAAAGACCAAGCCAATGCCAGCGGCGATAAAGGGCGTTAAAGGAACAAAGAATAGGGTAATCTCTCTAGCAGAGAATCCACTCGCAGTTTTTTTAACGCCGAAGATGTAGACGTTGGTATTGGGGTCGTAATCAGAGAAAAACGTACAAATAACAAAACATAGGAATCCCCACCAAAGAAAGCTGAAGAGCATCGCGTGGGTGGTGAATTCGGTAAAGGCGCGCGGAATGGGTTTGCCAGCCCAAAGGAGTTGCTCATTGGGGGCAAGTTTGCTTTGGAGGCGTTGCGTTTCTTCGGGAGAGAGCACGAGGGGCGACCTTTCGGTCAGGCGCGTGAGGTGTAACGGCAGACCGCCGTCTGCGGGGCAGACTGCGGTCATGGTCGTTTAGTGGCGGACAGGGCGGAACTTGATGCGTTTGGGTTTATCTGCATCATCGCCGAGTTCCTTACGGCGCATTTCGTGGTAGTCGGAGTAGGAGCCTTCAAACCAACGCACCTTGGAGTCGCCTTCAAAGGCGAGAATGTGCGTGGCAATACGGTCGAGGAACCAACGGTCGTGGGAGACGACTACGGCGCAACCGCCGAAGTCCTGGATGCCTTCTTCCAAGGAACGCAAGGTGCCGACGTCAAGGTCGTTGGTCGGTTCGTCGAGGAGGAGGAGGTTGCCGCCCGAACGGAGGAGCTTGGCGAGGTGGACTCGGTTGCGTTCACCGCCGGAGAGCACGCCGACCTTCTTCTGTTGGTCTGTGCCCTTGAGGTTGAAACGGGAACAGTAGGCGCGGCCATTCATCATGCCTTTGCCTGCGAGGTTGACGTAATCACCACCGCCCGTGATTTCTTCATAGACGGTGTGGTTGGGGTCAAGCGCTTCGCGGGACTGGTCCACGTAGCTAAGGACCACGGTTTCGCCGATGCGGAGTTCGCCGTCGCTTGGCTTGAGCGCGCCCGTGATGAGCTTGAAGAGGGTGGTCTTACCTGCACCATTGGCACCGATTACCCCAACAATGCCACCGCGAGGGAGGTCGAAGTTGACATTTTCAAAGAGGACTTTGTCGCCGAATGCCATCGTGAGATTCTTCGCCTGCACCACGAGATTACCCAAGCGAGGCCCTGGCGGAATCTGAATCTTGAGTTCTTCTTCACGGGTGTCGACTTGCTGCGAGACGAGTTCTTCGTAACGTGCGAGACGGGCTTTACCCTTGGCTCGGCGGCCAGAAGGATTGGTGTGGATCCATTCGAGTTCCTGTTGAATCATCTTCTTGCGGCTTTCGGCCTGCTTGGCCTGGGCAGCCATCATGGCCTGCTTTTGCTCCAACCACTGTTCATAGTTGCCCTTATAGGGATAGGTGCGGCCGGCATCCATTTCGAGGATCCATTCGGTGACGTTGTTGAGGAAGTAGCGATCGTGCGTGACCACGATGAGCGTCCCCTTAAACTTCTTCAAGAAGGCTTCAATCCAAGCGACAGATTCAGCGTCAAGGTGGTTGGTTGGTTCGTCGAGGAGGAGCACGTCAGGATTGGAAATCAAGAGGCGGCACATGGCCACGCGACGCTTTTCACCGCCCGAAAGGACGCCAGTCTTCGTATCCGGGTCGGGGCAGCGTAAGGCTTCCATTGCCATTTCCACTTGGTGGTCAAGGCTCCAGAGGTCATTGGCATCAATAATTTCCTGCAAGCGCGCCATTTCCTCTTCGGCACCGGGTTCGTCCAAACGGCAGCAGAGGTCTTCGTACTTCTCAAGCATGGCCTGTGCGTCAGCCACGCCTTCCATAACGCATTCCTGGACGGTCTTTTCGGGATCAAGTTCGGGCTCCTGCGGGAGATAGCCGACCTTGGTGTTTTTGCCCACGTAACAAGTGCCCATGTAGTCCTTATCCAAGCCTGCGAGGATACGCAAGAGCGAGGACTTACCTGCGCCATTCGCGCCGATTACACCGATGTGTGCGCCGTGGAAGAAGGCGAGGTTGACGTCATCTAAGATGACCTTCTTTTCGTGATGCTTGGTAACATTTTGCAGATTAAAAACGTATTCGCCTGCCATGGGGAGGGACCTTTCTGGGGTTATGCGTCAAAGAGTTGAAATGAATCAAAGAGAAAAGTGAAGTTGTCACGTAAGTAGTCTACGTGGAAATGACCCGCGTACCAACGATTAAAGGAGAGTTTTGCGCGGAGGGAGTCAAGCCACTCCTCTGTGGAGGTGTCAATAGGCCCCCATTCTGGCGCAAGTGGTGGGAGTTTTTCCAACGGCACTTGCGATTGTGGGCAGGTGTGCGAGAGCACCACATCCACTTGCCAATCAACCGCATCTAATGCAGCTTCGGTGCGCGCCTTAATCGCATCAGAGGGTTGTTCATCTTCAAACCAGTGCCAACGTCTCCGGAGTCGCAAGAACTTATCCACCGAATAAGCCCCACCAATCACGAGGGCGCGGTGTTTACCAATTTGGTAGATTGCACCATCTACGGGGAAAAGCTGATTGGGATAGTGTGGATCCACGTAGACCTTGCCGCCGAAAGCCTCTTGAAGTTCGTAGTCCTCTAACGTCTCTGGGCGTGCTTCATGGTTGCCATGGATGCAGAAGAGCGTGATGGGCAGTTGGGCAAGTTCCTCTTTTAGCGCAGTTTCGCGTCCGTCATTGAAGTAGTTAATGCCAGCATCGCCCAACACAATGAGCGTATCCTCGCGGCGCGTCTGCCATTTTTTGCAGAATGCTTCCACGGAGGAAAAATCACCATGCTTATCACCTGTGATCCAAATCATGGGGCGTGTGTGTGTTTGGAGGCGGTCATTTGCGCGAGATACGCCACCGTAAGGGTGAGGGAACTGAGCGGAGAGATTAAACGGGGAGACAATTTCCGCTTCCGACGATGCCAAGGGCAGGCCGGAAGCGGAAGGATTGCCGTTAGGCTTCGGTAGTGTCAGCCGGGGAGTCGGTTGCTTCAGGGGCAACGTCTGCTGCAGGCTCCGCAATGGGTGCGGTGGCTTCGGTTGTGTCCGTAGCGGTGGCTTCATCGGCTTCAGGAGCCTCTTCGGGGTCAGCCGGAGCGAGCGAGAAGCTGGCGAGGGTGGCATCGCCCTTGAGCTTGATGAAGTTAACGCCTGCGGCGCTACGACCCATCGTACGAACATCACTGACGTTGGTACGCATCATGATGCCCGTAGAGGTGAGCAAGACCATGGTTTCGTCGCCCTTTACGGTGGCGATGCCGATGAGCTTGCCATTCTTTTCGTTGCCGATCGGGTTACCAATGACGCCCTTCGAACCACGGTGGGTCACGCGGAATTCGTCGAAGTTGCTACGCTTACCGCGTCCATTTTCGGTGACGAAGAGGAGGTCGGCTTCAGGTTCTTCCACGGCGAAACCGCAAACGCTGTCACCTTCGATCTTGAACTTCATGCCGCAGACACCCATTGCGCCACGTCCCACGCGACGCACTTCATCGATGTAGAAGGCGTTGACGAGACCTTCGCGAGTGGCCATGAAGACCTTGTCGCCAGGCTTAGTGAGCGCAATCTTAACGATGGCATTGCCTTCTTCAATGTTGATGGCGATAATGCCACGACGATTGACATTGCGATAATCGGAGAGTGCGGTGCGCTTG
This sequence comes from Candidatus Spyradenecus sp., assembly GCA_045605345.1. GTDB lineage: Bacteria > Verrucomicrobiota > Kiritimatiellia > RFP12 > DVOR01 > Spyradenecus. Next base: position 50,703 of record JAZUPT010000004.1, read on the forward strand.
ATCGTACCATCGGTGAGCACAAAGGTAACATCGCGGTCTTCATCAAAGCCATTGATGGGGAGAATTTCCACAATGCGCTCATCCTTCTGCAAGCCTTCGAGCACATTGATGATCGGCGAACCAGAAGATGTACGCGAGCCTTCAGGAATGGAGAAGGCTTCCTTCTTGTAAACGCGTCCAGTATTGGTGAAGAAGAGCAGGTCGTCATGTGCGTACGGCACATAGATGCGTTCGATGAAGTCTGCGTCCTTAATCTTCACGCCCGTAAAGCCTGTGCCACCACGAGCCTGGGCGCGGTAGTCGGAGAGTTTAGTACGCTTCACATAACCGCGATGCGAGAGGGTGATGACCGTCGGCACATTGGGGGTGACTGCACGTAGGTCAAGGTCGCCCATTTCAGGAACAATCTTCGTGAGGCGGTCGCCTTCCTTCGTGTACTGAGCCTTCACCTCTTCAAGGTCCTGCTTGATGAGGGCGAAGATTTTGGCGGGGTCTTCAAGGATTGCCTGCAGTTCTGCGATGCGAGCCTGCAACTCAGCCTGTTCATTGAGGAGCTTGTCGCGTTCCAGGCCCGTCAACTGGCGCAGGCGCATTTCGAGGATGGCCTGAACTTGCGCATCTGAGAAGCCGAAACGTTCGCAGAGACGTGTACGCGCTTCATCGTTGGTCTTGGAGTCGCGGATGATGTGAATGACCTCGTCGAGGTTGTCCTGGGCAATGAGCAAGCCGTCCACGATGTGGATGCGTTCCTGCGCCTTGCGCAAATCAAAGCGCGCACGGCGGGTATGCACATCGAAGCGATGGTCAACGTAGCACTGGAAGAAATCGCGCAACGTCATCCGCTTCGGACGACCATGATCCAATGCGATCATATTTGCGCCGAAGGTCGTTTGCAGGTCGGAGTGCTTGTAAAGCTGATTGAGGATGACTTCACCAGGGTCGGCATTCTGCTTGAGTTCAATGATTACGCGGATACCATCCTTGAGGCTCGTCTCATCGCGGATGTCCGAGATACCCTTGATGACGCCATCCTTCACGAGGTCGGCCATCTTGGAGACCATGGAGGCCTTGTTTACCATATAGGGAATCGAAGTGATCTCAATGCATTCGCGCTTGCCAATCTGCTTTACTTCCGCTTCGCCACGCATCACAATTGAACCGCGGCCGAGCTTGTACATCTCTTCAATACCTCTCGTGCCGCAAATCAATGCGCCCGTGGGGAAGTCGGGGCCTTTAACAAAGGCCATCAAATCGTCAATGGTTGCAGAGGGATTGTCAATAAAGTGGATCAAGCCATCGCAAAGCTCGCGCAAGTTGTGCGGCGGGATATTGGTGGCCATGCCCACAGCAATGCCCTGAGAACCGTTTAGCAGGAGGTTGGGGAGCTTGGAGGGCAGGACGCGCGGTTCGGTTTCATTGCCGTCATAGTTCGGCATGAAATCGACCGTATCCTTGTCAATATCTGCGAGCATTTCGTTGGAAATCTTCGCCATACGGCATTCGGTGTAACGTTGAGCCGCAGCACTATCGCCGTCGAGGGTGCCGAAGTTACCATGGCCGTCCACCAAAGGCACGCGCAAACTGAACCACTGCGCCATACGTACCAAGGTGTCATAAATTGAGCTGTCGCCGTGCGGGTGGTATTTACCCATCACTTCACCGACCACACGCGCCGATTTCATGTACTTCGTATTGTGGAAAATCTTCATCGCGTACATCGCGTACAACACGCGGCGATGTACAGGCTTAAATCCGTCACGCGCATCCGGCAACGCACGCGAAACAATGACACTCATCGAATAGTCGATGTAAGAATTCTTCATCTCCTCTTCGACATTAATCGAGGTCAAACGTGTATCTTTCGCCGAAACCACCTGAACTTCTTCGTCCATCCTGCTAAATCCTTTCAATAAGTAAATATTATACCACAAAAGAAACGCACACGCACATACGCGCACGCGAGAAAGTGAAGATTTGAGCGCAGAAAAGGAGATAGAGAAAGGCCGGGTCGGGGCGGTAGTCAAGGGCTGGAGTGAGGGGCAGAGTCAGGGAGAGGGCCCCAAGGTGGAGTGATGGATGGGGAGAGAAGGGCTAAGGGCAGAGGAGCGAAGGATGGGAGGGAGTGGGAGCCCTGGCGTGGGCAGGAGGGATAGACAATGGGAGATAGGCAAAGGCTGAAGCCCCAGATAGGCAAGAGGGGGATAAACAAGAGGGAGATAGGCAAAGGCAGGGGGTGTGGCGGTGGTCAAGGGCTGAAGTGAGGGCAGTGGCAGGGCGAGGGCCCCAAGGTGGATCGATGGATGGGGAGAGAAGGGCTAAGGGCAGAGGAGCGATGGATGGGGAGGGAGTGGGAGCCTCGGGCGTGGGCGGGAGGGATAGACAAGAGGGCGATAGGCAAAGGCTAAAGCCCCAGATAGGCAAGAGGGAGAGATAGACAATGGGAGATAGGCAAGGGCAGGGGGTGTGGCGGTGGTCAAGGACTGGAGTGAGGGTCAGAGGCAGGGAGAGGGCCCCAAGGTGGAGCGATGGATGGGGAGAAGGGCTAAGGGCAGAGGAGCGATGGATGGGAGGGAGTGGGAGTCCTGGGCGTGGGCGGGAGGATAGGCAAAAGGGAGATAGACAAAGGCTGAAGCCCCAGATAGGCAAGAAGGAGAGATAGACAATGGGAGATAGGCAAGGGCCGGGGGGTGGCGGTGGTCAAGGGCGAGGGCACTGGCAGTGGCTAGGACCTGGCCTGGGAGTGGGAGCCCTGGCAGGGGCGGGCGGGGCTTTGCCTATTTTTATTTTGTCTATTTGGGGCTTTAGTCTTTGTCTATCTTTTCCCATTTTCCTCCCCAAGGGGGTAGAAAAAGAAAGGCCGGGCGCATGGCGTCCGGCTTTTCTTTGGGATTCATCGAGTGATCGAATTAGATGTCGTCGATACCTTCAATGGTCACTTCGTTCTTATCTTCCACCTTGACTTCGACTTCCGCCTCGATCTTGGAGAGAGCGCCCTTTGCGAGCGGGCTGTTACGATAGTAAACCATGAGCTGAAGTGCGGTGAGGCAGTTACCAAGGAGCATACCCTTCATCGCAGGATTCTTGCCCGAGTGCCACCCCGAGAGGGTGCAGACGTCACGGTTAATCAAGTCCTTGATGGGATAACCGTTTCGTGCACCATTTTTGGTGCCCTTGTCCTGCATGAGGCGTTGTTCGTCCGAGATTGCCTTTGGTTCACCCTTGAACTGCGCAGAAGAGTTCTGCACGGGCCAATAGGTGATGTACTGCGGCTTGCCTTCGTGGTCTACGTAGCCCGACTTCTCAGCAGGGATATTGATGGCCGCTGCGGCGTAGAGACGCTTCTGGGTCTCATTCCAACGGAGCCATGCGGGATGCTTTTCGCCTTGGTTGAAGCGCACCTGCGAGAGGTAGTAACAGTAGTACTGCGACGACTTACCGATAGCAGGGTTCTTTTCCTTCTTCGGTGGCGCATCAGTGCATTTGAAGGTGGGGTCCCACGCTTCCATGTACTTGAGCGAACGTTTGCAGAGCTCAGTATCGCCTTCATCCAACATTTGGAGGATGAGTACGCAAGGCGCGGTCAAGCCCCAGTAGCTGTTCTTTTCGGGCATTTTGTCGAGGTAACCGAAGGCGCCCGTCTGCGCACCTTCAGAGTGCAAGCAGGTTTTAATCCCCTTGGATGCTTTCTTCAGTGCGGCAACAATCTGCCCCTTCATCTTCTGGTCGCCAACGTGTGCGAGCTTGGCAGCCTTGAGTGCCTGCACGGCCCAGCTGGCGAAGGATGTGTCGGTGATGGGGCACTTGGCGTCGAGGTTGTAGTACCATCCGCCATTTGCATTCTGACCATCAATAATCGGCTTGATGGCGCGCTCAACCACTGGCTTGAGGTCGGGGATACGCGTCATAGCATAAGCTTCAGCGAGTGCGTAGACGGCCACGAGCTGGGTATAGTTGGTGGCGTTACGCGACTTGAAGTAGCCGACTTCACCGCGACGGAAGTTGTGACCATCATGCCCACGCTTGGAGTTCGGGTGGTCCTGTTTCGCTTCTTCTTCGGTCTTAATCTGGTCTGCAATCATTGCACGGATTGCTTTTTCCACTGTCGACCCGAATTCATCGCTTTGACCAGGAAGTTCACCGTGTGCGAGATAGCAGAGGAGTGCGATGGAGGTGAGGCCTGCATCGTCTTCCCAGAGACCATTATAGCCTTGCTTAAGCTTGAGCCAACGCAAGAAGCCGAAGACGAGCTTTTCGGTTGCCTGAGCGCCGTAGCGACCAATCTTGGCACCACGGAGGCCGGGGGTACGCGAACCAGGCACGCCTTTGAGCACCACGGGCGATGGCGTAAGTGCCACAGAGTCCATGGGCGCAGGCTGAGGAGACTGCTCGGCAGAAGTCGTGGGCGGGGCCTCGATATCAACGACGACCTCGGTGTCGACCACTTCGTCCAACTCCGGCGGCGTTTCCGGTGGTGGTGGTTCTTCTGGAGCGAGCTCTTCAGTGGGTTCGGGCTCGATAATCTGCGTTTCAACGACTGGTGGCTTTTCGTCTGGGACGAACTTCACCAAGCTCATGATTGTGATTGCAGAAATGATGACAATGACTGCCACAATCGGAGCGCCGAGACGTTGGAATTCAATGACTGCCTGCTTAAATTCCAGCGAGTCTTTAGGCTTGCCGAAACCTTTGCACATGTCAATCAAGCGCGTGAAATAGGAGCGTTCACCTTGCTCAAAGATCTTGAGCAATTCGTCCTTTTCGTGATTAGTATTTAAATCATCCGCCATAAGAGACCCTTTCGTGCCTTAGAGGCTGAAGATTGCGAGATTCGTCATGCCGTACTTATTGCAGAGGTCAAGTGCTTTGACGAGCAACGAGTGCGGGGAATCCTTCGTGCAGCGCAAGAGCACCGTAGAGCTCTTGTTATTACGTGCGGCACGCTTGATTTCCGAATCCAATTGACGATAGGAGACGGGCGTCTTGTTCACGAGGAAGCCTTCGCCACCCTGAGCCTTTGCATTGTAGATATCGATGGTGAGCATCTCAATCTTTTCTGCAGGTGCGGCCTTGGAGTCAGGCGAGGGAGCCATGGCGTCCAAGTGGGAGAGGATATCTTCCTGTTTCAGTGTCACCACGAAGAAGATGATGAGCTGGAACACCACGTCAATCATGGGGGTCATGTCGAGGGCAACGCCTTCGCTTTTGACACGATCTTTCTTCTTTGCCATTGCGAATACCCTCCTTACTTCTTGCTGCTATCGCCAGGCTTAATCATCGCGAGGAACGAGACCTGCCAGATGCCGATTTCATTGCAGACGTTCATCACCGCACGCACGTCTTCATGCGGGGCGTCCTTGTCTGCGCGAATCAACAAGGGGAAGTTTGTGCCACGACGGCTGGCAATTTGACGGAGCATGGCGCGGAGCTGGTCCAACGACATCACGCTACCGTTGATGGAGATAATACGACCGGTGGGACGACCGGCTTTTCTGAGGAAGTCGGTGGGGCGCTTGTAGCGTTTCACCTCAATGGTGACTGGCGGGATTTTGTACTCATCCGCCTTCAACTGAGGACCGTTTTTACCATATTCCAACTCAATGTCAGGGTTAATGGTATCAGCGGTCTTCAAGGTCACCACGAAGAAGATGATCAACTGGAACACCACGTCAATCATCGGCGTCATGTCGAGGTCTACGCCGCCCTCGGTTTTGCGTCTTTTCTTGGCCATAAAAAGCCCTCCCGGAAATGCCTTGTTTAGGGGTTACACGCTCAAACGAGGACGGAGCCTCGTCTGAGCTTCCAGGAAACGCGATTAACCTTCTACAACTTCGACGTTGCGCAGGTTCTTAATGATGTCGCCAGTCACCACGGTCATGCGGAGCACGAGGCGGTTGGCGCTGTTACGGAGAATGCAGAAGAACATGATTGCAGGGATGGCCGTGCAGAGACCGCCTGCCGTCGTGTAAAGTGCCTGCGAAATGGTCAAGGAGAGGGAGGAAATTTCAACGCCCGTCAATGCAATCGAGGCGAACGTCAAAATCATGCCCTGCACCGTACCGAGAAGGCCCAACATCGGAGCGAGCGAGGAGCAGATCTGAATCCAGTTGAGGCGCTGCATCATGTATTCGATTTCGAGGTCACCTGCGGCGCTGATGGCTTCGTCAATCACATCGAAGCCTTCTTCCACGTGGGAGAAGCCAGCCTTGAGGATCTTGGCCATGGAGGAGGGATCGTTATCGCAGATTTCGATTGCCTTCATCACGTCGCCCTGGTCCATGGCTTCCTTCACTTCGTCAATCAAAGCCTGGGGCATAATCTTTGCGGGGCGGACGAGGATGTAGCCGTCCACGATGAAGTAGATTGCGAAACCACCAGAGGCGAAGAGTGCCAACCAGAGGATGAGACCAACGATACCACCGCCGAGCACCACGTCAATGAAGGATGTACCCTGAGGAGCAGCGGCTTCGGCTTTCTGGCCATCAGCGGTGACGAGTTCACCTGTTGCGCCTGCGTCTTGTGCATATGCGGGAGTTGCGGTCATTACTGCGCCGAAAACGAGGGCGGAGACTGCCAATGCCATCATCAGTTTTTTCATGTCTGTTTCCTTGGGATGTAGTGTTAAGAGTTAAGAGTGGGTTAAAAGGGGAGTTCGGAGCGGCATTCATCACCCAAACTGGCGTGAAGTGCCGCTCCCTTTGGACTTACTTGCGAGCCCAGTCAGAACTGGGGCAATTAGCCTTCAATTCTTCACGGAGCTTGTTGGCGCGGTTGCCCTGGCCCATGCCGTCAAATGCCTTGGCACCCATGTAGAGGGCTTCAGCATAAGCATCAGAACCTGCTTCGGCGTAGAGCAGAATCACGCGCAGATAACCATCACGGAGCGCTTCTTCGCAGTTGGCGCGGTTGGAGCCACGTTCCATTGCCGCATTGCCACGTGCCACGAGTGCGGCGGCGGCAGCGGTCTTATCACCAGAAGCGATTGCCTTATCCAAGAGGAGGCTGAGCTTGGAGGCCTTGCCATCCTTGGTGAGGGCCTTCCAGTAAGCGGTGGCCATGGGGCCCATGTATGCTGCTTCTGCATCGTTGCGGATGATGGTTTCGCATGCGGAGACAGCCTTTGCGGCGTTGCCCTGTGCGAGATAGGCTTCTGCCAACCACTGGGTGGCTTCACGGTCATAGGTGAGGTGTGCGTATTCCTTGGCGATGGCTTCGAGGGATGCCACTGCCGAGGCGGCGCCGCCAGCCTTGACCTTTTTGATGGCGGCATCGAGTTCCTTCGGACGGTCCACATCGACGCGTTCTACGTCGTCTGCTTCGTATTCGATGCTCATGCCTTTTTCATTGGTGACCACGTATTTCTTGGCGCTGTTCATCCAGCGGAGTTTACCAGTGGTCTGACCGCCATTACCGTAGACGGTGCCGGTGGGGGCTGCCATAACCGGCAGGGCGATGGCCATTGCCAGCAAGGTGCAGAGGGTAATACCAAAAGTTTTCATCGTTTGCTTCTCCTTAAGTAAAGTGTGGGGTTATTCACCAAGTTCAATCTTTGCCTGAGAAACGGCATTGACCACGTCGGTCTTGTAGCTGCCATTCGGGAATTTCTCGAGGTATTCGCCGCCGAGATCAACCACATCACGCAAGAAGTCCTTCCGTTCTTCGGCATCTGTGGTCATATCGGCACGTTCACGGGTCAACTCAATATAGCCCTTGTATGCCTTCTGGACATTGGGCGCTACGAGCGGTTCGGTGACGGGGGTCGCACCTGCGAACATTGCCGTACGGTAGGCATTGAGCGCAGAACCGATTGCTGTGATGACGCGGTCGCTATTCGCCTTCTTTTCTGCTTCATAGGCCTTACGAGCCACATCGGCGACGGCGAGATTGAGGCGAACCGTTTCAGCATCTGCTGCGACAGGGTTGTCACCTGCATTACGCGTAGCTTGAGAGGCGAGGAAGGTTACAGCCTTCTTGGCCTTACCAATGAGTTCATTGCGTTCTTCAAAGGTATTGGCATTCAAGACCTGAGCGCCGATGACTTCGAGCAATGCATGGTTGGCATCCACGGCCACGGTGGTATTGCCATAGGCATCCAAGAGCTCAGAGATTTGCTTGTAAGCCGCTTCAGACTGGTTGTCTGCGAGCAAGCCCTTGGTGCGGAGCAACATTGCCTTCGGCTTGTATGCCTTGTTATTCCCCTTGAGGATGCAATCGCATGCTTCAATTGCGAGCTTTGCATCACCAGCCTCCAAGAGCTTTTCAGCTGCAGCCTGATACTGCGCTGCGGTGTAGGAGCCGCCAGCTGCAAACATCTGCTTGTAGGTGTTGGTTGCTTCGCCCTTCATACCCATCTTGAAGAGGGAGTCTGCGAGCATCGGGATGGAGTTCTTCGCTTCTTCAGATTGCGGGAAGTCCTTGGCGAGTTTGGCCAAGGTCGCACGCGAACCTTCAATATCGCCAGTAGCGGCCTGAATGGTACCAATCTGCAACATTGAGGGCGGGGCATAGAGACCCTTGGGGAATTTCTTCAAGTAATCCTCAAAGTAGATCTTTGCCTTCTTCTTGGCAGCGGTCTCCTTCTTCACATCGCCACCAAAAGGTAAGCGCTGGACGCAGATGCCGCGTTGATAGAGAGCGCCTTCAAGCAATTGGTCTGCGGTCTTACGTTCGGTCGAAGCCGTGACGTACTTGGAGTCAGTCTTTTCAAGTTCCTTCGCTAAGGCATCATAAATCTGAGCTGCCTTTGCGTAGTTCGCCGCAATCTTCTTGTCATTTGAGGTGTCCTTCACCGCCTTGCGAAGGTCTTCACCGACATGACGATAGGCATCGGCGAGTTTGAACTGCGCAGCAGCGGCGTTCACACCAGGGCGTGCGATGCCATCAAAATGTTCGGCGAAAGCCTTTGCTGCGGCCAATTCCTTCGTAACGTTTGCAGCCGCACCTTTCGGGCCGTAGAGGTTGACGAGTGCGGAGAGCGCTGCGGTGCGCGCATCGCGTTGGTCATCAGTGGTTGCGGCATCGCGGATGGCGATGTAGAGCTTTTCAGCGCCTTCAGCGTCGCCCGCCTTAGCCTTTTCATCTGCGATGGTCTTCTGCATCGAGACGGCGGCGGGGTGCTTGGGATAGTACTTGAAGAAGTAGTTGTAGGTGCTATCCTTCAACGTGTTTAAGCCCATTTCACCATAGAGATCTGCGATTTGACGGAGCTGATCGCCTGCGGCGCGCTCCATTTCCTTCATGCCAGAGAAACCTTCTGCGAGGGCCGCAGTAAGGGTTTCTGCCTGCAGTTTGTAGTAAGGGTCGAGCTGGCCGCCCTTGTTACCAACGCGAATGCTGGCTTCAATCATCTTACGGATGGCGGGAAGTGCTTCCTGGTTCAAGCCATATTGCGAGATGGTCTTGGTGAAAGCCGCAACTGCGTTGTCCCAGTCGCCACCGTCAAAGGCCACGTTTGCCTGCACATACTGCTGCTGGCGCACCTTAGCCTTCTGCTCGGGAGAGACGTTGACCTTCAGGTCGGCATTGTAGCGCGTCTTAATCAACTTCTGGATTTCTTCAGCGAAGTCACCTGCGAGCGACGCGGACTGGCTTTCAGGGTAGTTAGTGTAGACGTTGACCAAATGCTGGAAGGCACCTTGACCATTACGCTTCTTGGTTGTCTTGTCGCGTTCGCCGAGAAGGAGGTTCTTGATGGTGTCATCGTTGGCGCTACCACCCTTAGCGATTTCGGCCTTAGCCTGATCGTAGAGCATTTTGCCGATGAGGTAACGGCACTGGGGAAGCGGGCTTGCACGCAGATAACCCTTGGAGCCGTCGGGGTCTTCTTCCAAATAGGATTGGTGAATCGTCATCAAGAGTTCAAGATATTCATCAATGAGCTCCTGTGCGCCCTTCACGTCGCCTTTCAACATTTTGCAGTAGGCCAAACCGTTGATGGCGTCACCGAAGAAGGTATCCTGCACCCAGACCATCTTATTGGCGATGTCTTCTGCCTGCTTAATCATGTCATCGCGTTCTTTGCCGGCGGGTGCTGTTTCAGCCACCGTCAAGAGCGTACGCAAATATTGGGCACGAAGGTCTTTCTGTTGCGCATCTGTCGGAGCCTGCTCCATTGCGAGCTTATAGATTGGCAGCGTGTCTTTGGCGCGGTCAATCTTATTCAGCATCGTAATGTAGTAGAAGGCCGCATTGACGTACGCACTCTTCGTAGCATCCGGTACCTTCGTGAACTTCTTAAAGAATTCCGAATAGAGCTTGTCCGCTTCGTTGTACTTGGAGTATGCGTAGTAGCTTGAGGCCAATTCCAACTTCTGCAACCACGTGTCTAAGCTATCTTGGTCAGGGCGTGCTTTAATCTTTGCGAGCACGGCATCCTGCTTACCTGCGGCCAATTCTGCGCGCACCGTAGCGGTATCCAAAACGCCCTTCGCTGCTGGCCATTTCTTTTTCGCTGCTTCAATTACTTCATCAGCGAAATCTACATAACCCTGCGTTGAAAGCTTATCAATGTACTTGATTTCCATTTCAAGCGCGGGATCAACAGCTGCTGCCGCAGCATCGGCCAATGTCATTGCGGGCATCAACAGTACTGCGGCCGCACTCAACGGCAATGCAATTGCTTTCAACCGGCTTTTCCGGACAAAATTCATATCCGTTCCTTTCACGTTAAGAGAGTAGGGCACACCTCACCTGTGGCCTTTCTTCCATTACACAAATAAGTATAGCGTCTATTTTTGAACACGTCAATAAAAAAGAGGGGTATTAAAATGTTGTTGATTGAAAAAGTAAGTGGGCGGGGGAAACGGGATTGAGGGAGAGGAAGGGCGAAATAAGCGATTAGTTTCTTAGAAACTTGAGTTCAGTTTGTAACAAACTCAATTTCAGTTTGTAACAAACTCGACTTTAGTTTGTAACAAACTCAAATCCGATTTCGCCCTTTTTCTCATCAAACTTCTGCCACAATCTCCTCAAAGTGAGGGGAAAGTAAGCGTTTTTGCGAGTGAAAAGGTGACGATTTGGGGCGAGGGATGAATTTTGAATAGTCAATTGGTGTGGAATGGTTGAGTGAGAGGGTGTCGGTGGTACTATTTCTAAGGGGGGCTATTTTTAATAGGATAAAAAACAGCCACGCGGAGTGCGTGGCTGTTGAGCGGTGTGAGCTTTTGGCTTACTTTCGGTTTGGGTCTCGGGTGGGACCTGCCGGTGTGGTATGCTTTGCTTCCAAACGGTAAACCTTGCCCTTAAAGGAGGTGCCGATCTCATCCAATGGTAGGATGAAGGTATTGATGATGCCTTCCGCATTACGATGGAAACGGGTGAGGGTGCACTGGCCTGCGGGCTGCCCATCCACGAGGAGGCGGGTGCTGCCAGGTTCGCCAATCAGTTGCAAGGTTACCACTTTGCCAATGGGCAACTTGCAGTTGAAGGAGAATTCCATGCTATCATTGCGGCGGAAGCCGATGGTTCCATCCTTGAGTGCGGCGCAGAAGACACCTTCGGCGGACTTGAGCAAGACTTGTTCCTGGCCGGGGGTGGGCTCGGCATCAAGTTTGACTTCCATCGTCAGGGTGTAGTTGGGGCCCATGGCGGGTTGGCCGATCTTGCAAGGCAATGCACCCGGCGTGCAGACATAGGTGGCGTTGTTTTCCCAGAGGAAGCCAGGATTGAGTCCAGGAATGGAGGCGATGGCGGAGAGACGTTTACGATGTGCATCGTAGTTGACATCTGGCACATCTGCACCCCAGAACTTACCTGCGAGAATGTCCACGGAGGTGGTGAACATATTCCAAATGTCGTAGGCGCAGTAGCCGACGTAGCGTTGGTCAATCATGTCATTCCAAATGCCAAAGGCACCGCCAAGCATCTGTGGGTGACCAGAGGGAACAATTTGACCAGCGATTTCATTCACGCGCCAGTAGGTGTAGATGTAGGGTTGGTTCCAGTCCATACGATAATAATTTGCGAAGGGCACGATGTAGACTGCGCCATCAGTGGTGTTAATCACGTCAAAGCCCTGGTTGATAGAATCCCACGCCTTTGCCCAAGAACCATTCCAGAGGTTCATCTGTGCACCCTTACCACAAATTGGGGTCTTGCCCTTCTTTTCATTGAGGCTGCCCCAAATGCGTGGGGTGTAACCCTTCTGCTTGACCATTTCCAGGATCCATGCCGCATAGGAACGGTAGTGTTCGGCATTGCCATGGAATTCGTCCGCGCCTACGTGCATTACATCGCATCCTTCGAAGACTGCGGGTGCGCCGTTTTGCGGCAGGAGGTATTCATTGAAGACGCCTTCCACAAAGTCACGCGTGGCAGGGTTTGTCGCATCCAACATCTCCGCAGCGCGCAAGTTGTGGCTCTTGTAAATCAAGTCTGGGCGCACCTTTGTAAAGGCCAAAGCGTGTGCGGGGGTGTCAAATTCAGGGATAATTTTCACGCCATAAGCCTTGGCGAAGGCGATGAAGTCACGGAATTCGGCCTTGGTGTAAGAGAGGTCGTCCGCGGTGAGGCGTTGGCCATTTTCGCCTACGACATTAGATTCCAGACGGAATGCAGAGTAAGCCTCCTTCAAAGGGTCGCGGCCCGCTTTGACATAGTCTTCAAGGAAGATGAAGTTGTCATTCAAGTGAATGTGCAAGTCATTCATCTTAAACCAAGCCATATACTTGACCGTGTCGTAAAGGTAAGACATCGGAATCGGCAAACGGCCCACATCTAAGAGGAAGCCGCGCACGGGGTAACGTGGGATGTCTAAGGCCTTACCGCAGGGAAGCACGCCCTTTCCTGTGGTAAGCATTTGCAGTAAAGAGCGCGTACCCCAGAAGAGCCCCATCTGTGTAGTAGCGGCGATTTTGACCCCGTCGTTTGCCGAGATTTCCATCGTGTAGCCTTCGTCGCCCAAACGTGCGTCGTTGCAGAGCGAGAAGGTGATGTCTGCTACTTCGCCAGGTTGCGCGATGATGACCTGACAGCCTAAAATGTCAGTCAATTCAGCAGAGAGTTGCTTTGCCATCGTGGAATCCGTACCCGAGAGGCGCACGATGACTCCCATCTTGTAGCTTCCTGCTGCGCCCACCCAGTTCAAGAGTTCAGGGAAGACAAAGGGACGCGGATTGGCATTTGCTGGGGGCGTTTCTGTGCCAGGGATGACCACCTCGTAATCGCGAGAAATTACAGATTCACGATCACGGCTCACCGAGAAACTTACCTTTACGCGCGTATCAGTCAGTGGCTTGCGGATGCGTCCATCCGGCAGAATCAGCTGCTCATAGTCTGCGCCTAAGAGGGTCACCTGTGCATCAGACACCATCGGCAACTGCAGATAGTCGCCCTCTACACGAGCGACGACGGGAAGTGAATCAGCGACCTGCTGTAAAGGTTGTGGCGCAGGCTTTGATGAATTTGCCATCAACGGAGTCACCGCTAATGCAGCGAACAAAGGGAGAAGTGTGCGTGTTTTCATAATGGAGTTATTCTATCGCATTTTTTTGTAGACTTCAAGAGGGGCAAGGAGGCAGGCGGAGGGGATGACTGTGGTAGGCGTGGGCGGAGGTGGAGCGGGAGCCCAGACTGGGTGCGGGAGGGGATAGGCAAGAGGGAGATAGGCAAAGGCTAAAGCCCCAAAAGAAAAAACTGCCGCGGGGCGGCAGTTTTTGAGGAAGGAGTCCTTTGATTTTGGGGATTAGCGGAGGTGCTTGATAGAACACTTTGGGCAGAGGCCCCAGAGGGTGACGGCGGTGGTTCGTGTCAGATAGCCTTTGGGGAGGCCGACTTCTTGTGGGACGGTGTCAGGGATGGTGTCTAAGTCCGTCAGCGAGCCGCATTGGGTGCACTTAAAGTGTGCATGACACGAGGTGTTGCCATCATACCGAAGCTCGAGATCTTCTGAGTGGACCTTGTCGGCGAGGCCACATTCAACAAATGCATGGAGCACATTGTAAACGGTGGTTCGCGAGAGGGTGCTCAGGTGCGAGCGGAGGGCATTGTAGACGACGTCTACCGTCGGGTGAACCGGGTGGGTGGTCAACCACTCATAAATTGCGACGCGCGCTTTTGAGGGTTGGAGCCCGTGTTCACGGAGCTTCTGATGTGTTACAGAGGATGAAGGTAGACGTGCCATAAGGGAGGCTCCTTCCGTTTGCGGGTGAAGGGGATTAGTTGAAGTAGCGCTTCAAGAGACCTTCAAAACCTGCACCGTGGCGAGCTTCATCCTTGCACATTTCATGAACGGTGTCATGGATGGCATCATAACCGAGTTGCTTTGCCTTCTTGGCGATGGCGAGCTTACCTTCGCAAGCGCCCTGTTCAGCGGCGGCGCGGAGTTCGAGGTTCTTCTTGGTGGAGTCGGTGATGACTTCGCCGAGGAGTTCTGCGAACTTAGCGGCGTGTTCAGCTTCTTCGTAAGCAGCCTTTTCATAGAAGGCAGCAACTTCAGGATAACCTTCACGGGTAGCGACGCGAGCCATGGCGAGATACATGCCGACTTCGGTGCATTCGCCGGTGAAGTTCATGCGGAGGCCTTCGATGATTTCAGGGTCAACGCCCTGAGCAACGCCCACGCGGTGTTCGTCAGCCCATTCCATCTTGCCAGTTTCAGCCTTTTCGATGAACTTGGCACCAGCGCAACCGCACTGAGGGCACTTTTCGGGAGCAGCGTCGCCAGCGTGGACATAACCGCAGATCGGGCATACATACTTCTTCATAATGATTCTCTCTCTCTTGTTGTTTGTTGGTTGATAAATGATGTTGTAAAAACTGTAATGATTATAACATATGCCGTTTAAAGATTGCAATAGCAAATTTTAATATTTTTTATTTTTTTGTAATTACTTCATATTTTGGGTCTTTAGATATCTCCTTTAATAAAGGATGCAGGACATGGTCGGGGTGCGTCCTTGTGGTGCAGTGGGGAGGCGTGGTATTGAGTGTGCTCTTTTTTAATAAGGAGTGTGGTATGCTATGTAGTAATGATGGGCTGTGGCAAGTCCGTAAGGTGCGGTGACGCGGTAGATGTGGTACGAGGCCGCCGGCCGCCTTGTGGAATAAACAGCAACATTGGAGGGTGTGATGAGTACTTTGATTCATGCAAACGAGTCTATTTGGCATCGCCTTTGGTTTTGGGGTCGACAAGCGATTGCCGTAGGCGTTTTATCAATGGTGACCTGGTTATCCTTAACGGATAGTGATGGCATGCGCCAACACGAACTCATGCATCTATTAGTTAAGATTCATCGCTTGACGGGGTTGCAACCCGACAAAATTGTACATATGGCGATGTATTTCTGTGTCTGTGGTGCACTATGGGTCGCGCTTCCTGGGCGATTTTGGCGGTGTCCTTCGCCCGTGTGGGCCTTTGTATTCGCTACGATGTGGGGCATCTTAATGGAATTGATGCAAGCACTTGTAACGATGCTCGGGTGGGCGCAGCGTGGATTTGATTGGCAAGATATGTTAGCCAATGCCGCAGGAGCGCTTTTGGCAGCGATCCTTACGGGGTGTGTGATGATACTTTGGACGTGGGGATTTTGTCGCAACAGGCGTGAGTAATCCCGCTTACGTTACGCACCGAACCGACGAAATGCCTCGTAGGCCGCGATAGAGACGGCATTGGAGAGATTAATCGAACGCGCATGAGCGCCGGGCATTGGAATGACTGCCAATTGCGCCTCGTAACGTTCGTAATATCCTTTAGGAAGACCCGAAGATTCGCATCCAAAGATGAGCGCACCATTGGGTTTAAACTCAGTTTCGTAGAGCGTGCGTGGGGCTTTGGTGCTCAGAAAGGTGAGAGAGGCGGGCTTACGCGCAGCGAGATAATCCTCAAAAGAGTCGTGTAGGGTCAATTGGAGATGTTGCCAATAGTCCAAACCCGCGCGACGAATTCGCTTTTCATCAATCGCAAACCCCATCGGGCGGATGATGTGTAAGGGCCATCCCAAGCCAACGCAAAGGCGGCCGATGGCACCCGTGTTGTGTGGGATTTCTGGATGGAGCAATACGATATCCACGAGCGAATTCCTTAGTTGTCGATTGAAGCGGGTTTATTTGAACTCTCACCTGTGAAGGGGACGTAATCCCAAAGTTTTTCAACAATGGTGCGGTTGTTCCACTCTGGGGAGTTGATGGGGCCAAAGACTTCAATTTCCCAGAGAAGTTTGGTGACAGGGATGGTGACCCAACGGGTAAGCGTGCCTAACAAAGTTTTCCTCTTAAAGATGCCGGCGATGACCTTGGCATAGAGTTCGTCCTTGGGAAGATTGTAATTGACAGGACCCTCAATGATAAAGACGGTTCCTGACAGGGTGAAATGCGGGATATAAAAGTGCCCCTGCTTTGCTGTGCCGGCGAGGTGAATCGTGGAGGTGTCGGTGATGGTTGAGACGCCCGGAATATAGTCTGCCATGAGGTCCGTGAATCCCGCAAAGAGTGGCACGCGACCGATGACTCCGCCATGAATAGTAAAATCGAAATTAGAATCAACGGAGGAAGCAAAGGTTTCATCGGTGCGACAGGTAAGGTCAATTCCACCAGTTGCCACACAGTCGGGGAGCAGCTCGATGTCAAAGGGGCGCAAGAGATCCGTCAGAGCGGCATCCGTGAGGGTGAAATGGACGGAGAGGTCGGTGTAGTCGGCCGATTCTGGAATGTCAACATCAAGACTTCCTTCAATGGCCCCTCGCGTGGGGAAGGAGCCTTTGAGTGAATCAACCGTGAAGACCCCATTCTTCATGGAGAGAACCGCATCGACAGATTTGAGGGTAATCTTTTCAAAGGAGATGGGTGCGGAGGTTTTGACAAAGCCATTGAGCTCCACCTTCTCAGGGGTTTGCTTGGTGCGTAGCGGAATCTTTCCGCGGAAAGTGAGCGCAGGTGGCACTTCAGCTGTTATTGAGGGGATGGACTGCGTGAAGGGCATATCGATGAGTTGGAGCGCTTCTGCGGGCATTAATCCTTTGCCCTCTGCCTCAAATTCAAACTTGTCTGCCGGATTGTCAAAGCGGAGCTTTCCAGAGGCAAGCACCTTCCCATCGCGTCGTGCAATGAGCGGGTCAATGACAGTTACAGAATCCCAAATCCCATCGCAACGGATTGTCCCCTGCGCTTCATCAAAGGCGACCCCACAGTACGCGCCCTTCTTGGTGGAGATATCAACTCGCAGATGAAAGATATTGCGGAATTTATCAAAGCCTACGGTAAAGGAAGCGTCGGCCCACGCGGGCTCTTGCAAGGTGAAGTTATTGCTGTATTTTTCAATAATGGGGAAGTCTAAGGCGCGATAGATGCCATTGAGGTGCGTTTGAAAGAGGTGACCGCGAATCTGTGCTTTGACAACGCCTCCATAAAGATCAACTTCAATTGTGGCATCGGCGTGTTGCTGATCGCCGTTAATGTCAGCCTTTAAATCACGGAAAAAGAAAGAGCCTCCACGCGTGGAGAGACGTCCCTGAAGGGACTTGAGTTTGACCTCAAAGACATTTGGGCGGTTGAGGGAGAGCGTGACATTATCAAATTGCGGCAAGCGTACACCGCTTAAATCGGGAAAGGGCTCATGGGGCATATCCCAAGTGTCCTCGGGCTCGTTTGGATCGTGCTCAATTTGAGCCACGAAGAGATCGTCAAGCGTCAACGCAGTAAGACGGTCTTGCCAAGGAAGTGTGGTCATTATTTGGAAATCGGCGACCGCCTTTGAGCACGAGACTAACGTCTTTGCCGTGGGATCTTCCAAGCGAATCCCATAGAGCATCAACCCACAATCAAGGCGGTAAGCAATGCGCTGCACAGTGAGTTGTCCGACCGTATTGGGGACCACGGTATCCAGAAGCGCTTGAAACCTGCGTCCATCAAAACCATACGCCAAACGAATCAAGATCAAGGCGGCCAAAAGGGCAAGCACGGCGAAGCACCAACACGCCACATGGAGGAGCTTGAGCAGAAAATGGGTCGCGCGTTGGGACATGGTCTGAAGCGTGAAGAGCGTTGATTAGGGGAGTGGACCTTCGCCCACAAGGATGGAGGCTTCGACGGACTTAAACTTTTCCACGATGAGCTTTGTCCGACGGAGGGTTGTGCGAGGGGAAGCCTCATCTGTTTGCGTCACGGTCATTTCGGGGTCATTGGCCACGATGTACCAATCCTTTGCTTTGGAGACGATGGCCAATTTTCCTTGCCAACTCGTAATTTCGCAGGGCGGGAGGTGTGCCTGATTGAGCAAGGTGATTGTGCAGTCCAATTTCGGCACGACGCTCTTGGCGGTGAGTTTAAGGGTCAGGGTCTGGCGAACGGCAGCCCCGTCCGTGCAGTCCAAGGGCGTGGAGAGGCTCACTTCTGTTGTGGCCCAATCCAACGGATGCGGTGCACCGGGCTTGGAGGTGATGGCGGCATCGGCCGTTTCGGTGACGTGAATGGCGCCTGCATCCCACGCATCCACCGTCATGACCGTCCATGTCTGAGAGGAGATGGCGTCGGTAATGGTGGGCGTGAGGCAAGCTTGCACCACTGCATCAGGCAATGCGGCACGGCAGTACATTGCAAGCGTGGCAAGGCAGAGGATGAGAAACGCGCGAATCATAATTATTTCTCCTCGTAGAAAATGCGGGAGCCAGGTGGTACAGAGTGCGTCAACCACACGTTACCACCGATGATGGAGCCCTTGCCAATCACGGTGTCGCCACCAAGGATGGTCGCATTTGCGTAGATGATGACATCATCTTCAACGTTCGGATGGCGCTTAATGCCCTTAACCAAATGCCCTTCGGCATCCTTGCGGAAGGAGAGCGCGCCCAACGTGACACCTTGGTAGATGCGGACATTGGATCCAATGACGCACGTTTCGCCGATGACAACGCCTGTTCCGTGGTCAATGAAAAAGCCCTTCCCGATGGTTGCACCAGGGTGGATATCAATGCCTGTACGCGAGTGAGCATATTCACTCATGACGCGCGGCAAAAGATGGACATCCTGACGATAGAGCACATTCGCCACACGATGCGTGGCAATTGCAAGCAACCCTGGATAGGACATCACGATTTCCATATTGGAATGCGCGGCGGGGTCACCCTCATAAGCGGCCAAGATATCAGCCTGCAAGAGCGTGCGAATGGTGGGGAGTTGGGACAATAATTCCGCAACAACGCGTTCCGCCTGTGCTGCACAGTCAAAGTCTTCTGGACGCGTGCGCTCCAAGACACGATACCCTTCAATACGAGTAATTTGATCGATTAGCGCCGCGGCGATTCCCTTGAGACGAAGCTTCAACTCCTCAAGATCCTCATGATCCACGGGTTCGTAGGTCAAACATCCAGGAAAGAGGATGGAGAGAAACTCCTTTAGCACTGCGACCATGGCACGTTTGCCCGGCAGATTCACGTCACGACGTGTATTCATCGCAGGGCAACGACGGCAGATGAGCGAGGGTGCGAGGGAATCAATGAGCGAATCAAGGGGTTGCTTCATGGTGGTTCTCCTCGGAGGAGTTGTCACGGGTCAAGCGCAAGATGACGCGGTCTGCGCCGAGATTCTTGAAGCCGAGGAGGAGCAAAATCTTTCCCAACCAGCTGGACGAGTGGCAAGAAAGGAGCTTCGCCTTCAGTGAGAAGCGCTTACACAAGAGGTAGAAATCGGCCAACGTGCAGTTGTGGATATTGGGCGTGTCATACCACTCGTAAGGGAATTCGCGTGTACGCGGCATGCCACCGGTGAAGAGCAATGAGAGACGCATGCCGATGTACCCGAAGTTCGGGAAGGAGATGAGGCCCCAGTCGGCAATGCGTAGTAAATGCTGCATTGCGCGGTCGGGGTGCGCCAATTCCTGAATCGTGTGCGAAATCACTGCCGTGTCAAAGGTTTTGGCGGGCATGTCAGCGAGGTCATTGCTGAGATTACGGCTGACCATCAACACATTAATGCCGGCGTGAAGTGCTTCAATAATCTTTTCCAAGTCACATTCCAAACCGATGCCGTAGGTGTTGCGGTTCTGGGCGATTTGCTTGAGGAGTGCACCATTACCACAGCCGATATCCAATACGCGCGCCCCTTCAGGGATGTGCTTAACGAATGCCTTTAAGGCCTTGAGGCGATCGCGGTCAAGCGTGGAGGGGTCTCCTGCGTCGGTGGCCGTTAAGAAGGCGCGAAGCACCAACTTCATTTCGTCAATGTGCGTCAAGAAGGCATCGTGCCCTGCCGGCGCATTGAGGTGACAGTAGGAGATTTGCTTGTGCTCGGTGACGCATGCCTTCACAAACCGTTCGGCTTGCTGTTGGGTAAAGAGCCAGTCACCACTGAGACTAATCATTAAGAGCTTCGCCTGAATTTGACGAACTGCAGCCTCTAACGTGCCGTAGGTTTCTACAGGGTCATAACTATCCAATGCGCGGGTAATGTGCAGATAGCTATTCGCATCAAAGCGCTTAACAAACTTTTGGCCTTGGTACTCCAAATAGGACTCAATCTGGAAGTAGGTCTTAAAGTCGCGGCGAATCTGCTTGTGGAAATCCTTGTCTTGGTTCAACCACTCCGAACGCTTTTCGCGTCCGAACTTGTCATCCATTGAGGTCTGCGAGAGGTAGGTGATATGTGCCAAACGACGTGCATTGGCAAGGCCCGCCGCAGGCGCGGGACCGTCGTAGTAGTCGCCGTGGCGCCAATTGGGGTCTTGGATAATTGCGTGACGTGCTACGATGTCAAAGGCGAGCGCTTGCGTATTCAGGGTTGCCGCAGAGGCCACCAGAATACACTTATCCATGTCCTGGGGATAGCGGATCGCCCACTCTAATGCCTGCATACCGCCGAAGCTGCCGCCAATGACTGCGGCAATCTTGCGGAAGCCCAATTGACGCAAAAGCGTGCGATGAATCGTCACAATGTCGCCCATTGTGATTTCAGGGAAGCTCGAACCGTAGGGCTTGTCCGTCTCAGGATTGATAGAGGAGGGGCCCGTAGAGCCAGCGCAGCCACCTAAAATGTTCGCGCAGACGATGCAGAAGCGGTCGGTGTCAATGCCCATGCCTGGGCCAATCATGCCTTCCCACCACCCGCTCGGACGATCTTTTCCAGGCTTTTCGCCCGGGCGATAACCGATGACGTGTGCATCTCCCGTGAGGGCGTGACAGACAAAAATAACATTTCGGCCGCCATCTTGAGGCGTGCCAACCATTTCATAACGCACCGAGACTTCGGGCAGTGTGCCGCCCTTTTCAAACTTCCAGCCGCCCTCCGGCGCCACCAGTTGCAAATCTCTCGGTTCAACAATACCAATACTCACGAAAGCCGTATTCCTTTCTTGAAGACACAGTAGCATAACATAAAATCAACAATGAGACACACAAAAAAACGCGCGTACGCGTAATGATAGTGCATCACGCACACTGCATTGGTCCAAAGGGAACGCAGTGAGGGGATGCTTTTTTGAGGGGAGGCTTTTCGTGGGAGGATTAGAAGAGCGAGAGCTGCATCTCGTCATCGCCAGGAGCAATGCGCCGCCTGCGGGGCAGTTCGGGTTGGACGGCTTTTTGTCCCTCAAGCCCTGCGAGAATCACTTGGGCGCGATCAATCACCGAAGCGGGCATCCCTGCGAGTCGAGCGACGTGGATACCATAGCTCTTGTCTGCCGCACCCGGTACGATGCGACGCAGGAAGACAACGCTATCCCCTTGTTCGCGGACCTGGACGGTGTAGTTTTTGACGCCATTCAGGGTTGATGCAAGTTCGGTGAGTTCGTGATAGTGGGTGGCGAAAAGGGTGCGCGCCTTGCAAGAGGGGGTGTTGTGCAAGTGCTCAACCACACTCCATGCGATGGAGATGCCGTCAAAGGTTGAGGTGCCACGGCCGATTTCGTCAAGGACGATGAGGGAGCGTGCGGTGGCATTGTTGAGAATGTTGGCGGCTTCTTGCATTTCCACCATGAAGGTGGAGCGTCCACGGGCAAGGTCATCCCCTGCGCCCACGCGGGTGAAGACGCGGTCAATCACGCCCACGGTCATCTCATCTGCGGGCACATAACTGCCTAAATGCGCCATGATTGCGAGCACGGCGACTTGGCGAATGTAGGTGGATTTACCCGCCATGTTGGGGCCCGTGATGAGGATAAATTGACGGTTTGTGCCGTTGATGTCGGTGTCATTGGGCACGAAACGCTCGGCATCGGCGAGTTGTTCCACCACTGGGTGGCGGCCTTCGCGGATGGTGAGCTCCATGGAGTCATTCACAATCGGACGGTGGTAGTCCGCGGCAAGGGCGCGATCGGCGAAGCCTTGTAAGACGTCTAAACGTGCCACAGCGCCTGCAATTTGTTGGATTTGGCTAAGCGCCGCACAAGCCTTTTCGCGCAGTTGCTGGAAGAGTTCGTATTCCAATGCATTGGCCTTATCCTGCGCACCAAAGATGAGCGACTCGTATTCTTTCAATTCGGGCGTGATGAAGCGCTCGGCATTGACCACGGTCTGGCGACGTTCGTAGCTCGCAGGGACGTTATTGAGTTGGCCTTTGCTCACTTCGATGTAGAAGCCGAAGACATTGTTGTGGCGGATACGCAAGTTGCGGATGCCGGTGGCTTCCTGTTGCTCAGCCTGATATTTGGCAATCCATGAGTGACCTTCTGTTGCTGCAAGGCGGAGTTTGTCCAGGTCAGAATTATAACCGCTACGGATGAGCTTGCCTTCACGGATGGTGATTGGCGGATCATCTACGAGCGCACGGGTGAGCTCTTGCGTAAGGTCAGGTAAATCAACGAGTAATTCGCGCACAGAATTGAGCAAAGGAGCCTGCGCTTCGGTCAGCAGTTCGCGCAACATCGGCACCTGCAAGAGAGAGTCTGCGAGCATACGCAGGTCGCGTCCATTGCCAGAACCGCCAGAGAGACGGGTCATCACGCGTTCAAAGTCACGCGTTTCGCAGAGGGCGGCACGGACATCGGCAAGGAAACGGCGATGGGCGATAAATTCTGCTACGGCATCTTGGCGTTCGGTAATCGCTGCCACATCGCGCAAGGGCGAACGAATCCACGCCTTGAGCAGACGCTTACCCATTGGGGTGCACGTGCCATCTAGCACGCCTAAAAGGGTCTCATTCTCAGGGCGACCGCCTGGGGTGGGAAGCAGGTCGAGGTTGCGACAGGTGCACTCGTCAAGGGTTAGGAAGGCACTGGAGGAGCGCACATCAAGCGAACGCACATGGGAGAGGTCGCGGCGCAGTTCTTGTTTGACGTGATGCAGAAGCGCACCCGCCGCCTGAATCCAGAGGGGATGAACGCCACTGCCGCAGTATCCTTCCAATGAATGCACCTTGAATTGACGAATCAAGGTCTCGGTGGCTTGGTCCATCATGAAGCGCCACGCATCGGTTTCGGTGACGGCGCCAGTAACTTCATGGGCGAGGAGGGGCTTTAGCGCTTCGGCTTGTTCGTCAGAGAGGAGCGTTTCGCTTGGGGCAATGCGCCGCAAGGCTTCAATGAGTGCAGGGAGCCCTTGTGCATCTTCGGTGAGTAGAGCGCCCGTAGAGAGTTCAAGCGCGGCGATACCAAAACTGTCTGCCTTCTTATTGGCATAGACTGCGGCGAGGTAGTTGGCCGAACCTGCATCTAAGATGGCGTCTTCTGTGACGGTTCCAGGTGAGACAATGCGCGTGATTTCGCGGCGAACGAGGCCCTTTGCGAGTTTGGGGTCTTCGGCTTGTTCGCAGACTGCCGCCTTTAACCCTGCTCGAATCACCTTCGCGAGGTAGCTGTCCAACGCATGATACGGCACGCCACACATCGGCACGCCAGCGCGTTTGGTGATGGCAACACCTAAGATTGGCGCGGCTTGATGCGCGTCTTCAAAGAACATTTCATAAAAGTCCCCCATGCGGAAAAAGAGGATTGTATCTGCGTCGAGTTCCTCTTTCGTGCGGCGATACTGCCGCATCATCGGGGTCAAGCCATCGGGATCTTTTGCCATAATGCGAACCATTATAGCGAAAAATGCGTGACTTTGCTTCCAAAGTCACGCATTTTGAGTGGGAAAACGGAGATTTTCCGTTCGTTGCCTTAGCGGTCGCGTTTAGTCCCTTGGAGGCGACCTTGCGCGTCACGGTATTCGACCTTCCCATTCTTTTCGCGTTCGGTGCCCTGCAGGCGTCCCATGGCGTCGCGATATTCAGTCTTGCCGTTTTTCTCGCGTTTAGTCCCTTGGAGACGGCCCATGGCATCACGGTATTCAATCTTACCGTTCTTTTCACGTGCGGTGCCTTGTAAACGTCCTTGTGCATCGCGAAATTCTTCTTTCCCTGCGGAGAGAAGAAGACCAGCGAGGAGACAGAGACAGACTAACAGTTTGATTTTCATGGTGTAACTCCTTTCTTTTTATGAGATTATCCTATCAGAAAAAGCGGAGAAACCCTATCCGTTGGCATCGGAAAAGGTGACGTGCGTTCTAAAGATGATAGGGGAGGCTTACTGTTTACGTTTACGCTTAGATTTGCTCTTGCGTTCAATGTATTGCCCTTTGCCAAGGGTGGCAATTGATTCTAAAAGAGGAGAGCTTTGTCCAATCGCTACGCAAGAGAAGGTAACCTCTTTGGGCGGGGGCGGGAGCATTTTGGCATTTTTGAAGCTGGGAGTGCCACGTTTGGGTGGGCGCCAAGTCTTCCAATGCAGTCGCCAATTAGCCTTCTGCTTCTGACATTTACGGGTGATGGCATCGGGCTTCGCCGCGTCAGGCACATACCAATAGTTTAGTGCTTCACGCACGGGTTCGGCATAGGTGCCGATATCATCATCGCCGAGGTAGACAATGTACGTGATGGCATGCTTTGCCACGAAGGGCCAGAGGGTCTCTTTAAAGGTGGTTTCAAAGTTGCCACCTGAGAGAAATTCCTTCTCTTTGAGGGCCTGGATGAGTGCTTCGCCCTCTTCGGCCTTCGCCATATTGAAGGGGCCAACGCCCGCATGTGCGGTGTCACCGCCTTCAAAGATGATGCTAACCGAAAAGGGTGCGCCCGTTTGCCATGTTGTTTCTTGCATCGCATCGCGCATGGCAGTGACTTCATCAATGAGCGTATCCCAACGTCTCCCCGGCGTCTTTCGCGCCGCATCTTTACGTCCCATTGATTTAGAGGCATCGATAATGAGGAGGAGATTTGCGCCCTTTTGGGGCAAATCAATTCCATAAAGGGTGATGTCATAACGCTCATGCGAGACGTGTTTGAAAGGAGCCTCTGCTCGTAAAGGCATTCCGAAGAGGAGTGCCGCGCAGCACAGGATGAGTAGGCTCAAACGCTTCATCGGTGGCATCCTTTGAGTTGGTGCGCTGCCGCACGTGCGGCGGCAATGATCTCTGCCTCGCCGGGCACCTCTTTGTGACGCATCAAAATGCGTCCCGCGCAGATAACCGTATCCACACAAGCGCTATCACCTGCGTAAAGGAAGTCAGCATTTGGGTCGTTGTCGGCGGCAAAGATGGGGCAGGAGAGGTCGATGAGAATGCAGTCGGCCTCCTTACCTACGCGAATTTCTCCTGCATCAGGGAATCCTAATGCGGCTGCGGCGACCTGTGTCACGGCTCGGTCGACTTGCGCGAGGGGAACAGCTTCAGGCGAGGAGGCATTTAATTTTGCCGAAAGTGCCGCCGCTTTGGTTTCTGCAATCATTGAAAGGCTATTGTTGGAGGCCGCACCATCGGTGCCGACGGTGACTTTTACGCCCGCCTTAATTGCCTTTTCCCAAGGGAAAACGCCACTGCCGAGCTTTTGATTGGAGTGTGGGCAGTGCGCCACGATGACTTCGCGTTCGGCCATAAGTGCCAAATCGTCATCGGTCACGTGGCAACAGTGTGCCAGGATGGTGCCTGGCCGTAGGAGTCCACACCGATCCAAATAGGTGACGGGTGTGGCGGCATGGAAGCGTTCACGGGCGATGGCACACTCGTCTTGTGTCTCAGCAGCATGGATGTGAATGGGCAGATTGAGCGCGGTGGCGTGTTCTGCTACGGCGCGGAGTTGGGCCTCGGTGGAGGTATAAAGGGCATGGGGCGCGTAACAGAGGTGGAGCGTCGGAGGCAAATCCGCACGCATCTCCAAGGTCGCCTCATTTTCAATGTGGTCTGAGACTTGGTCCATGACCATCAATCCCACCTGAGCGCGGACGCCCATTTCAAGGGCGGCTTGCAAAATGGCGGGTTGGTGGAAGTACATATCATTGAAAGCTACGCACCCAGAATGCAAACTTTCCAAAATCGCTAAACGTGTTCCCGCGGCAACGAGTTTGCGCGTAAGTTGTGCCTCTTGTGGCCAAATGCGTTCCTTCAACCACGCCATGAGCGGCAAATCTTCGCCCGCCCCGCGTAGGAGGGTCATCGCATGATGTGTATGAGTGTTGTAGAAGGGAGGACGGAGGAGGAAGCTGCCTCCATCAATGCGCGCTTTTGCCGAGGTAACATCAAGAGTGCCCGCAGGTTCAATCGCTACAAATCTTCCACCTGCGATCGCCACATCTTTGCGCGCGCCATCACAGAGTGTATTTTGGATTAAGAGATCAAACAAGTGGCGTTCTCTGCTTAATTGACCAATTCAGCGAGGGTGTCAATGGCGCGAAGGATTGGCTTTTCGCCGCATCCCTGTGCCGCCTTACGAAGGTAATCCACCTCTTCGCGGAACTTTTCCTTCCCTGCGCCATTGTGGTCGCGCAGGTATTGGATGGAAATGTCCGCACAGGTGAGGAAGAACCACGGAGACTTGCCGACCTCAATGACGGGCACGCCCTGATAGGTGGCATCTCCCTTTAAGACCTTTGCGATGTTGCCACGTGCAGATTTTGCCGCTCCTGGGCTAACGGGCAGTTTTAATCCGGTCGCTGCATAGGCGCGGGCCGCATTGAGCATTTTGATGGTGCTTGCTGCATCCGAGGTGCGACGATACTCTGCCGCGAGGCGATAGAGGAGCTCTTCATTCAGCGGGTTTTGACGGAAGACGCTCTCCAGGATGGCCGTGCGACGATTGGCTGAGAGATTGAGGAGGTCAATCGTCCACATTGCCATTGCTGCATCTTCGTATTCGGTCAGGCCCTGATTGAGCGTGGTAGAGAGGCCCATGAAGTGACGATGACGTACGCCCACACCACCATCATAGGCTTGATGAGTCCCCGTGGCGCTATTATCGGCCTTGTCTCGTGGTGGATACAAATACCATGCAGCAGAGGAACCTTCGCCAGTAAAGCTGTTATCGGCGCAGGACATGAAGTAGGTGTAATTTCCCTTGCCGCCCATGTAGTAGAACTTTCCATCAGGTGGGGCCGCCACTGCTGTCGCAGCCACGTTAACAGCATTTAAGCCCCATGCCCAGGATTTGCCACCTTGATCCTTCTTGGAGCCATTGTAAAGACGAATCATCTTACTCGGGTGCCAGTTGCTGCGCGCATACTTGAAATTGGGGTCACTCGGGCTCATGTCATTTTGTCCCGTGGAACTCTGCTTCTGGCCGAGGCCCAAGGGAGGAATTCGCTTTTCTGTGGCGAAATAGTTGAAGATAAAGCTCGTTTCGTCAATTTCAGCAAGGTCGGCCAAGTAGAGCAGGATGGGCCACTCGGATTGTTCCATGCGGAAGGGGGGGCGGTCGCTCTTGTTGGGGATGCGTGAGTTTCTAAAAATCTTCATGAGCATGGCGCGTTGTGGAGAGGGGGTGCAGTCCACGTAGGGAGGATGAATTTTGCCGCCCAATGCTACATTGTCCCAATTAGGGAATTTGGTAATCATCGGTGGATCATCAGGCTTTTTGCGCGTCATCATGTTGATTTCGTGTACGGGCATCTCCATCAACTCTGGAATTGTTAAGGGTGGACGTGTCGAGGCCAAAGACTGTGGCCCTGCGATCCACTCACCTAAGCGTTTTTCTTCATCGGAGATTTCGGGAAAATCCTCTTCTGTGAGCAATGCAAAGTCGCCGCCTTTACTCTTCTTTTTCTCGGAGACTAAGCGCTCGAGACGTTGCGGATCCCACGCATCATTGACGCGGTCCACGGGGAAGAGGGTGTGCCGCCAACGGATTGCGTAGGCGAGCGCCAACTGCCGCCACTTGTCCAACTGCACGGGGCCTAAGGCCAGCCCAAGTCGTTGGAAATTCAAGATGATATTTGGATTGACGGGATATTCTGCCGCTGCCGCCGCACTCAAAATCTGCGGGCGCGCCTTAATCCATTTCCACGTCGTTTCATTAATCTTATTCGCACCATACTTCTCGCGGACCACCGCCTCCGTATAGTCCAAATAAGCCTGACGAACCGCAGGGGTAAAGGCATTGTCTGCCTTCTTCAACGTTGCATCAAGCGCGTTCTTTGCCTCTTTCGAAGACAAGGCAAAGATTGGCGCTGCCATACAAATGGCTAATGCAAAACTGACCAAAAATTTGTACCTATTCATACTCAAAGACTATCATAGCAGTCTAAATTTCGCAAGCAGATAATGCGCCAGATTACCCCGCGCCCTCGGGGCTACGCCCCGTAGGTGAACATATACGCATGGATTTCTTCACGAAAATGTGGTAAAATTAAAAAATAAAACAACAAACTCCACGCACACTTATAGTGTAGCAAAAAGGAGATGGTTAGTCAAATTGTCATTTTAGAAAAAGGCGAAATATGACAAAAAAGGGGCTAAAATTGGCTCTGAAAATGGGCGAAATTGAGCGTCAATTTCGCCCATATTGACCCCCCAATTTCGCCCATATTGCGACTCAATTTCGCCCATATTGACCCGGAATTTCTGCAGACCTCCCTCAAAAATGGAAAAATTGTTGATAACTTTTCCTCTCCCTCGGCCCATTTTTTCGCAACGAAGCCGCTGTAGCGGAGTTGATTTCGCCCCATTTTTACATTATCTCTTTCTCCCTAAAGATGTTATGCATTTTTAACCACCTCGCGCTTTCTGCCCTCAAACGTGCCAATCCAACGAAAAATTTTCCAAAAACTGCGTCGAAAAACGCTCATTGTTGATAACTTGTTGATAACTCAAAAAAGTTTTCAACAGGCGAAAAAACGCTAAAATTTCCCCAAAAGTGACAAACCTGCGTAAGAGATTTTGAAGGAAAAAAAGGAGAAAAGGGATAGATGGGATGACGTGGGGGCGACGCCGCCCCCACACCCCTGCGGCAGGACTGAGTCCTGCACGCGACGCATCCTGACGGATGCTTTTACGGGTGCTCACGGGATGGATAAGGAGATGAGGATGACGTGGGGGCGACGCCGCACCCTTGCGGCAGGACTGAGTCCTGCACGCGACGCATCCTGACGGATACTTTTACGGGTGCTCACGGGAGGGAAAGAAGAAAAAGGTAGAGGGAGGGCACTTCCCGTCTCTTCGGCAGGGCGCATTCGGGGGTTCGGGGCACCCCCGTCGTTTGGTGCCACACGGGAGTGCGGGAGGTTAGAAGTCGGGGAGGATAAAGAATGGGGGCATTTTGAGGTGGTTTCGCGTTTCTTTTTGGTTTTCACGCGCATATAGGCGCGTATAATGTGTTATACTGTGTGTGATATGGACAAGAAGCAAAAGCGAAAAGATGGTTGGATTTACGGTCGTCGCCCCGTTTTGGAGGCGTTACGTGCCGGTAGACGTGAGATTTGGGAATTGATCGTTCCTTCGGGTCCGGCAACGGATGAGGTGGAGGAGATGATTTCCATTGCTCATGCGCGACGGATTCCGCTCCGTGCTGCGCAGCGTGGTGAATGTGACCGCATTTTGGGTCAGGTGAATCATCAGTGCTGTGCCGTGAAGGCGGGCGGTTATCCTTACGTGAGCGCCGAGGATATTTATGCGGCGGCGGAGGATGATCCTGAAGCGATTGTTTTGTTGTTGGACCACATTGAAGATCCGCAGAATTTGGGCTCGCTCCTGCGTACGGCTGAAGCATGCGGTGTGTGCGGGGTGATTATCCCTGAAGATCGTAGTGTTTTGGTGACGCCAACGGTGGTGCGCGCTTCGGTGGGCGCTTCTGAGCATTTGCAGATTGCACACGTGGTGAATCTGACGCAGGCGATGAAGGAACTCCAGGAACGCAACGTTTGGTTGACGGGCTTGGACCTAAATGAGTCGGCAAAGGAATACACCGAGATCGACTTCCGTGGTCGGTGCGGCATTGTGGTTGGCAGCGAGGGGGCCGGCTTGGGCAATCTCGTGGGCAAAACGTGTGACTTTATTGGCTACATTCCGATGGCAGGCCAGGTCGAATCGCTGAATGCGGGCGTGGCGGGTGCCTTGGTGATGTACGAAGCGGTGCGCCAGAAGCGTGCCAAAATGGATAGATAAGAGGGCGGAACGATGAGCTTGCGACAGTTGCATTTGCTGGTGGTGAACGCGATTACCTTTATTCGCGTGCCGTTCATTTTGGCATTCTTGGTCTTGGCATTGATGCATGGCTGGGGCGTGCAGTGTGTTCATGTGCGCAAGATGGGCGAATTGCCATCTGACGTCTGGGCATGGTTGGCGCTCGTCTTTCTGACCCTTTCGGCATTGACCGACCTCTTTGACGGCGCTTTGGCACGTCGGTGGAAGGTGGTGACGAAGTTTGGCGCGATGTGCGATCCGCTGATGGATAAGGTCTTTTACCTCATCGTCTTCCCCACGCTGTTGTGGTTGCTTCCGATTGGCAAGCCGGAGGAACGCTGGCATGCGCTCTTCATGGTGGTGTTGACGATTTTGTATCTCCTGCGTGACCAGTGGGTAACCTTCTTGCGTTCGGTGGGTTCGCTTTACGGCGCCAACTGTGCGGCCTCCTTCCTCGGCAAATTCCGCACGGCGATGACCTTCCCGCTTTGTGGCGTGATTTATCTCTACATCATGCTTTACAGCTACGAACCCGACACAATGACGTGGTTCCGTTGGGTCGTGTACACGGGTGAAGCGGTGGCCATCTTCCTGAATTTCTGGTCGCTCTACGTTTACACCCGCGACTATATGCCCTACATCAAGCGCAGTATTTCTGATAAGTAAATGCGCTTTTTGCCACGGGCGGTGTGAGTGCCGCCCGTGTTCGTCTGATTCCCACACGAGAATGAAACGGTTGATTGCCGACAGTTTAGTGCTCATCGCCGCCTATTGGGTGGCGATGTTATTGCGCTTTGACTTCGGGACGCCGACGTGGGGATGGGGCCCCGTGCTCATGGGGTTGCCCTCGGTGCTCATCATCGGATGGGGGGCGCTCTTAATTTGCCGTTGCCAACGCTTGCGATCGGGGACAGTCAGTCTGCGTTCGCTCCCGCGCTTTATTGGGGCGGCGGGGTTGATGGCGGCGGTCCAACTTCTCTTGCGATTGATTTTAGATGAATCAACGGACATCTACTTCCGTCCACCCGTGAGTGTTACGCTCATGGCGGCGGTGCTCTCCCTGTCGGGTTGGCTTGCCTTGCGTTATGTGCGGCGACTACAATTGCGCCCGATTGAGGTGGCCGATTTGATTGGCCGCGTGGAAACCGAGGTGGGCACTGCACTTGTGCGTGAAGGCTTGCGCAATAAGGTGGTGCTGATTACGGGTGCGGGTGGCTCGATTGGGAGTGAATTGACGCGCCAAGTATTGGCGGCACACCCTGCGAAGGTGATTTTGGTCGACCTGAGCGAGGCGGCACTCTACATCCTGTGCGAGACGATTGAGGCGCAGGTCGCGGCGGGTGTCGCCGTGGCGGTGACGATGGACTGCGGCGATGCAGGCGCGGTGCGCGCGCTCTTTGATCGCGAAAAACCAGAGATTGTGCTTCATGCTGCGGCGTACAAACACGTGCCAATGATGGAGTGTAATCCCTTAGCCGCGATTAAAAACAATGCGCTTGCCACGCGTACGGTGGCAGAGGCGGCTCAAGCCACTGGCGTAAAGACCTTTGTCTTAATCTCGACCGATAAGGCGATTTATCCCATTTCGGTGATGGGGGTCTCAAAACGGCTGGCAGAAATCTTTGTGCGTGATCTCGCGGCGAACGGGAAGACGTGCTTTTGTGCGGTGCGATTTGGCAATGTATTGAACTCTTCGGGGTCGGTCGTGCCAAAGTTTCGTGAACAAATTGCGCGCGGGGGACCGGTGACCTTGACCGATCCGCGCATGAAACGTTACTTTATGACCCTCTCGGAGGCCTCGGGCTTAGTCCTGCAGGCGGCGATGTTGGCGCGTGGGGGCGAGATCTTTGTCTTGGATATGGGCGAACAAGTCCTGGTAAAACAGGTCGCAGAGACGATGATTCGGCTCTCGGGTTTGACCCCAGAAAGGGATATTCAGATTGTTTGCACGGGCATTCGTCCCGGCGAAAAACTGGAGGAAATGCTCGGTTTAGAGGACCCCTCAACGCGTAAAACCGAGCATCCGCGTATTTTTGTGAGTGACATCCCTCAATGGTCAAGAGAGGCTACGATGGCGTTATTGGCGCAATGTCGGGCCCTGGCTGAGGCAAATGACACGCTTACACCACAAGTGGTGAAAACCCTATTAAACGAAGAAGGAAAAGATTCATGAAGTCTTACAAAATTGCAGTTGTTCCCGGTGACGGGACGGGTCCTGAGGTGGTTGCCGAAGGCTTGAAGGTGCTCAATGCGGCAGAACGTCGCTTTGGGTTTAAATTGGACACCACCACCTATGACGTGGGTGCGGGCCGCTATTTGGCAACAGGCGAAATTCTGCCTGATTCGGTGTTGAATGAATTCCGTGCCTTTGATGCCATGTTCCTCGGTGCAATTGGTGATCCGCGCGTGACGCCTGGCATCTTGGAAAAGGGGATTCTTTTGAAGATGCGCTTTGAACTCGACCAGTACATCAATTTGCGCCCGATTCGCCTCTATCCTGGTGTGGAAACGCCGCTCAAGAACAAGGGTCCGGCCGATATTGATTACTGTGTTGTGCGTGAAAACTCTGGCGGCCTCTACACGGGCATGGGCGGTATCTCCCGCGCTGACTCGAAGGATGCGGTGGCGACTCAGGTCATGACCTACACCTACGAACAGGTGGAACGCTGCATTCGCTTTGCCTTTGAATATGCCCGTAAGTATGGTAAGAAGGCGCGTGGCGTGGGCGACAAGAATACCCTTGCGCTCGTGGGTAAGTCCAATGTGCTCACGTACATGTACCAACTCTGGAACCGCGTCTTCGCTGAAGTGGGTGAAGAATTCCCCGATGTGGAGCGTCAGTACTTCCATGTGGACGCCACCACGCTTTACATGGTGTCCTGCCCGGAAATGTTTGACGTCATTGTTACCGAAAATATGTTTGGCGACATCATTACCGACTTGGCCGCAATCACCCAGGGTGGTCTCGGCGTGAGCTCGGGTGGTAATATCAATCCGAACGGCGTCT
This sequence comes from Candidatus Spyradenecus sp., assembly GCA_045605345.1. Taxonomy (GTDB): domain Bacteria; phylum Verrucomicrobiota; class Kiritimatiellia; order RFP12; family DVOR01; genus Spyradenecus. The sequence continues at coordinate 83,988 of JAZUPT010000004.1, forward strand.
CGATGTTCGAGCCTATCGGTGGCACGGCACCCATGTGGACGGGTAAGCACGCCATCAACCCCATTGCGGCCATTGGCGCAGGCGCGATGATGTTGGAGCACCTCGGCGAAGCCGAAGCGGCAAATGCCATTACGCGTGCAATCGCCTCTATCACGCCGAAGATGAAGAGCCAGCTCGCCAACGAGATGGGCTTCACCACCGAACAGGTCGGTGACATGATTGCCGCCGCCGTGGCGGAATAAGTCCGCATCAGCATTCGCCTCTCGCCAGATTGCGTGTGTCTATCTGGCGAGTGGGGCGAAGCAGTGGGTTTTATGGTTAGAAAGGGTGTTGAGATGGCAGCGGAAATTCAGGCTGTGCTCGCAGAAAAGGCTCGTCAAATTGATGAGCAGTTGCGAACCTTCTTCAAGACGGATGAGGCGTACTTAGAGGAGTTCTTTGCAGCTTCAAGCCATGCAGTGACTGCGGGCGGGAAGCGCGTGCGCCCTGTATTGACCTTACTCTTTGCAGAAGTCTGTGGGAATGCGTGCCCAAAGGATGCGCTGAATGCGGCACTGGCGATTGAACTGCTGCACAGTTACACCCTTGTTCACGATGATTTGCCGTGTATGGATAATGACTCGCTACGGCGTGGTCAACCCACCGTGTGGGCGAAGTATGGCGAAACATCGGCGGTTTTGGCAGGGGATTACTTGCAGGCGCGTGCCTTTGCGTGCATCGCTGAATGTGATGCTGCGGGGGAATTGTTGCCAGAGTTGACGCGTGCGGCGACAGAGGTCATCCATGGTCAGGTCGCAGATATTGATGCGACGCGCATCCCTCCTGCAGAGTGGAACACCGATTTAATGTGCCGAATTTACTTCGGTAAGACCTGCGCCTTGATTGCGGCGGCCTGTCGCATGGGGGTGATTGCGGCGAATGGGAGTGACGTGCAGTACCGTGCGGCAGATCTTTATGGTGGACACATCGGCATGGCCTTCCAATTAATTGACGATTTGTTAGATGCCAACCAGGCGAAAGAGGGCAATGAATTCAACGCGCTTGCCGTCTGTCAGAATGACCCTGAAGTGCTCAAGGCGATGGCACGTGCCCAAACTGAATCGGCACTCAAGATGTTGGACTGCTTCCCCGGTGACACGAGCGTGTTAAGAGCCTTTGCAGAGTCTCTCTTAACGCGCGTGCAGTAAGTGCGTCGCAAGTGTTGTTAGATCACGATTTGAGTCGGTAAAATCTTATGGCCAAACTCATTCTTGCCTCCGCTTCCCCACGTCGCCAAGCAATCTTGCGGCACTTGAAGATTCCCTTTGAAGTGCATTTGGCGACGTGCAAAGAGAGCGTGCGCGTGGGGGATCCCGTTGCTACCGTGGGTCAAAATGCGGCGTTGAAGGCGCTCTCGGTGGCAAAGCGTTACCCACATGAGATCATCTTGGCGGCTGATACGGTGGTGGCTTTTAATGGGAAGGTCTTGGGGAAGCCGAAGGATTACGAAGAGGCGCAACAGTGGCTCTTGGACTATTCAGGTCGGAGTCAACAGGTCTACACCGCGGTTGCCTTCTTAAAACCCGGTCATCGCGACCCCGATCTCTTTATTGAAGCCACGAGTTTGGTCTTTAAGCAATATGGGTTAGGCACGGTGCAAGAGTATCTTGATCGCGTCAAACCCTTTGATCGTGCGGGTGCCTACGATATTAATGAGTGTGGTGATTTGCTCATCGCAGAGCGAATCGGCTCGTATACCAATGTGATGGGACTCCCGCAGTCGGTGGTCTCGGCATGGGTAAAGGCGAATCTATCCAATAAAGTGTGATGAGGGGAATTGGGAAGGCGTGAGGGAAAACGCATTCTTGGATGCCTTTGGGTACAGCGTGGTAGGTGTAAAACAATGATGAAACTGTGGGTTTATATCGGCACCTGTCTCTTGGTGGCCTTAGCTCCTGGACCAGATAATTGCTTTGTTTTAGCACAGGCTGCCGCCTTTGGCGCGCCTGCTGGCTTGGCCGTGACCTTTGGCTTGATGAGCGGATTGTGCGTTCATATCGCCGCCGCAACCTTAGGTGCCGCGGCATTGCTTCATCGTTTTCCACGATTTGCCGATGGCATTGCGGCAGTCGGTGCACTCTATTTGATTTGGGTGGCGATTGGGATGTGGGGTGGTGGGCTTGAACCACAGGCCGCCGAAGCACGGAGTCTCCTTGGGTTCTATCTCAAAGGGATTATCCTAAACCTCTCTAATCCCAAGGTGATTCTCTTTTTCCTCGCCTTTTTGCCGCGCTTTTTACCAGAGGGATGCACGCGTCGCACGGCGTGGTTGTGTCTTTTGGGCGGGCTCTTTATGGTGAGTGCCTTTGTGGTGATGGGGACAATTGCGCTATTAGGCGGGTTGCTCTCGGCAGGTTTACAAGCGATGCCTTCAGCCGCGCAGTGGCTTTCACGGTGCGCTGCGGGTGCGGTGGGGGCAATCGCAGTGTGGATTTTGGTGCCCTTGGTGCGTACGTGGTGTTCTCGAAAGGGATGATTTTTGCGGGAAAACAATAAACCATGCGCCTCGTCTTTCGGCGAGGCGCAGTTGTTTTTTTGGGGGGAGCGGTGGAAAAAGAGATTAAGCGAAGGTCGCGAGTAAGAGCGATATCGTGTTAAATGCCGCGTGGCAAGCAATGGAGGTGAAGAGGCTTCCCGTGCGCAGACGGATGATGCCGAGCATCCATCCCGTGAGGAAGAGCGGCAGAAGGTAGACATTCACGCCATGCGAAAGGGCGAAGAGAATCGAACTATAGATGAGTGCCACGTGGGTGGGGAGGCCACGGGTCATTACGCCACGATAGAGCTGTTCTTCCACAAAGGGGACGATGAGACAGATAAAGGTCGCGATGATGCCAATTTGCCAACCTTGAAGGAGTTTGAAAATCGCTACGATGGGTTGGTCCTCGGCCGGCGAAAGCACCGTAAGGATAATGGTGGAGCTGAGGAACATCATGATAAAGAGCCAAATGAGACCGCGAGGAGTACAGTTGGGGCGCGCGAACCACGATTTGATGGTGGCGGGGCCATTGGGAAGAACAAAGGTGAGAATGACGGGGAAGAGCATCAAGGGCAATGAGACCGCTTGGCCCTGAAGCAGTGCTGAAAAGAGGGAGTTTACTTCGGGAAGTTTGTCCGCGAAGAGGAGCGGGCAGGTGTTGACGATGCAGAAGAAGATTGCGATGAGTGCCGCGGCGAGGTGAGGCAGGAGGGTGGAAAGGAGGCGAGTGGGGTTCATAGTGTGACGGCTTCCGCTAAGGTTAGGTCAGCCCAACCTGGCAAAGAGAGAAGATGAACAAGGAGGAGCGCGCAGGCAACGGCATCGTAGTAAGCATCGTGTGCTTCGCGGCCCGGGACAAGACGGTGCAATTCAGGCGTTAGGCCTAAGATCGGGATTACTTCATCCAACGCATAACTTGGCAGGGAGGGATAGGCCTTTCGCACGAGACGGAGCGTATCCAACCAATAAGGATAACGCGTCATTGGCGCAAGGCGCGCCAAGACATTGCGTTCGGTGGCGGCATTATGGGCCACTGGAATGGTGCGAGAGAGCGCGGCATGGAGTTCATGCCAGAGGGACATTGGTTCAGGTGCGGCGGCAATTTCTGCGCGAAGGAGGGCGTGTTGGCCCGGCGCTCTACCAGAGAATCGGTGTGACTCGGGCACGCGTAAGAGCGTGTCAAAGCGCGATTGCTCCAATAAAATCCCCGCCTTACTCGCCGTCACGGCGCCAAGTTGCCAAGGGAGACAGTCAAATCCCTTTACCGAACCGGTTGTTTCAAAGTCCAGCACGGTGAAGGTAAGTTTTGATAGCGGGGTTTCTGGGGAGAAATTCATGTGAAAGGGATGTAAAAAACCGCCGCATCAACCGTTTGGTTCGCCGTGAATGTGCGTAAACGCGGGGGCGGAAGCAACGGGAAGTGCGGCGGCTTTCAAGCCCGATCCGCCTCAGTTGAGGTCGGATTCGGGGATGCGCACGAAGTAGTGGTAATCGGAGGTGCCTTCGTAGATGATACCGATGGAGTTGCCATCCACAGGGCAGGTCGAGGAATAACCAGCGCAATTGCGCGGATCGTAGACAAGGCTACGGGGCCAAGTCTTACCACCATCTTCCGAAACGCGGAGGGTCATCGTGTTGCGACCGCCCGAATTGGGGTTGGAGAAGTAAAGCTTGTTATTGAGCATCAAGTAGGCTGCCTGGCAGAGGTTGCCGGGTTGGCGGAGTGCTTCGGTTTCCACCTTTTCCCAAGTCTGGCCGAGGTCAGTGGTGCGAGCGGTAATACGGGTGCGAGGGCCGCCGCCTTCACGGGTGTTGAGGAGGAGCGAGCCATCGGGCAATTGTGCCACGGTGGATTCAGAGCCACCCCAAGGCATTGCCTTAGAGCTAGTCCAGGTCTGACCATGATCCTTTGAGTAGACGAGCACGCCATGGTGTGGAGCGCCGCCATGATTGCCCCAAATCTGTGCGGGGAAGACGAGGGTGCCATCCTTCATGGCGATACCAGCGCCAGGACCCTGGAAGAGGAGACCCCATTCAGCGGTGTCAGGATCTCCGAGACGCTTTACGTCCTTCGTGATATTGATTGGCTTAGACCAGGTTTTACCGTCATCGTCAGAGTAGGCGAGGATGAACTGACCGCAGTCATCCGGGCTGATGGAGCCCTTCACAGATTTCCAAATGGGGTGGCCGCTCTTGGGGGCGCGGAGCGCTGCAATCCAGAGACGCTTGGTGACGGGGTCAAAGAGAATGGCGGGGTCACCGATGCCGTGGCCGCCAGGGAGGTCTTTATAATCGATTGCGGTGCGGATAGGAGACCAGGTGACCCCCTTGTCCTTGGAGATGCTCACACCGACGGTGATGTCGGCGGGCAAGTCACCTGCATGGTTGAAGCGGTTGTCGAAGACGGCTACGAGGGCACCGGTATTGGTTTCCACAATGCCAGGGATGCGGAAGTTTTTCGAGGTACGATTGGCATCCACAATCTTCTGGTTGGGGCGGGTCACGATACTGCCGAGGCGGACGGGTACGCCTTCAATCACCAACTTACGGGTGAGGTCGGCGGTTTTGGGTACTTCAGCGAAGACCGTGTATTGGCACTCACCTTCCTTGACAGGAACGTCGAAGGTGACCGTTTTGCCAAAGAGTGTACCCTTTGTTTTTCCAAGGCGTAAGGTCTTTAGGTCCTTAGCATGGGTACCTTCGATGCAGACTTTCACCTTGTCAGTCAACGTAGTCTTATCGGATTGCAGTGTCAGGGTGCCGATGGCGAATTCACCTTCGCCAACAAATGCGGGGACACCAGAGGGCTTAAAGGCAACATTGGAGATTGCGGCTTGCGCAGAGACCGCGAGAATCAACGCGGCAAAAGCAGTCATTTTCTTCATGTTCGTGAAGTCCTTTCTTGATGAACAGGGATAGTTTAGCATAATTTACCTTTTTTATTGGTAAGATTTTCCTTTGAAAAAATAGACCTGTGTCCTCGGATACAGGGGTGGAGACGTAGGGGGCTTTGCGTAGCGGGGCAAAAGGGTGATATAATGGGTGGTAATTTGAGAAGGAGCTCACGATGAAGTGGATCAGTGTTGATGGTATTCGCGAAGCAGAAACGGTGACTTTTGCGCAACGTAACTTGCCCTCTTATACGGCAATGTGTCGTGCAGGTGCCGCAGTGGCACATCGTGCCGAACGCATCATGAAGCGCGCGGGGCTGAATCGTTGTGTAATCCTTTGCGGCCCAGGCAATAATGGAGGGGATGGATTCGTTGCGGCGCGTTGCTTGAAGGTGGACGGCTATGATGTAAGCGTCTTGATGACTTGCGTGGCGACACGCTTGAAGGGGGATGCTTCTCGCGCGTGGAAGGATCTGTGTGCAGTGGGGGTTCAACCGCAAGTTTTGCCCTCGTCTGAAGCTTGGGTGGATAATCCATGGGCAGATCCTGCTGTTTCTCCGCGTCGCGCGTTGATTATTGATGCGCTCTTGGGTATTGGCTCAAAGGGCATCCCAACAGGTGCAGTGGCGACGGCAATCCATTGGATTAATGGGACTTCGTCGGATTGTCCGGTGCTCTCTGTGGATGTACCCAGTGGATTGGATGCCGATTCTGGCATGGCACCAGGCGAAGCGGTCCGCGCAGATATCACGGTTACCTTTTCGCGTCCAAAGATAGGCTTCGCCTCTCCCGCAGCATGCACCTACTTGGGTGAATTGCGTGTGGTGGATATCGGCCTCCCAGGCGATGTATTGGAAGTGCATGAGTGCCTACCGCCAGAGGCGATTGAGTTAATTGCTGAACCCGAATTGCGCTACTATCTGCGCCCTGATCGTCGTCTGGACTCTCATAAGCGAAGTTATGGACATGCGGTGATAATTGGTGGTTCGCGCGTCTATCCGCATGCGCCTGTGCTTTCGGCATTGGCCGCGTACCGCGCAGGGTGCGGTTTGGTGACATTAGATGTGCCCGACTGTTCTCGTGCCGCTGCAGCACACTGGGTGCCAGAAGCGGTCTTTTCGGATCCCGAAGCTGAGTTGATCGATGTCGCTGCGGGGTGCGATGCTTTGGCGATCGGGCCTGGCATGGGCGCCTTTGATGCGATTAAGATGGACCTTTTGCGGACGTTGGTGAGCGAAGCCTCATTGCCGCGTACCGTGGTAGATGCAGATGCGTTGACCGCGCTTGCCGAATTGCGAAAAGAGGGATGGAGCGCAGATAAATCAACCTTACGCCTTATTTTGACGCCGCATCCAGGCGAAGCGGCACGATTGCTCGGCGTAACCCCACAGGAAATCCAACGCGATCGTCCTGCCGCGGCACGTGCAATTGCCGCCACCTATCACGCAATTACCGTTTTGAAAGGCCATCACACCTTGGTTGCCGAACCCGGAGGGCAGGTGCATCTCTGCATGAGTGGCAATCCTGGTATGGCAACTGCTGGCACAGGGGATGTATTGACGGGCGTGATTGTGGGCCTTTTGGCGCGTGGCCTCGGCACCGAAGATGCCGCCTGTTTGGGTGTTTACCAACACGCTATTGCCGGCGACCGCGCTGTCTTTATGCACGGACAAGAGTCCCTTATCGCTACTGACCTCTTCCAGACGCTTCGTCTCTAACATGCCCATAGGCATTCGCTGTGAGTGCGTCATTGAGACACGCGCATGAGGTTCCCCTTTGTAAATATTGTTATGCAGGCGAACATCTGCTAATACCTATTTGTCAAGTGAACACGCGATAGCAGAATTGAGGAAGCTGTATGATGAAGATTGAAACCGAACATACACCCGTGCAGACGGCTACACATGCACTCATTGACTACAGCTTTCAACACGTTGATCGGGAAGAGGGCTTCATTGTCTTAGCTCAAGAAACGTCTGAATATGACTTTTTGCAAGTAAAAGTGGGCTTTGAACCAGGGTGTCCGTTGGAGTTAGAGTATCAAGAGGCAACAGAAAAGAAGCTTTATCGGTGTGCGCGTGAGGTCTCATTAGAGGAAGTACGTAAGCTCTTTCATGATTATTTGGATCAAAAGCCCAATTGGAAGACTGCACTCCCTTGGGAGGAAGTGAGCCTGGCTCCCTCTTTCTTTGACTCAAAGTTGGTAAAAGTAATTCTTGTCGTAGGGATGATGATTGTTGCGATGCTTGGTGTCTGGAAATTCTGGAGCCGTTGCTTGGGTTGATATTGAATTAAGCCCTCTCATCTCTTTTGCACCTGGTTTCTTTGAGAGGATTAAAATCTTAAAAAAGTGTAAAAAAGATGCGGTGTGGTCATTGATTTATGGTAAACTACGCGCCATTCAATTGCTCACGGCGTGAGGATTGAGTCACTTGTCCGGTGGCCATAGAGAGGATGTAACACCCGTTCCCATTCCGAACACGGAAGTGAAGAGCCTCATCGGCGAGGGTACTGCCAGGTTCGCTGGTGGGAGAGTAGCACGTTGCCGGGTTTTTAAATTGCCTGATTCCGAAAGGAGTCAGGCTTTTTTATTTCAAGGAAGGTGCAGGGAAGGGGGAGCTTTGCGGGACTATGTGTGCGGTGTTGCAATGCGACATTAGCGCCTAAGGCGATGCGTGTGTCTCCGAATAGAGCGGGTGTTGATGGGTAGGGAGGCGTTAGAAAGGTGCTTGCGATTGTGGGGGAAACGTGTTATTTTAATTGAAACATCCGTTTTTCGTCTTTTACCTACGGAGAAGTGTATGTATTGTGACGCTTATCGCCGCCTGTGCGGTTCTGCTTTAGCCAAGATCTCGTTGTATTTTCGTAATCCGCGTGGATATATCATCTCGTCGATGGTGGCGGGTATGTTTATCACGTTTGGAAGTATGGTGGCACTGAGCATCGGCGGATTGTTGACCCCGCTTATGGGGGCCGCCTCCAAGATTATGGCGGCGATTGCCTTCTCTTCGGCACTGAGTCTTGCTGTGATGGCAGGATGCGAACTCTTCACGGGCAACAACTTGGTGCTCTCTGCGGCGGCATGGGAGAAGAAAATCTCTTGGCGGATGGCATGTATGTTGTGGTTGGTCAACTGGTTGGGCAACCTCTTGGGGACATGGATTCTGATTGGGTTATACTTCGTTTCGGGTGCAAATGAAGTGCCAGATGTGGTGAATTATTTCCATCAGGTGGCATCATCCAAGGTGGCATTAGGGCCGATTGAGATGGTGGTGCGTGGCATTTTGTGTAACATCTGCGTCTGCTTGGCGATTTGGTGCGGCGTGCGGATGAAGAGCGAGACGGGTAAATTGATTATGACGATTTGGTGCATTCTCATCTTCATGGTCTGCGGATTTGAACACAGTATTGCGAATATGAGTATCATCGGTATCGCCTTGGCGAATGGTGCAGGTCCAGAAGTGACACTCGCAGGGTACGGCACAAACCTCTTCTTTGTCACCATCGGCAATATTCTCGGCGCGATTTTCTTCGTGACCTTACCCTATCAAAAGATGCGGCATTGATGATGCGCGAGGGGAAATCAACTTAAGGTGTTGATTTTCCTTGCATTTTGTGCGCGAGATGTGATACATTACGCGCCACTTTCCTGCGACGTGTCTTAGGATACGTTCCCCGTTGCGGGCAAGCCCCGAAGTCCGGGGCGGCGTGAAAGGTGTTAAACCCCTCCAAATAAGAAGAGAGAACACCATGGTAGACAAAAATGCAATCCGTCAGCAGTTCCAGCGTCACGAACGTGACACCGGCTCCAGCGAAGTGCAGATCGCAACCCTCACCAAGAAGATCGAAGCACTCACCGCGCACTTGAAGGCAAACAAGAATGACAACCATTCTCGTTACGGCCTCATCCGCATGGTGAACAACCGCCGCAAGCTTCTGGATTACCTCAAGCGCACCGATGAACCGGCCTATCGCAAGATTCTCGCCGACCTCGGCCTCCGTCGCTGAGTGTTTCATTCAGAAACAGAAACAGACCGTTCCATTTTTGGGACGGTCTTTTCTTTTATTGCCACGAACGCAGAGTGATGTCGCGGTGGTTGTGCATGGTTGTCGCGGTGATTGTGACCCATGGATGCAGAGATGGCGCGGTGAGGGTGTGCCATGGACGCAGGTGATTGATTCACGGGTGTTGAGGGTGATTTCTGTAGCGGATGTCGCAAGGGGGCGGGGAAGTTATGTCCTAATCAAAAACAAAAACTTCTGCTTTACACGTTAGGCCATTTTCTCCTATAATGTAGTAAACCCTTTGAGGAGATTTCATTTATGGCATCGAAACAACGCGTTATTTGCGGATTGAGTGTTGCAGCAGTTTGGCTAACGGCAATTTTTCTTCTGCCAATCTGGGGACTAATTGGGTTGGTTGCCATCTCCTCAATCATTTGTCTTTACGAATACTGCACGATGTTGAAGCAGAAGGAGTACGAGCTCCCCTTCAAGACAATGGCGGGGTTGGCGATTCTTTACTTTGTTCTCAAATATTTACTTCTCTTTGAGGGGTGCCTTGCACTTGGGGCGCTTTCGGAGGGGGTGTTGCCTTGTATCATTGCGGTGCTCTTCTTTAAGGTGTTGCTGGATGCACGATTGAAGCGCCCGATGGGCACTGCGGCATTGGCGGTGGCGGGCTTCTTTTACATTCCCTTCTTGTTGTCCTACTTTATGGATGTGACGTTGATGGCTGCTCGCGTGACCGCGGAATCCGCGGCGCCAGGTGCAATCACGGATTATAGTGCGGGCATTTTCGCCTCGTTCTTCTTGGCCTTAATCACTAAAATGAGCGATACGGGTGGCTATTTCATTGGAAGTGCGTTTGGTAAACACAAGATGTGCCCTCGCCTGTCCCCTGGAAAGAGTTGGGAAGGAACAATTGGTGGCTATGCCTTTTCTCTGATTGCCGCAGGGCTCGTCCTTTTGTGCGCGGCGCTCTTCCCGAGTGCTAAGTTCTTGGCGCCCTTCGGATTGGTTTTGACGTATCCGTTGTTGATTGTGGCCTACTTTGTCCTGGTCTTGATTGTGGTCACGGTGGCCATTTGGGGCGATCTTTTGGAGTCGCTCTTCAAGCGCCGTTGTGGCGTGAAAGACTCTTCTGCGCTTTTCCCTGCAATGGGTGGTTTCTTTGACACCTTTGACAGTGTCATCTTCATTCCCGCGATTACGATTGCCTACATCAAGTTGATTGCCTTTGTGTTGCTCGTGATTGGATGAGTGCATTCGGCTTCCGTCGCATGAAAAAACGGTTAGTTATCTTAGGCGCCACAGGCTCCATTGGCGAGAGTACGCTTCGCGTCGTCACGGCGCACCCAGACCGCTTTGAGGTGGTGGGGCTTGCCGCTGGACGTGATGCCGAGGGCTTACAAGCCTTGGCGCGTAAATTCAATGTGTCAAAGTTGGCCCTTGCCGCGCCGAATGACGCTGGCATTCCCTTCGGTGAACAGGCGTTGTGTGACTTGGCGGCGATGCCAGAGGCAGACCTTGTAGTCATGGCAATCGCTGGCATGGCGGGCTATGCTCCTACGTTGGCGGCGATTGAAGCGGGGCATGACGTAGCACTCGCTACCAAAGAGGTGCTCGTTATGGCGGGCACCGAGGTGATGCGCCGTCGTGCTGCAGCGGGTGTGCGCATTTTACCTTTGGACTCTGAACACTCTGCACTCTTCCAATGCCTCCAAAGCACCGCTTCTGTTCCCGCCTGTGTTCGCATCGGGGATGAACCGAAGGCAGAGGAGCGTATCGCCGAAGTGATTCTCACGGCGAGTGGCGGCCCCTTCTTTAAGCGCGAAACGATTGATTGGTCGCGCATTACAGTGGCAGAAGCCTTAAATCATCCGCGTTGGGAGATGGGGCCGAAGGTGACAATTGATTCGGCCACCATGATGAATAAGGGACTGGAAATGATTGAGGCATTGCACCTCTTTGCATTGGATCCGGCCCAACTGCGCGTGTGGGTTCACCCCCAGAGCATCGTGCACTCATTCGTTCACTTTAAGGATGGCGCCCTCTTGGCGCAATTGGCCCAACCCGATATGGCGTTGCCCATCCAGTATGCATTGACCTGGCCAGATCGAGCCTTACACGCCCCCGTGCCGTCCATGACCTTGGCCCAAATGCAGAATCTTGAATTTTCCGAACCCGATTTGTCGCGTTTCCCCTGTTTGAAGTTGGTCTTTGATGCGTTGCCTTTGGGCGCTTGGACGCATCCAATTCTGACGCTTGCCAACGAGGTGGCAGTGAAAGCCTTCCTTGCCGGGCGCATTACTGCCGATCGCATTGCCGCAGTCATTGAACAGGGGTTGGCGCGTGCAGAGACCGATTTCGCCGCCATTGTGCGTCATGCAGAGGAGGATGTCGCGCGATTTGCGTAGACGTTTGTGCTGTTGCTTGGCGTAGTTGTTTTATAACGTTCCTCAAAGATAGCCTGCTATGAAGCTTCATTCGCTCTATCCATTGATGTTCCGTCCGATTTATAAGGACGTCTTCTGGGGTGGAAATGCCATCGCGGAGACCTTTAATCGACCGCATACGCCACGCCCCTGTGCCGAATCGTGGGAACTTTGTGCACTGGAGGGGGATGACTCCTTAGTGGCAAATGGTGTCTTCGAAGGGATGGCATTGAGCGAGCTCACGCGTATTTTCGGCCGAGACCTCGTGGGTGACAAGGCGCCTGAGGCAGATGTTTTCCCCTTGTTATTCAAGTTGGTGGATGTACGGGGGCGTTGTTCCGTGCAAGTTCATCCCGACCTTGAAACCTCCCAACGCTTAGGTGTGCTCCCCAAGCACGAGCTGTGGTACATCTTAAAGGCTGAGCCTGGGGCAGAATTGTGGGCGGGTGTCGCAGATGGTCCAGAACAATTAGATGGCATTACGGGGCGCCTCTTCCGTCATGAGACCCGCGCGGGGGATGTCTTTGATATCCCGCCGGGCTTGGTGCATGCCTTGGGCGGCGGTAATTTGGTCTTTGAGGTGCAACAAAGCAGTTCGGCGGCCTTTCGAATTGATGACTGGGACCATGGCCGAGAGGTGCACTCCGCCGCCGCGATGGCCTCGATTGACTGGCAGGCGCGTCCTGGCATTTATCCCGAACCGCCCTGCAACCGACGCGATTTGCGACCGCGTGTGACCACGCCTGATTTCTCGTTCGCCACATTGGACTTGCGCCGGATGCGCACCTTGCGGACGACTTCTCAGAGTTTTATGGTCCTCTTCTGTGAACGAGGTAAGGCGACCTTGGGGCATGATGGCCCTCACCCCTTAACCTTGCTCCCTGGAGATTTGGTCTTAGTGCCGCCGAAGCAACAAGTCACGTTGTCCCCGCTGGCAGAAAAGACGCATCTGTTGATGACAACGTTATGACGGCTTTGTTACAATAAAGTCCGTTCGTTTGCGGTGGCAAATGATAGACAATTTGACTCGTTTAGATTGAAGTAAAGGAGTAAAAGATGAAGAAAGCATTACGTATCTTGTGGAAGATTACCAAATGGACGCTGATTGTGTTGGCAGTCTTGGTGACCTTCATTCTCTGTGGTGGTCTTGGTCCGCTCGTGAAGTGGACGGCGCCTGCAGTGGCGAAGAGCATGGGGGCGGAGTTGACGCTTGACCAGTGCGTGATTTTGCCGCTCGGGGGTTATGTTAAGATCGCCGGCCTGCGCGTGGAAAATCCTGAATCGTTCCGCACGAAGAACGCCAATGTGTATGAAAAGAATGCCTTGGCACAGATTGGCAATTTGGAAGTCGATGTCGCGATGCTTTCCCTCTTCACGAAGGAATATGTCGTTGATAAGGTAGAACTTACGGGCCTGCGCGCTCTCTACGCTTTTGACTATGACACGACCAATGTGGATGCTTTGATGGCCGAAATGGGTTTGACGCCCGCAGAAGCCGCCGAAGTGCAGGAAGAGGTCGTGGAAGAAACCGGAGAAGCTGTTGAAGAGGCGAAAACCGAAGAAGCGCCCGCTGAGAAGGAGGAACTCAATTTCCGCTTGATGTATGTCCACCTGGAGGACAATAGCGTGACGCTCCGTAAGTTCGTGAGCGTGCCGCTCGCGTTGCCGCCCTTGACCTTAACGGATGTGAGCAGCCGCGAATTCGCAGAACAGATTGAAAAGATTACGAAGCCGATTATCAAGACCTTTAGAACCATTGGTGATGGCGTGGGTGCTGCAGTGGATGGCATCGGCACGGGCTTGAATAAGTCTGGCGAACTCATCGGTGACGGTTTCAATGCCACGACCGAAACCTTGGGGGACGGCGTCAAGGCAATCGGCAAGGGAGCCGAAGAAACCTATAAGAGCATTAAGGGTCTCTTTGACTAAGTGATGCTTGCTTTTTGAATGTAAAAACGCTCCGTCTGGTTTGCAGACGGAGCGTTTTTATTTGGGGGTGAGGTGGGAATTTCTTCATGCTGATATGAAAAGGATCTGTGGTGGAGGGGTGGTCTTTGGGTGTGACAAGGAAAGAGCCGGTGTCTGATTTTGTGATAAAGAATTGCAAAAGGAAGCACTTGTAACTTATTAGGGGAGTTGGTACACTATACAATAATTACGCGCGAGTATTGATTCGTACGTAAATTGACCACATTAAGGTACTAAAATTATGCTGACAAATCTGTTGGACTTCTTCTTTTCTCGTCCATTCCCTGAAAAACAACGCCCCGTACAGCGTTTGATCGCCATCGGCAATGCGCTCCTGTGGGCGGTGATTGCAATTATCGTTGGAATCTATTGGGCAGGGGACTTTGCCCTCCCGGGTGAGAACGTTCAATCCTTGGCCTACTTCTCTGGTGCGGCACCTGTCTCGGGTGAGGCTTATCCGCTCTTGTGGCAAGTGGTCAAATGCCTGGGCGCGGCGCCATCCATGTTGGCCCTCAACATGCTCGGCGCGGTGATTATGGGTGTGATTGCCGCACTGACCTTCTGGGTCGTGCGCTTTTGGACCCTGGATGGGATGGTGGATGACTCCATCCTTGCGAAGGCGCCCTTGGTCTCCGTCTTGACCTCAAATGTGGTCACGGCGTTGCTCATCTTTGCCTTGCCGGGGCTTTATATCGGTAGCGCATTCACTTCGTCGGCCTGGTGCTTCATGTGGTTGTTGCTCTGCCTTGTCTTGCAGAATGGCTACGTTTTGGGTGGTGGACATCGCCGTTCGATGGCACTCTTTGCGGTGGTGTTGGGTGTTGCTGCGGTGGAATCTCCCTGGGTCTTGCTCTTTGTGCCGCTCTTCTTCTTGCGTGCGGTGGCGATTGAATGGCGTTTGTGGGATCACAGCGTGCGTAATTTGCCCTTGTGGTTCATCTCCTTTACGGTCGGTGTCGTGGCAATGGTGCTCTTTAACACCTTCCGCATGGCCGATGCGATTACGATTGAATCAATGACCCACGTGCAGACGGCTGTGGTGCGCGAATTCCTCTCTGTGTGGCGTACCTTTATCACGGGCCCCTTCATTTTGAATGCTGCGGCAGGTTTGGCATGGCCCTTCTTGGCGTGGTTGACGGCGCGTCGCTTGCTCAATAATGACCGTGCATGGGGCTTGCTCTTCACTGCTTTGGCATTGACTTTGGTGGGTTTCGCGTGCTTGTATGGCGTGCGCCAGATGCCGGTGCGCTTCTGGTTGTCGGTGGGTGCGCTCCCTGTGGCCACCGCATGGTTGGCCGCCGTCGGTAATGGTATGCTTTTGGCTGGCTGGGGCGTGCAACTCTTTGCGCGCAATCCGAATCAGTATGAAGAACGTGACCGTCGTCACATTCCTGCGCATGTCACTGCGATGCGCGTGGGGGCGCTCTTCCTCTTCCCGTTGAGCATCATTTTGTCGGTTGTGATTTTGGTGGTGCACGTGCGTCGTTTTGCGGCGGTGGACCGCGGCATGGCAAGTCGCTTTGCCGATGAAGCCGTGGCGCAACTCATGCCTGACTCGGGTGCACCTTCTGCAGGCAAGACCTATCTCCTCGGTACGTTGTGGCTGGACCGTCACCTGATGCTCGCTGCGCAGAAGCGCGAGTTGAACCTCGTCTTCTTCTCGGCAGACCGCGTCAATGATCGTGCGTACATTGCTTCCTTGCGCAAACACTTAATGGAAGATCCTCTGCTTGGGGATGCCGACCGTCTGCGCTTGGTGCACTTGCTGGACTACAACTTCCTTGTCTTCATTCAGGACTTCTTCGTTTCCCAACCCAATGCCGCAGAAATCGCCGCCTCCATCTCCCTCGCAGATGTGTGGTATGCCGCGAAGTTGCGTCCGATGCCGAACGGCTTGCTTTACGTGGGCATCCCCGATGACCGTAAGGCTGACGTGGATCCGCTCCCTGCGCAGCGTGAATTGCAGGCGCGTTGGGCAGATGTCCTCGCCGAAGCAGAATTGCCTTGGTGGAATCTGAGCGCGACTACCCAACAGCGCATCCGCCACCACCTCGCGTTTATGGCGAATAACATGGGTACCTTCCTCGATGACGAAGGCCGTTATGCTGATGCTGCTTCCGAATATCTCTATGCCTCTGAAACGCATAAGGATAACATTTCGGCCTTGCTCAACCTCTATGATATCTGCGTGCGTCGCGGTCAGCTTGAGGAAAAGCGCATCGCCGTCAACAAGGCATTTGAAGATTTCTTAAAGGCGCAGCAGAAGAGCTCGCGCCGTTATGACCTCAGCGCCGTGGGCCGCGTCTTTGGTTACATCCGCAACTACGACCTCTTCGTTCAGCTCGGTTGGGAGTGGGCGGTCTCTGCGGCACCTGAATCGGTGCTCGCAGGGTTGCGTAATGCGCAAGATTCGCTTGATCCCACCGACCCGCGCAGCGGTACGGTGAAGGCCGTGGTGGCGGCGGTTTATGAATTGCAGGGACAGACCTTGCGTTCAATTGAAAACTATCGCGCCGCGATTGCCGCCAACCCCAAAAACATTGACGCCTTGCGCGGTTTGGCACGTCTCTCTATCCAACAAGGTAAGACGAGTGAAGCTGGTCAGTGGCTCGCAAAGGCTGAGGCCGCCGGCGCAGATCAGGATGCCTTGGATATCGATCGCACCGCTTACTTGATGGCAATCGGTGACCTGGAAGGGGCAACGAAGGCAATTGGTCGTTACACGACGAACAACAAGGATTCTGCGGTGGGTTGGGCGATGCTCGGTATGCTCGAAATTGAAAAGGGCAATATTGATCGCGCTTCGGGCTTTATCTTACAGAACATCAAGCGCACCGCAGAGAAGCGTGATATCTACTTCCAGCACATTCTTGAAGGTCGTCTCGCACAGTATGAAGGCGATAAGTCCTTTAAACTCTCGCAGGATGCTGAGGCGATTCCTTCGCAGATTGCTCGTGCCGATGCCGCAAAGCGTGCCAACCAAAAGTGGGATGAAGCGCGTAAGCAGTACCGTCGCGCCTATGCGATTCGCCCGAATGTGCGTGGCTTATTGGAACAAATTTTGGAATTTGACCGCCGCTTAGAGGATAAGACCTCTGCAGAAGCCGACGCATTGGCAATCTTGCGTGAAGATACGCGTCATCCTTTCGCCAACTTCATTGTGGGTTCGCAGCGTTTGGAAGATGGCCATGTTGATGCGTCAATCAAATACTTCCGTCTCGCTGTGGAAGGCATGGAGAAGCCGACACTCGACTTGCTGAACAACTATGCAGATGCGCTCGCCCGTACGGAACAAGCCGACCTCGCTAAGCAGATGGGCTTGAAGACCGTGCAACTCGCGCCTGAATCGTGGGCCTCTTGGGGTACTTACGCCTTAACGCTTGTGCGTGGCGGGGAAGCTGAGAAGGCAAAGACTGCACTCGCCAAGTCGCGTGAACTCTTTGAGAAGGACGCCGCCGCAGGGACGCTCCCTGCAATCGTTGCCGCACGTTTGGGCTATGTTGACTGCTGGATTGCAATTAAGCAGGGGAATAAAGCCGCCGCACAACAAGCCTTGGACAAGTTGAAGGCTGCGCTCGGCACCGCGCTCACCCCCTTGGATCAACGCGACATCAAGGAAATTGAAGCGGCACTCCAGTAAGTGTACTTTTTATTTCACCGATGAGGGTGACAGAAAAACAAGGGTAACACCTCCTCGTCTAAAACCACCCTCTACAAAACAAGCCGGCATCACCACGATGCTGGCTTGTTTTTTGCTGGTTTAAATTGACTGCGTACTTTTACAGTCCGTAGAGATTGACCTATTTGTTTTACAGGCGGCTTGTTTTTACTCATTTGAAATGACGGCCAATGGGTTTGATATTGAAATCCAATGGGTTTGATGAGTAAAGGTGCCAGGACTTGAGGCTTACAAGGGCACGAAGACCCACTATTTGTCGTAATCAATCGTTCTGTGGCCGGTGGGCGAAGTCACGCTAGGCTGTGCTACTGAAAAACAAGCCATTTGTCGTAATCAATCGTTCTGTGGTGGTCCATTGTTGGACCGCATAAAAGCCTCGCCAGCAGAATATCCCCGACATAGCGCCCTCAAGCACTTTCGATGCTCTCGCACCTCCTTATTAAAAATAAACCGAGAAAAACAACCCGATTAGTTTGACTGCGAGAGAGCTTCATATCGTGCTGCCCTTGTAGGCAAAAGAAGTATGCGAGATTGAGGCGGCGAGCCTTGTCGGCGTTGTGTAGCATGGCGCAGGATGACTTTATTTTCGGTTAATCTTCGGCGGGGGGAGTGGGTGCTATTGCCAATTGGTTTCGCAGGGTATGACGGACAATTGCGCCATTGTCTAAGTAAATGACATCTTCGCAGATATTTGTGGTACAGTCTGCGATGCGTTCAACGGCATGTGAAATGGTGGCAACGTGATGCGCATAGGTGGCAAAACGGTAGTCTTTCTCAAAGATGCGTTCCACAAGTGCATTAATCTCTCGGTCTAAGCGATCAACCGTGTCATCTTCAAGAATGACGATGCGGGCGAGGGTGGGGTTGCGATTAACGAGGGATTTAACGGCATCGCGCAACATTTTTTGAGCTTCGTTTAGTATGGGAGAGAAGTCAATTTTATGTGCTTCAGGCGGTTCGGTTCCGGCGATGAGAAAAATTCGTTCGGCGATATCGGTAGCCAAGTCGGCGATTCGCTCTAATTCACCATTGACCTTTAGGAGGGTGATGAGGAGGCGCAAATCTGCGGCGACGGGTTGGTAGTGCGCGATTAACCTGATGCATTCCTCTTCGATTTCCACCTCTTTGAGGTCAATCGCGGCATCATTTTGAATTACTGCTGCGGCGCGTTTGATGTCGGTCGTCTGTAATGCCAGAGCGGTTTTTTCAAGCACTTCAATGACTTCGGAGGCGAGGGTAAGTACTTGCTGCTTCAAAAGATTAATTTTGGTATTAAAATGTTCACACATAAAGAACCTTTTCGGGGGATGAATTAAACTGCTAAACAGGGATTAATAGGGGGGGGGAGACGTTTTTAGCGTGTGTTTAGAATTTATAGGTCATTTCAACGCGACCGAAGAGGGCGGTGTCATCTTGGTCATCCTTGAAATAATTGCCCTTTGTGAGCACTTCGCCTGTGACGGCAAAGTTGAGTCCTTTTGCCCAGGTGTGATGGATGTATTGACCGAGGGCAACGGTATACTTTGCCTGTGCATAGGCACCACGGAAGGTGCCATAGGAGCCACCGCTTCCATCTTCTTCGCGTACAGGCGCAAACATCGGGCCGCCTTGGAGGGCTAAGGTCTGTGCATCTGTAAACGACAAGGTGAGTTTGAGGTGCGGATAGAGGAAGTTTGTGTACGCGTACTTGTTAAACATGGGTGCAACGGCTTCACCTACGCCTGTTTCGCGGTTGAAGACGGGTTTCCATGCGTGTTCACCTCGTGCGCCTGCTTCATCGCCACTCATGTATTGAATGCCGAGGGTGAATTTGGGTTTTAGTGCCATCTTGGGTGCGTAGTTCAGGCCGCCGTAGGCCATTGTGGCAAAGGAGGACTCATCGCCTACCTGCACTGCGACCTCTGCCTCTGCCGAGAGGGTCTCGGTCAACTTCGGCAGGACGCGCAGGCCAAAGGTATGGGTCTGGAAGTCGGTGTGTCCTTTCGGGATGACCTTACTGTGCTCACCTGATTCAACTTTCCATACGTAGTAGGCCTCCCAAGGCATCTGCTGATTACTCTTATCGGTGTAGTAGAGGCCAGCGCCGTATTCGGTTTGATTATAACCGGTGTTTTCGTAGTCATAACCCTTGGTGCCTTTAGACTTCGCATCATGTGTTTCGCCTAAGGTGGGCAACCAATCATGGCGTGCCACATAGATGCCAAAGGCGTCTAAGGTGCGATGGTTGTCAAACTTGAAGGTGAGGCGCGCCGCATCAAAGAAGTTGGAGCGCGAGCCATCGCCGCCAGTGCCATCGCTAATGATGCGTTTTGCGCCAAAGGTCATCTCTTGGCGACCAATCTTCACGTCTACAAAGTCAAAGAGGTCGGTGTATTTCAAGTAGAGGTTGTCAATGAAGAGCACGTCGGGGAAACGTTGCTTTCCTTTGTCTCCTTCTGCAGAGCGGTAGTAACGAAATTCGTCTGCCACGCGCAGAAAGAGTTCCACCTGATTCATCTTTGCCTTACCCCACAAGCGCGTCCGCAACCGCAGATAATCACTGTGAGCCTTTTCCCCATGCTTTTCATTTGGCAGATTATTCGTGGCATCATAACGCAAGCGAATATCTCCACCAAAGCGCAAATCAAGGGCGTTTTTGTCTTGATTGAGTGCCATTGCGTCACTGGCGAACAAGAGATTGCCCGTAAGATACGCAAGTGCGAGGGTCATACAACGTTTCATGTTTCTCCTTTTGTTCTTTTGAAACGGCGCATAGTATGCAAAATGAATGTAAGGAGAGCATGAGCGCTTTGTTTGGAAAGTGTTAAATCGTCATCCAAGGCGCATACTCACATCGTAGTGCGCACGTTTGGCGTCGTACGAGAGTTTCGTGGCCTGTCGCAAGCATTTGGTGGAGGAGGGCGCGGTACAGGTGTTAAGGGCTGCGTGATGTGTGTCAATTGCATAAAAAAGCGAAAGAAGGGGATACGCAATCCTGCGATGTTTGTGTTATAATGAGAGGCAATTATGAAGTCATATCAATTTCTTTTGTCGATTTTTGCAGTTGTGATGTCGTTTGCGTTCGCGCAGGCGGCAAATCCGCCGGTGATTGATGTTAATGTTCAGGGGGTGGCGCGTCAGTCCTTGACTTTAGCTGGCGTGAATGCTGGCGGCGCAGGTGGACAAACCTTTTTCAAGACGTTACAAAATGACTTGCAACGCTGCGGTTGGTACCGTTTGGCGGCAAATGGCCAGGTTAAGGTGACCGGCACGGTCTCGGGTTCGCAAGGGGTGACCGAATCGCTTGCAGTGGCATGGCCAGGAAAGCGTTTTGCGTGGGATCGCGCAGCGGTTGACACGGAGCAAGTCCGCCGTCACGCCCATGAATTAGCCGATGCGATTGTGAATGCTACCACGGGTGAGACGGGAATCGCGCAGAGCAAGTTTGCGATGGTTTTTCAGTCTGGCACGCGAAAGAGCGGTCAGGCCGTGCAGGATCTCTACGTGTGCGATTATGATGGACAGAATTTGAAGCGCATCACCACCGATGGTTCGCCAATCGTGGGTCCGCGTTGGGGGGCGGATGGTCGCACGGTGTACTTTACGAGTTATCGCTTGGGCTATGCCACGGTCTTCCGTGCAGATACGCGAACGGGCGCAGTGGATCGTTTGGCGAATTTTAGCGGCTTGAGCACGGGTGCGGTACCCTCTCCGACAAATCCGAACAAGCTTGCGATTATCCTCTCTCACCAAGGCAATCCTGAACTCTACGTGATGGATGCAGTCACGAAGAAGCTCACGCGTCTGACGCGTACGCCGCTTGCCGCAGAGGCGAGTCCGTGTTGGTCGCCGGATGGTAAGCGCATTTGCTATGTTTCGGATGTCTCCAAAACGCCCCAACTTTACATTGTTGATGTCGCTACGGCGCAGAGCCGTCGTCTTACGCTGAAGGGTGGCGAAAATGTCCAGCCCGATTGGAGTAAGAACGGCATTGTCTTCGCCACGCGTCGCGGTGCGCCGTATCGCATCGCGGTCATTAATCCGGATGTTGGTGAACGCTCCTTGCGTTATCTGACGCCCGTGAATGAACAATACGAATCTCCTTCCTGGGCTCCGGATGGTCGTCATGTCGTGACCGCTCGTAAGCAGGGCAGGGAATATTCCGTCTGGGTGTTGGATGCCGCTGAAAAGGGCGCCGCTCCCTATAAACCTTTCTCCTCCAGCAAGGGCCAGTGGTTGAGCCCCGCTTGGAGTCGATAAATCACAATCACACCATAGGAACAAAGACCATGCGTACTTCATTCTTCCTGTCTCTGATTGCCGCCACGGCACTGATTTTTACCGGTTGCGCTACGAAATCCAATGGCGCCGGTGATGGTTATGGCGATGATAATGCTGCCGCATTTGCTGGCGACGGTGCTTCGATTGATCCCAATGCCGCGGGCTTTGACCCGAATGACCCCAATGCGGGCGCATTTGATAATGGTAAGTTCGAAGACACCCGTACGCGTGTGACGGATGCTGGCCTCGAAGCGCTCTACTTCTCCTTCGACTCTTACATGCTCCCGCCTGAAGAACTCACGAAGGCTGAAGATGCCGCTCAGTACCTCTTGGAAAATCCCACGTACGTGATGATCATTGAAGGTCACTGCGACGAACGCGGTTCCAACGAATACAACCTCTCCCTCTCTGAGCAGCGTGCAATTGGTGTGCGTGACTACATGGTCTCCCTCGGCATTGATGGCAATCGCATTCAGACCCGCGCCTTCGGCGAAGATAAGCCTGCCGTTCCTGGCACGGATGAATCGTCGTACACGTTGAATCGTCGCGCGGAATTCGTTCCTTACAAGTAAGACCACCAGCGGAGCGTGTCCGCTTGTTATCACCGCGTGGCTGTCGCAGACTGAAAGAGGTCTTTGACGCCGCGTGGTGTTTCTACTTCACGGGACTGTGCGTTAATGCTTTCCTTTCCTGAAATTCTCGTTATTTTGCTTGTCGCGGTAATCGTTTTGGGCCCAAAACGGTTGCCGGAGACTGCGCGTAAAATTGGCCGATGGGTCGGCATTTTGAAGCAGGCAAGTGAGTCGTTTAAACGGGAATTGATGTCAATGGATCGTATGGTTGACGATTCGTTGAATCGTGCCGTCTCGGATATTGACCAATTAAAACCAGATGCGTTAGCTTCCTATGAACAGGTTGAGGCTGAATTGGTCGGCACATTTAATGAGGCCTTTGGGCCTCCGCCGATGACTCCAGATGAGGTCTTGGCACAAAATCCTATCCCGGGTGGCTTGCCCCCAGAACCGTCTCCCTCAACTACGCCCGCTTCGGATGCGGCTTTGCCCCCCGAGTCGGTCGTCGCGGCGACTGCATCTGCGCCCGTTTCGCCCGTGGAAGCCTCTGTCTCCACCTCCGAACCAACTGCTGAGGTGCAGGCATGAGCGCGCCAAAAGTTCGTTTTCAGAGTCGCTTGGCGTCGGGATTTAAGCGTTTTTTCTCTTCAACGGAGGAGGAGCGCTTGCAGGATGAGGCAAATGATCCGCCGCGTCCGTTCATTGAACATTTTATTGATCTGCGCGATTGTATCATTCGTTGCGTCCTCGCGTGGGGGGTGGCGATGGTGGTGGTGGCGCCGTTTTCGCCGTGGATTATTGAGGTGTTGCAACAGCCCATCCTCTCCTCGGGTCTTCATGACCAAGGCATTACGGTGGAGGGCTTGGAGATTGGCGTTGGTTTTTCGCTCTTCATGACCACGATGTTGTGGGGCGGGACGATTCTTTCGCTCCCCGCATTGCTTTACTTTATCTTCCAGTTTGTCTTCCCTGGGTTGCGTCGGCACGAACGGAATATCGTGTTATCCACCCTCTGTGCGGGCGTGGTACTCTTTCTTTCGGGCGTTTGGTTGTGTTTTAGCTTTACGTTACGCTTGGCTCTAGAAGCCTTAATGTCAATTAACACATGGATGAATGTGCCGGTGACGATTCTGCAGGTGGAGTCCTACATCGGCTTTGTGTTAAAGATCTTGCTGGCCTTTGGCTTAGCTTTTCAATTTCCCTTAATTTTATTGGTGCTCGGGTGGTTGGGCCTGATTAGCGCTCAAACGTTGAAATCGCATCGTGGGATTGCGATTGTATTGATTTTTACGGTGGCGATGGTTTTGACACCGCCCGATCCGTTGTCGCAGATTATCATGGCGGTGCCGATGTGTCTGCTCTATGAAGTGACAATCATTTTAGTGCGTCTGCGTGAAAAGGTGAGCGCAGAAGTAATGGAGTAAAGTCTTATGGGTTTTGAATCTGGATCGATGACTTTCCACGCGTTTTATCTCTCTCGCGCGTTTACCCCTTCGGATATGGAACGTTTTGCGGCGCATCCCTTGCCGCCAATCAATACCTTGACGGGCGATCAACCTCTGCATGGGTGGGCGGGTCCCTCGCATGCGATGGATGGCGACCTCACGGAGGAACACTGTTGGCGCGCTGATTGGCTGTGGTTTGCGCACGTGACGGCGCAGAAGAAGGTGCCACCGAGCTTGATGCGTGCGATGCTGTTGGCGGAACTTGAGGTGGAGCGTAAGGCCCGTGGCGTGGAAATCTTGCCGCGTGCTGCGAAGATTGACGTGAAGGAACGCGTCACCGAGGAGCTCATTCGTGATGCACAACCCTCTTTTGGTTCGATGGAGTGTGCGATTGATTTGCGCAATGACCGCCTTTTGGCAAGCGCAATGAATGATGCGTCAATGCAGACGCTCTGCCCCTTCTTCCGCGAAACTACGGGCTGCATGCCGGTGTTGTGTTGCCCCGAAAGTGCGGCATACCGTCTGCGTGGGCTTGATGCCAATAGCGTAGAACTGATGAATCTTACGCCAAATGAAGCGATTGGCATTCCGCCAGAAGTGACCCTCGGCACGGAATTCTTGACGTGGCTCTTCTACCGTTGGGAGAAGGAGGATGCCACCTTCACGTTGAATGAAGACCATTGCCAACTCATGTTTGAAGGTCCGCTGATGTTTACGGGCGACAAGGCGCCGGGTTGCCACGAGACCGTTTTGCGCAATGGTACACCCTTGGATACGCCAGAATTCGGCATCGCGCTCTGGAATGGCAAAAAACTTCGTCGCGCAAAGCTCACCATCACGCGAAATGATTGGATTATCTCTGCAACGGTCGATGGCAATGACTTTGCCTTCCGTTCGCTCAAGTGTGACCCACCGAAGAAGGCGAAGGAGGCCGACGCAGTCTCCGAAATGCCCTCAATGAATGCTCCTGGTGCGATGCCTGCCCCCGAAGGCGAGGATAGCAAGCGTAAGCTGAGCGCCGACGAACGTCTGGACCGCGCCGCATTCTATGTGGATGCCTTCCTCTATCTCTACGGCGAATTCCTTAAGTTGCGTGAAGATAGCGTGGCATGGCGTGGTGAATTGGCGAAGATTCGCCCGTGGATTGCAGCCCGTTCTGGACAGACAGAGGCGTAATGCGCTACGCATTGCATGAGATTTTTGCAACGCTTCAGGGCGAGGGCCGCAATACCGGTCGCCCGTGCGTCTTCGTGCGCTTTGCGGGGTGTAACCTCGCGTGCCCTTGGTGTGACACCGACTTCTCTGCTAAGATGGAGTTGGAGCTTGACGAACTCCTTGAGGCAATCGCGCAATTTGAACCCAAAAGTGTCATTTTTACAGGCGGCGAACCCCTGATTCAGCCTGAGCTTGAGCCTTTGGCGCGCGCCTTGAAGGAGCGCGGCTATTGGCTTGGTATTGAGACGAACGGGACGCTTGAGCCCGATCCCAGTCTGCGCGAATGCTTGGACTACATCGCGACCTCCCCTAAAACAACCGCACCCCTTGCGATTCGTCGTGCCCATGAGGTGCGCTTGGTCACTGCGTCTGATGTGACTGCGGCATGGTGCCGTACGGTGCGTGAGGCGGTGGCAGCTGAGGATTATTACCTTTCGCCGTGCGATTGCAATGGCGGCTTGCAGGTTGGCCCCGCCATCCAACTCTTGGGTGAACTCAATGCGGACGCACCTTCGCCGCCGTGGCGACTCTCTTTGCAAACCCATAAGCTGGCAGGTATCCCATGAGTGTGACAGAAACCGAGACGCTGTTCAATGGTTGTCGCGTGGTGCGCTTGGCGCCATTAGCTCCCAAAGGGACGATGGTGTGGTTCCATGGCGGCGGGTGGATGATTGAACTCGGCGAGGATGCTCTGCAGTGGGGGCGTGACCTCGCCGCACGAACAGGCTTGACGGTCTTGATGCCAGATTATCCTTTGGCGCGTGAGTTCGCCTATCCGAAGTCCAATGCGTGGTGCGTGGAGTTTTGGCGCCATTGTCTTCAGGCAGAGTCGGGCCCCGTTTACTTGGGTGGCGACTCCGCTGGCGCGCACTTGGCGCTCTGCTCGCTCCCCGCAGGGATGCCCGAAAAGGCCCTCTTTATTTACGCAGTCACAACGCTTTTGCCCATCCGTGACAGTGGCTCATGGGCAGCCTTCAAGAAGGGGTGGCCCCTCTCGCCGCGCCTGATGGATTACTTTTATGATGCGTATTGCCCAGATAAGGAGGCGCGTTACGGTGCGTCGCCTTTGGAGCAACTCTCTTTGATCCCGCCCACCTTGCTCATCACTGCTGCGGATGATATTTTGGCTGACCAACAGACAGAGTTCGCCCGCCGCTTCAATGCGCAACAACTCATTTACGAGGGCGCAGGTCACATCTTCCTCTCCAGAGCCGAGGGCGCCGCTTTCCGCGCCAGAGCATTAGAGGATGCCGCCGCATTTCTTGCCTAACCCCGCACCTGATTGGTTTGATTGCGCCTCCTCTTAAAGTTTCATTCATCCACTTCAAAAGACGTCACCCATCGTTAAAGTCAGATTGAGTTGCTGCCCATGTCTCCTCGAAAAGCCAAAGCAAAGCACTACACCCTCGCCGATTATGAGGTGATTCATACGGCATTGGCGCAGGCGTACACAGAGGTGCAGGCGCCGATTATGGACTTAATCGCCGAGCAGACGCATGACCCGTATCGGATTTTGGTGGGGACAATCCTCTCTGCGCGCACGAAAGATCAGACAACTGCGGCGGCGTTAGCGCGTCTCTTCCCTGTCGCGCCCGATATGGCGGCGTTAGGGCGGTTGTCGGTGGCTGAGATTGAAGCCCTCATTTTTCCCGTAGGCTTTTATCACACGAAGGCGGCGCATCTCGCCGAATTGCCGAAGGCGCTGGAGGAGAAGTTTGGTGGGGTGATTCCACACACAGTGGAGGAACTAATCGAATTGCCAGGTGTGGGGCGCAAAACTGCCAATTTGGTGGTTTCGCTCGCCTTTAATTTGCCCGCGATTTGCGTAGATACGCATGTGCATCGTATCAATAATCGCCTCGGGATTGTCAAGACAAAGACGCCATTGGAAACCGAAATGGCATTGCGCAAGTGTTTACCCCAACACCTTTGGAGCGCGTGGAACATGGTCTTTGTTTCCTTTGGGCAAACGCGTTGCAAACCCATCGGTCCTCGTTGTGCGGGGTGCCCCATCGCACATTACTGTAATGAGGCGCGCCAATGAAGACGACTTTACCGCGCGTGGCACTCTTTGATGTGGATGGGACGCTCTTTGATACCGAACGCCTCTGGTCGGAAGCGCTCTCGTTGGTCTTTGAAGAACTCGGCCATCGCCAACCCGTTGAGCGCCTCATGCAGCTCACCTATGGCTTAGCTTGGCCGGATGCCTATGCGGCGCTGCGTCGAACTTTTCCTGAGGAGTTGGCGGAGTTTTCTGCCAATCGCCTCGGTCATCGTCTCTGCGTGACCTTTGATCGTCTCTTCCAAGTGGCACCCCCTGTGATTGAAAGTAGCATTGCGCTCTTGCGTCGTCTGCACGGAGCAGGGGTGCGTTGTGCCTATGTCTCGGGAAGTCCGCGCTCAACCATTACCGCGAATCTGGCTCGTTGCGGATTAACGGAGCTTTTGGATGCGCGCTGTTCGGTGCCTTCTGATGATATGCCGCGGGGTAAACCCGCCCCTGATGGTTACTTACTTGCACTGGAACGCTGCGGTGTCTCGGCCGCAGATGCGGTAGCCTTTGAGGACTCGCGCGTAGGTTCCACTGCAGCCTTGGCCGCGGGAATCACGCGAACCTTTGTCTGCCCGCCGCCTGGTGCGCCCGGTCAAGATTACCCACTTGGCGCCATTCGCGTGGGTTCTTGGGCTGAACTCTTTACGGACGCCTCGCCAGCGCCAACCGAAATTTGACGGCGCATCACGCACAAAACACCCTTTTTAGTTCTCTTCTTTTAACCCCTCTCAATTAATAGGAAAGCGACACACAATGTTTTATTTAGTTAGTGAATGGTTACGAGCCGTCTGGGGACCGTTTCGTCTCTTGCAGTCTCACGTGGTGATGATGGGGGGCGGTGCGCTCGCCGCTGCACTCTTGGTGTGGATCTTTTTGCCGAAATTGGCAAAAAAGTGTCCCGTTGACCGCGGTAAAGTCGTGAAGACGGTTGATGGCAAGTCGGTGGCTATCGCAGGCGGTACGGACGCAAAGGCAAAGCCGACTGGGACGGGTGCGGCGTTGGCGGTGTTGCTCGCGCCGGTATTGCTCTGCTTCTTCCCAATCTATGCGTGGGAGTCGTTGTGGGATATCGGGGTGATTCTCTGCATCTATGCATGCATGTTGTCGGGTTATTTGGATGACTGCGCGAACGTGCCTTGGAGCGGTTTCCGAAAGGGGGCCTTTGATGTGGCAGTCTCGCTTTTGGCGGCGGTTTGCCTCTGTCACTGCCAATCGATGGCGGTGTGGTGGCCCTTTACACGCATAGAGACGTTGTTGCCGGCGTGGATTTACATCCCTGTCGCAGGTGCCTTGCTCTTCGGTGCGATTAATACGACCAATTGCTCTGACGGTATTGACGGCTTAGCTGGCTTGTTGACCTTGCTCTCTTTGATTGCCCTTACGGTGTTGCTCTACGTGGTCATTGGTCATAGTGTGGTCGCAGACTATCTCTTAATTCCGCACAGTAACTCCGCTGCGAAGTGGGCGGTGCTCGTGAGTATCTTCGCAGGCTCGATGGGCGCCTACTTGTGGTACAACTGCTATCCTTCGTCGCTCCTGATGGGGGACGCGGGCAGTCGCATGTTTGGCATGGTGATTGGTGTCGCCGCCTTGGCTTCGGGCAATCTCTGTGTCTTGCTCGTTGTGGCACCGATGTTGCTCATCAATGGCGGTCTGGGCTTGGTTAAATTGGCCTGTTTGCGTCTCTTACGCCTCGCGGGTCGCCCCGTGAATCGTCCAGAGCCGGGTGAAACCCCAACCTTTCTGCAGCGCATTTTCTTCACCTTTACCTTCCCGTTGCACGATCATTGCCGTAAAAAGATGGGATGGTCTGGCCAACAGGTCGTGATCCGTTTCTTGCTCTTACAGGCCTTATTGCTCCCCATTCTCTTCTTACTCTTTATCAAGGTACGCTAATGCGAAAGATGCTGCTTCTCTCAATTGCGATTGGACTCGTCGTTTTGGCGGCGGATCAGGTGACAAAGGTCATCGTTGAACGTCTCTTTTACCTCGGCGAATCGCTTCCCGTGTGGCCAGTTTTCTCCCTGACGTATGTGCGGAATCAGGGCGCGGCATGGGGGATGTTCCAGGGTGCCCACTATGTGTTGGCTGGGTTTGCGGTGGTCGCAATGGCCGCTTGTGTCCTCTTTTGGCGTCATCTCTTTGGGGAGGAACGCCGCGCGATTCCTGTTGGGGGACTCCTCTTCGCAGGGATTATTGGCAATTTGATTGACCGTGTGCGCCTTGGGTATGTGGTGGACTTTTTGGATTTCCACTGGGGCGTCCACCATTTCCCGTGTTTCAATATTGCCGACTGCGCGATTTGCATCTCGGTCTTCCTCCTCATTCTCCTTCAGTGGCGGACGAAAAACGCATGAGTGCCGCACGCCGTTATTGCCTTGCTGGAGCGACCGCCACGGGAAAAAGCGCCGTGGCCCAACTGCTTGCAGAGCGCATCGGCGGCGTGATTTTGTCGGCAGATGCGATGTTGGTCTACCGTTCATTGGATATTGGCACAGCCAAACCGAGCCGTGCAGAACGTGGTAATGTGCCGTATTTCGGCATTGATTGCGTGACCCCCGCAGAGGATTTCTCTGCCGCCATGTGGTTAAATGAGGCCGAACGCGCCTCTGCCTCCTCCGCACCGTGTATCGTGGCGGGTGGCACGGGGCTCTACTTTAGCGCACTCTTGAGAGGGTTTGATCCCTCGCCGCCGTCAAATCCTGCGCTGCGTGCAACGTTGGAGGCGCTTCCATTAGAGGCCTTACAAGCGCGTTTGGCTGCCACCGGCCGAACAATTGCCGATCCCTCTAATCCGCGTCGCTTGGTGCGTGCATTGGAGATTTTGGAGAGTGGGGGCGAATTGCCAGGCGGTTGGCAGGAGAAGGTAAAGCCCGCCCTCACCGCCCTCACGTGGGATCGCGCCGTATTGCACCAACGCATCGCACGGCGCGTAGAGGAGATGTACGCCGCAGGTCTCTTGGTGGAGGCTGAACGCGCGCGTACCCTTTATCCTCAATGGTCGCGCACCGCTGCA
This sequence comes from Candidatus Spyradenecus sp., assembly GCA_045605345.1. Lineage (GTDB taxonomy): Bacteria > Verrucomicrobiota > Kiritimatiellia > RFP12 > DVOR01 > Spyradenecus. Next base: position 114,042 of record JAZUPT010000004.1, read on the forward strand.
CAGGCGATTGGGTATGCCGAAGCCTTTGCGGTGCTTGATGGCACAATGTCGCTCGCTGAGGCGAAGGAACGCACCGTGATTCGCACTCGACAGCTCGCCCGTCGTCAGGAGGTCTACCTGCGCGGACAGTTTGAGGTGACGTGGATTCGTGGTGAAAGTGGAGATACGGTGGAAAGTCTCGCCGAAAAGGTGGCGCAGGAGTGGCAGTTATGAGTGAAGCCCCAACGGACTTGAATGCGCCCGAAGCCGTGACCAATCGGATGACAGACCTCCCCGAACAGGAGCGCCCGCGTGAAAAATTACTCTCACAAGGCGCCGAATCGCTCACCGATGCTGAATTGGTTGCCATTCTTTTGCGTACGGGCGTAAAGGGCTGCAATGTGTGTGAATTGGCCCAACGCTTTCTGGATGGGCTCACGGGATTGGATAAAGTCCGCACATGGGATAGCCGCACCCTGAAAACCTTTATTGAGCGCACCCCAGAACTGCGCGGTATCGGCAAGGATAAAATCGCCACCTTACTCGCCGCATTTGAAGTGGGCTTTCGCATCTATTCGCCTAAAGAAAAGCTCACCCGTGGCGCAGTGCTTACCCCCGCACAAGCCGTTGGGCTCATCATTGATGACGTCAAACACTTTAATCGCGAGGGCTTTTGGGCAATTTACCTCGATAAACGCCGTCGCCCCATTGAACAGCCCCAACCCCTCACCTTGGGCATTGGCGCCCAAACTGTCATTGATGCCAAGACACTCTTTCGGCGCGCCGTCCTCTTTGATGCCTGCGCCGTGATTATCTTGCACAACCATCCCAGCGGCAATCTTGACCCCAGTGATGCCGATTTAGAGACCACGCGTACCCTTATCGCCGCTGGAAAGACCATCAATATTCCCCTTATTGACCACATTATCGTGGGCCCACCCGGCAGTTGCCACCCGCACTACCGCTCCCTCCGCAGCCATAACGACTGCACCTTCTAAAATTCATCGCTAATGTTGACCATCGATACCAATTACGCTAATGGGTAATTGGCATTAGTGACTATTGCCGAGTGAGCTGCATCAAATCGCACGTGGAGCAGTGGGACAATGTGCCCATTTCGAGCAGCGAGACAACGGTGAGGGCCCGTAGTAGGACGCCAGCCCGTAGCGAGGAGCGCCGAATCCGTCGGCCATCTCCGCAAGGAGTGGCAGAGAGCGGTAGCGAACGTCAATACTGTGCTCCCTCGAGGAAATCCACACATGCAGTCCTTCACATGCACGGTTTTCAAGGGCGGGGCGAGCAGGAATCGTGGGGCGCTGAAAGCGCCATCGCGCCACGATTAGCTGCTGCCCGCATGGCGTGGCTCGCGGAAATCTTACACCTCAGTGCCTCTGTCGTGCAAGTGGTAAGCGCACGCTGGCGGAGCACGGAGATGTGCCCGTGCGACGTAGCGTGCATGACTGTGCGACTCGTGAAAATCCATACAGGTAGTCCTTCACATGCACGGTTTTCAAGGGCGAGCAGGAATCGTGGGGCGCTGAAAGCGCCATCGCGCCGCGATTAGCTGCTGCCCGCATGGCGTTGTTAGCGGAAAATCCACCTGGCAGTCCTTTGCATAAGCTGCCCTTTTTCCGTGTCATCCCGTGTCATTGCCAGTCGCTTCCTTATGATTTTTTGGGTAGAGGTGATAGAAAAGTTATTGACAAGTGGGAGCTGCTTGGGGGAAAGCTAAAGGAATTTCGGATCAATATGGGCGAAATTGACTTTGAGTTTGTTACAAACTAGATTTGAGTTTGTTACAAACTGACTTTGAGTTTGTTACAAACTGAGATGAAGTTTTACCCTTTTTGACGATTAAATGAGCTGCTTATAGAAGGAGAGAATGAGAAGAAATGTGACAGTTTGATGCTAAAAACGTGCGCAGAGGGTGCGGCTTTGAGGTTTTTCTTGTGTAGGGTTGAGCGATTTTTGGCACAAGTGCGGGTGAGCGATAGGGGAAGGCGAAGCTCAATAGCCCATCATTCTGTTCTGCAGATGCATAAATGGTCTGGAGCTGCTCTCCTCAAAAACACGTTGAAATAGAATCTACTTGCATACCTTTAATAAAAAAGAGTATACTGCTCACCAATGAAAACATTACTCTCTTTTTTGATGACAATCTCTTGCGCCGCCCTCGTCAGCGCCGCAGATTTGTATTATGGTTCATTCCTTTTCCCTGCGGGGGGAGATACTGTGCCTGTTTGTTATCAGTATACCGCAACAACAGCCGCGACAAAGGGTGAGAAAAACAGCCCTTTGGTGAAAAATGAAATCTTTCGCGTTTGCATCGTTCGAGATAAACGTGGAAACGAGGTTACGGAAACGACAGAGCCTGCAGTAACAATTGATGCCGCAGGTCAATTGGTGCTTGGCCCCAATGCCACTGGAGCAAAGTGGTTAGACATTCAATATACGCCCAACGGTGAGACGACGTATGTGAATACTGATTGGATAACGGTTGGGGATGCCGCAGGTGCTCCATCGAATAAGCGTTATTCAGATGGCGATGTAACATACTACGGTTTTGAGACACTGACCACCGAAGATGTTGGGAAGTCGGATGGGAAGGCGTATAAAGTCTACATGTACCTTGTGGCAATGGATACGCGCCTCGGGGAGGGGACTTGTGAAGGTTTTCCTATGCATGTGAAATCCTATGCGATGGCACTTTGTGGTGGAACTAAGACGCAGAAGTATGTTGAGGCGAGTTCGGCATCTCCGCGTGCATGGTATGTTAAAACAGGGGATGAACTTGATCCATATGACATAACAGTGTATGCTCCAGGCTGGAAATTGCCATGGCAACCTGCCGCAGAAATTACTTCACTTGCAGTGACGCAGGATGGGGTGGAAAAGGTGCTGACTGGCGATGACCTGAAAAAATATTTGACCCCCGAAGTAACCGCCTTTGCCCAGACAACGGTTGAGGGTAAACCCTCCTTAACCCTTACGGCTAACGCGCCTGATGTGCAGTACTACACCCTTTATACGAAGGCGAAGTTGAGCGATGATTCGTGGGTAAAATTTGAAGATTTTGCAAAAACGCTTGACAATGTGGATGGAAAGTACTACACTCGTTTCCGTATTGATGGGAAAAGCCTGTCGATTCCGCAGGTGCATGATGAGGCCTCTCGCTTCTATATGCTGCGCGGTGAGTGATTTAACCTGAGCCTTATTGAATAAGGAGATTTGAAATGAAAGCAACTCTTGCTACTTTGGCTTGCCTCTTGACTGTGGGCTTCCTCTCTGCCGCAGAAGTGACAGGTAATAACACCGCTGTCGTCATTCGCAAGGGAACCGTGGAATCCGACACTGGCTTCCAGTTCCTCTGCGTTCCTGTGGATGGTTTGGATATCGCCAACGGCACGCAGCAGACCGTGAAGTTGAGCACGGTCCTTCCTGCAAATACGGTGCCTAATGGCACGGAAGTTATTTTTGTGGGTGGCACCGCCACTGGGTCTCGCACTGTAGATAATGGTGCGTGGACTGCGGATGCAGACCTTAAGGGTGGCCAGATCTTTTGGTTGAAGTACCCCAACTCTCGTAGTGGGGCAAGTGTTAAGCCCGACACCGTGATTTTCTGCGGTCAGGATCGTGCTCGTACGACTGTGACGCCTGAGACGGGTGTTGTCACTGCGATGGCAAACGACTCTTCTAAGGCGATTACGTTGAAGGACGTGGCCGCGACCCCTGGCGATTTGGACACTATCTTGGTGATTCAAGCTGAGTCGAGCGATTACAAGCAGTACAATGCCTTTGATGGCACGTGGTACGGCCCGAACGGCGCAGTTGCTGATACTGCCACGATTGCTCCCGGCGAAGCGTTCTACTACTTCAAGCGCAAGTAAGAGCTCGTGTTTGGGTGCTCGCCACGTTTAAGGAGATTTTATGCGGCGCTTTTTATTAGCACTTTTAATGACAACCGTGGTTGCCTCTCTGCAGGCAATCACGATTAACTGGCAGGTTGCCAACTCTGAATACACTTGGGATAACGCAGGTGTTTCAACCTATCTCGTTTATTCTCAAACAGATGGTTTGACCGCTGCGGAGGTGTATAACGGCAATGGCACAGACTACAACGGTTACAAGGTGAGTCCAGGTGCAACAGCTGGCGCACCTGGCTCCATCACTTCTATCGGTACTCCAACCGCTCCGGTAGCTGAGTTGAATTCCTACATGACTCTCGGCTTTGGTTCTGACGGTAAGAAGGCAAATGTAATTGTCGACTTGGAAGGCACTGCTTTTGGTGATGGTTACTTCTATCTCGTTGTCTTCAAGACGGGGACAGAGACGACTGATGATCCCCAGTACGCAGTGAGTCAGGCTGTCAAGTACACCGCAAACGAGAGCAATGCAACCAATGGTATCTATGATATCGATGTGGATGGTGCTACTCCTGACATGGGGCAGTTCATTGAAATTCCGTGGTTAGGTGGTACTTGGCGTGATGCTGTGGTTCCTGAACCGACTGCACTTGCATTGCTCGCTTTGGGTGTAGCAGGTCTTGCACTTCGTCGTAAGATTTGATAGACTACTCTTGACTTAACGATTTATTTTAATTGTTTAGAAGGACAAAAAAATGAAAAAGATGATTCTTGCTCTCGCTGTTGTGGCTTGTGCCGCAGTTGCTCAGGCAATCACGTTCAGCTGGCAGACTTCGTCGGCTAACACTTGGTACGACTCTACGTGGTCTTGCTCGTTGGTCTACGCTGACACCGCCACCTCTTTGGCAGACGCTGCAGCAATGGCTGTCGGTCAGACGGTTGCAGGTTACACCATCATCGCAGATGGCACTGAAGGTTTCTCGATTTTTGAACCTGGTGCTTATAACAAGGGTTACATCACGTCCAACGATGGCGCTTATACTGCTGCTACTGCAGGTACCTACTTCCTCATCTTCAATAAGGGCATGGATTACTACGCATCCTCCATTAGCGCTACTGATGCTGAGGACGCATGGACGGGTACCGCAGGTGGTTCGACGGTGGGTAACTTTGTGACCATTGCAGATTTCACCTCTGGTACGGTGGTTCCTGAACCGACGGCATTGGCCCTCTTGGCACTCGGTGTGGCAGGTTTGGCCCTTCGTCGCCGCGCCTAATTGAGGCTTAAAGCACGATAAAAAGAGACGCGTCACAAACGCGTCTCTTTTTGTTTTTAGAAAGGGCGCAGATGCGCTTAAGTCAGAAGGGATAAAAGCGATAAAAGGGATCGCGCAGGGCTTCGGGCGCAGTGCTCCCTTGAGCTGCCCACATGGCGTGGCTCGCGGAAATCTTACACCTCAGTGCCTATGTCTTACAAGTGGTAAGCGCACGCTGACGAGAAATGAGCTCGATGCGCCCAGGCCCGAAGGGCAGTGGGACAATGTGCCCATTTCGAGCAGCGTGAAAACGGTGGGGGCTCGCAGTAGGACGCCAGTCCGTAGCGAGGAGCGCCGAATCCGTCGGCCATCTCCGCAAGGAGTGGCAGAGAGCGGTAGCGAACGTCAAGACTGTGCTCCCTCGTGGAAATCCACACATGCAGTCCTTCACATGCACGGTTTTCAAGGGCGAGCAGGAATCGTGGGGCGCTGAAAGCGCCATCGCGCCGCGATTAGCTGCTGCCCGCATGGCGTTGCTCGCGGAAATCTTACACCTCAGTGCCTATGTCTTGCAAGTGGTAAGCGCACGCTGGCGGAGCACGGAGATGTGCCCGTGCGACGTAGCGTGCATGACTGTGCGACTCGTGGAAATCCACCTCTGCCCTACGCCGCAGGCGCCCCCTATACACCAGCCACTAAAAGCGCGCCCTGTGAGTGCACTGGTCAATATGCGCCCGAGTGCGTAGCACTGGTAATCGCGGCGCAGCCGCTTTCACTTTTGCTTGAATCTATAAAAAAGGTTTGTTATGCTTTTTCTTGAAAGATGCAAACCGCCTTGTTAGAAGGGATTTTAGTGAATGAAAACGCATTTTCTTTTTGGGTTAATGGCAGTAGGCCAGTTTTTGCTTACCGCTTCGCTCTCGGCGCAACAAGCTGTGTTGTATACCGGCAGTGATTGGTGTGATTCTGGGGTGGCGCTGCAGAAGATTTGGGAAAGCCCTGAATTTGTGAAGCAGGCAGGGATGCCACTGGCGATTGTGGATGAACCTGAAGTCGTGACAGAGGCGGTTCGGGCGAAGTGGAAGGAGCAGGAGAAGATTCGCTTTGAATTGGAAAATTATCCAGGGTTGGCAATCTTTGATGCGGAGGGACGTTGCGTTGTTTTAAACCAGGGGCTTTCGTGGGATTTGACGGCGGAGGATTTATTACAACGGTTGGCGCATGGTCGTGAGCGCATTCAGCAGGTGAAGACCTTGCTTGAAAAAGAGGGTGTAGAGGGGGCAGAGGCGGCAATTAAGTTGGTACTGCCTGATTTGGGGCTTGAGCGGACAAAGCGTCCGAATGGACTCAAGACGGCGTGGGATATCCTTGAACAACGCGACCCGAAGGATGAGCATGGCATTCGTGCTGCCTTGAATTTTAAGCCGATCGAAACCATTTATAAGGTGCACGAGTTCGCGAAGAAGAAGGATTTTAAGGGGGGTGAGGAATACATTAAAAATCTCCTCTCTCCTGCGGCAGAGAAGCGACTCACGATGGACCAACGTCAGGGGTTGATGTTGCACACCTTCGTACTTTACCAACATGAAGAGACGCACAAGGCGGCCAATCTTGAACTTTTGCAGAGGGTGGCACTCAAAGACCAAGAGACGCACTTCGGGCAGGGGGCTCGCGGGATGTTAAAGATGCTCGGCGTGGAGGAGGCGGTGACGGATTGTCGTCCGGAGCCCTTGCCCTTGAAGCCGCGCGTGAGGCTCCAAAAGAAGCCGCGTATCGTGCGGTTGAAGAAGACCGCAAAAACGCCTGTCTTTGCCTATGCTGCATCGGTTTTGAGTCAAGAGACCATCACGGAAATTTGTAGTCGTAAGGGTGGGTATGAATTTCTGAAGGCCTTTTTGTCTGATCGTGAATGGGCAGAGGATTTCTTTGGAAGTGGCCCCGCGAAGCCCTCTTGGGATGCGTGCTTCTTGATGTTGGAAGAGATCGCCTGGCAGGTGCCGTTGAAGAATCGCGGCTTGAAGAAGTGGGCGACGGCTTTGGCATTGAATGCAGGGGAGGGAAGTCGCGAGGAGGTCTTGCGTTTGATGAAGGCGTTCTTCTACATCTGCACCCGAAAGTTGCTCGCGCGTGGCGTAGAAAAATTGCCCGTAGGCATGATGCGCTATGTTTTGACACCTAAACAGATTTCTGCCGAAGAGATGACTTGGCTCGCCAATACGCACAATGTGCCACCGCGTCGTTACTCCGGGGTGTGCTGGTATGCGCCGTATCGCACGTACAATTTCTTTGGTGATACAATTCAGGGACCCAAGTACTACGTGCCATGGGATCACGTTTACAATCGTCGTGAGGCATCGCGTAAGGTTGGCGGCGTGTGTGGGTCGCTCTCGTATTATGGCAGCCTTGCCGCGAAGGCACATGGTTTGCCGTCCACGCCTGGTGGACAGCCTGCCCACTGTGCGTATTCGCTCTTTGTCCCCTCGGAGAATTATTGGTGGCTCTGTTACAACGTCAATCCGTACACAGGGGCACACTTCCAGATGTGGCATTATTCCTTTGACTATTTACCTTTGGCTGCGGATTGTTTCTTTGCGCAGGGGCGTCGGGAGGCCTTGCGTGCTTTTTGGCGGGCAGAGGTGGAACGTATGGCGGCTGAACCCCAACTGAGCCGTTCGGCAATGACGTGTCAAATCTACTCCGACTGGAAAGGTAAGTGTCTCCCCACGGCGAATCAGATGCCGAAACTTGCACGCACGGATACAAATGTGCAGCAGTTTGATGTGAATCAGGGTGGCGAGAAGTTGAAGGATCATGTTGTATTGACCTGGACGGGTACTTTTAAAATGGACCGCGCAGGAAGGGTGACTTTCGCGCTCAGTAGCGATGATGGATCAGAATTTATCTTGAATGGGGAAAAGGTCATTGATAACGATGGTTGCCATAGGATGATTCGTAAGGAGGCAACGGTGGACCTCGCGGCAGGAACGCATCCCTTCTCTGTGTGTTATTTCAATTATGATGGTGGACGTGGCCTAACCTTTGATGCGCAGGCAAAGTATCCCTACAATGAGGCGGTCTGCACGGCCTATGCGCAAGCTTTGATTCATGCGCCCGCAAGTTATGATATCTTGCTCGCGTGGGAACAGGCGTTGCAACAGGCCGAAGATACGCCCGTCGAGGCATGGGAACGTTTTGCCGAGGCTGTGGCGGGGGGACTCTCTGCGCATCCGCGTCCGGCATGGGATCTTTTGTTGAAAAATGCCTTGCCTGCGATTGAAAAGGCGCGTGGAAAAGATGCCTTGGCTGAATGGATGGCGCGTCTTAATGAAATTATTCGTCAGGATGACCGCCCCGTAGCAGAGTTTTGTGATTTTGCCGCTGTGCTTAATCGTCAAGCGGAGTGTTTGGAGACGGATGAACAACGCTTCACCCTCTTCGAAGGCGCGCTGAAGGGGCAAGTCGGCACAAAGGATGCCTTTGGCATTGTCATGAAGTGGGGTGGCGCACGCTTCTTGAAGGATCCTGCGCAGACGGAACGTTATGTGGCAATCGTGCGTGAGGTTTTGCGTCAGCGTGGCGATGGCATTGATATGAGCAAGTTTATTGTTGGCGCCATTCGCGAAGCATCGGTGGCTAACAATTTGACCGCCTTCCACGGTCTTAATGATCTGTATGATGCATTGTCAAAGCGTCCAGAACGAGAAAATCTTGATCTCTCCTTTGCGAAGGCTCCCCTCCTTTCGGATAAGGGGCTCTTGCGTATCTCTACCACGTCAAATTGGGACCAACCCGCCAATTACCGAACGGTGATTGACGGAAAACGGGCTGTGGGGAACTTCCATACAGCTTCTGAATCTGCGCCGTGGGCAGAGGTTGAACTGCCCGGCATGGCAGAAATCAGCGCTGTCTATTTGGAAAATATCCATACACAAAACAATGGGCGTGCCGTTCCCTTCAAGGTTGAAATCTCCGAAGATGGGACTGCATGGCAAACTGTGGCCACGGCAACGAAGTCGCAAGAGGATTGGAAGTTGACCTTTGCACCCGTGAAAGGACGCTTTGTGCGCGTCACTTGGACGGGCACGGACGGCCGCACCTTCCTCCACTTCCGCAAATTCACCGTCCACGGCAAGAAACTCTACTAACCTCACCCAGAATCTATAGCCCCGCATAGAAAATGCACGAACAAAGTTGACGATTCTTTGGTGTTGCAATAATAATGCGGAAATGTGCGAGTAGTAATGTTTGCAAGAATACTTGAAATTAGGTAGAATATGCAACAATTATTGGGATGGAGTCAATAATGGCGTTACTGTTGCTTGCATCTGAAAGCTCTGATTTTGATCTTTCTGAACGTTTCGTTAGTCAATTAACGAAATTGAGCGAACGTTTAGATGTGAAATTGGTAGCGCCTTTTCAAACATCGATTTCATCTGTGGCACCGATAGATTTGCCGTCAATTGTAGGGAAACTTCCTACTACGCCGACGGTTGCTTGGCGTAATCAGTGTAAGGTCTTGGTGGATGCAATTGATGCAGTTCCCGATTTGTCTGCAATTTTTGTTTTTGACGAACGATCTTTGCGCACACTCACTGCGACGCGCGTACCAAATGCCCCGATTATTTGGATGGGCTCTCTCGCCGTAAAGAATTTAAGTCTTTATACGCAGGCAGCATTGCGGTTGTCAAAGGCAATCTTTTTAGATGGGACAACGACGGTAGATGAGTTGAAAGAATGTTGTGGATGGCAAAAAAGTGATCCGCGAACGTTGCCGACGATTTGTCAGATCCCAGACACGGATGACGCATGGTGCGAAATGGTCGTAACACTTCTTCAGGCTCCCGCACCCTTTTTACCTGCACAGATTGAACATGATTTACGCGAAAAGCGTTTGCCTTTTTTGGGGGGTGGCTCAAGAAGAGTTTGTCACCTATTAGGCGATTCTGGTCTTTGCGTTAAATTTTATTGGCAGTTGCAAGATTTAAAGCCGACGGCACACCACACTGTCCGTCGTGAGATTGAGCGATATGCTCATCATCGAAAAAGGAATACGTCTTGCCAGGAGTTTGACTATTTTCAATCAATCCTCCTTAAGAAGCCAGTGACGATTTCTACTATCTTTCCTGAGATAGTGGATGTTGTTTATCTGCCGTCATATGGTTGGGGGCTGATTGAGACGTTTATTGCTAACGCAGATGGTTCGCCTGCAATTCATTTCCCAGAGTATTTGCAAAAACATCGAACAGACGCCTCGGTTTATAATGCGCTAGTTCAAAAGTTAAACGCTTTATGTGAATTGTTTTGCAATTATGCAATTCATTTTTATGACTTCCAAAACGTGTTAGTGGTGCTTGATGCAGAAGGTAAGACGGACTTGAAGATTGCCGATTTTGAGCCCCAAGAACGTCAATTAATTTCGTTAGAAAGATTTTCCTCGTACTTACTGCGTAAGAAGATTTATCGTCGCTATCGTCGAACATTTGTAACGTCAAACTTACCATTTGGCATAGAATCGCATTAAGCATCATTCGCATTTGAAAAAGAGCGTGGGCAGGAGAAGGACTCCTGCTCGCGCTTTTTTCTATTGGGGTTGCAACGGCATACGAAGTGGATGCGGTGAAAAGTTTTCTATTAAAGAGGTGTTGAAAGGGGGGCGAAAAATGGTATCATATGAAGTGAGATGTGGATTGGAGCGAAGGCTCCGTTAATTTAACACAAGGATGCAAGCGATGGCTAAATTCAGGTACAAGGCAGTGGATTCGCAGGGCAAAGAGGTGATGAGCACCGTTGAGGCGGATTCGCAGGGCGCGGCAATTGAGAAGATTCGGGCGATGAAACTCACGCCGAAGGCCATCGGCATGGTGAAAGAGGACACGCCGAATGTCGCAGCTACACGTCCCGCCGCAAAGCCCGCAAAGAAGAAGGGGGGCGGCGAAATTAAGCTCCCGAAGTTCATGCGTGGCGGCGTGAAGACAAAGGATTTGATGATCTTTACGCGTCAGTTGGCAACGCTGGTGGACGCAGGTTTGCCCTTGTTGCGTGGGCTTCGTGTGTTGCATCGTCAGACGACCAATGAGACGATGAAGGATGCGCTCGCAGGGATGTTGGAAACGGTGGAGACGGGTAACACGTTCTCTGAATCGTTGGCGAACTACCCGAAAATCTTTAATAACCTCTACGTGAACATGGTGAAGGCCGGTGAAGCGGGCGGTGTGCTCGAAACGGTCTTAAATCGTTTGGCCGAGTTCATGGAAAAGGCTGAGAAGATTAAGAACAAGGTGAAGGGCGCAATGACGTACCCAATCGTGGTGTTGACTGCGGCGGTGGGTATCGTGGTGTTCTTGATGTTGGCCGTGATTCCGAAGTTCCAACAAATCTTTGATGACTTGTTGGGCGGTGAAGGCATGCCGGCGCTGACGCAGTTCGTGATTGATCTCTCTGAGTGGGTGCAGGATTATTGGTTGTTCGGCGCCGCGATTGTCGTGGCATTGGTGGTCGGTATCAAGATCTTTAAGAAGACGCCGATGGGCTCGTATTTGAGCGATGTGATTGCGTTGAAGGCGCCAGTGATGGGTGATTTGACGCAGAAGACGGTGGTCGCTCGCCTTACGCGTACTTTGGGTACGCTCTTGAGCTCGGGTGTGCCGGTGTTGCAGGCCTTGGGCATCGTGAAGGATACGACAGGCAACCAGGTGATTGCCAAGGCTCTGCAGACGGTGCATGATAGTGTGAAGGAAGGTGAAGGCATGACGGCTCCGCTCGGCGCAAGTGGTGTCTTCCCGCCCATGGTGGTCTCCATGGTTGAAGTGGGTGAAGAAACGGGTGCATTGCCCGAAATGCTCATTCGCGTGGCGAATACGTATGACGATGAAGTGGATAATGCGGTGGCAGCCATGACATCGATTATTGAACCTATTATGATTATCTTCTTGGCTGTGGTGGTCGGTGGTATCGTGATTGCCATGTTCATGCCGTTGATTTCGATTATCGGTTCGATTGGTCAGCAGGGCGCTTAAGGCGCAACAGCGTGCGGGCGTCTCGCGGCGCCCGCAGTTTCCCAGATGGATTCCATAGAAGGGATGGAGAAGATGAAGGATTGGATGGCAAGCGCGAAGCGCGGGTTTACGTTGATTGAACTCTTGGTGGTGATTGTGATCATCGGCATTTTGGCTGGTGGCATCTTCATGATGACGCGTTCGGCAAATACGAAGTCGGCTGAGGCGAAGACGATTGCGCAGGTGCATGCGATTGCAACGCTCCTGAATGAATACAAGGCAATCTACGGCGATTATCCGTTGGTGACGGATGCAGATGACGAGGGTTATTCGAGCCTGAACTTCACCTTCTTGGTAAATAGTGCTTCATGTGATGTGTGTGGTGCAAAGACGGTGAAGTATAATCAGGGCGATGCTTGTGCGAATGATGGCGTCGCTTTCGGTCTTTGCTCGCACTTTATTCCGCGTGCAACGACGATTCGCACCTCGACCTCGGGCACCAACATGGAAGACTATTACGAATCGCAGTATAAGGAACCTTCAAAGGGTTCGGTTTGGGAGAAGGAACTGAGCACTGCATACAGAGATACCTACTGTGGTGCTTCGGGGCTTTTAAGCACGTTAAGTGCTCAAGAGGCGCGGGATTTGAATCTTCAGCAGATTTATCGCTCTTGGCGTCGTTTGAAGAATCAGGGCATGGTGTTCGAGACGGTGTTTGGTTGCGAAGAGTGTGACGTGGCACGTTACTCGGCTGGTGCAGAAGCAGATGGTTGGGGCCGTGGGCTGCGTTATCGCAATGAAGGCGGCGCAGGTGAAATTGTTTCGGCGGGCGCAGATGGTCAGTTCGGCACGGCAGATGACATCGTGAGTGGTGGCTCGGCTGTGGATGAAGATGACGATGAATAAAATAGTTGCGAATAAAGGAGCTTTGTGATGCGTGGTTCTCTTTCTACTTTCCGTAAACGACACGGTTTTACCTTGATTGAACTCTTGGTGGTGATCGCCATCATCGGTATTTTGGGTGGCGCGTCTTTTGGCGGTTACCAACACTTTATTGAGCAGGCACGTAAAAAGAATGCAACGGAAGTCTGCATGCAGATTAAGACGGCGTGGACGAATTTCCATCGTGAAATTGGTTTTTGGCCGGATGAGTATGGCATCGCCAGTGCGGGCGTGAAGCAGATGGACACGGATATGTGCCTTGTGCTGGGTAAGGCAAAGCTCTTGGACGTGTTTTACATCGATGATGATGCACGGAACAACGGTCTTAAGAGCAATAAGCAAAATGAAGCAGAATTGAAGTATGGTCTGCTTGATCCGATTGGTAAGAAGCGTTTTGATAATGGTCGTAGCGGTTCGCAGGTGACCGATCACCTCTATCAATTCGTCTTGGATACGAATGAAGATGGTGTTTTGGATGGCGCAGATGGTATGCCAGCAGCGTTGATTCGTGGGCGGACGATTCGCGGTGATGCCGCTGTGTGGTGTTGGCCCGAAGATGACGAACTGCGCAGTGAGGGTGAAACCTACGCGCAGAGTTGGTAACCGTTTAGCTGAAGACGAGAGGAAGTAAGCGCAATGAAGCTGTTTTCAATGGTTGGTAATGCGGCAAAGCAGGGGTTCACGTTGATTGAACTCATGGTCGTGGTGGTCATTTTGGCAACGTTGGTGGGGCTGGGTGCGATCGGCGTGGCGAAAACCCTGCGTGGAGCAGAGAATACGAAGCGCACGTCATTCGCACGTACCATGACGAGTGCAATCGCGGCGTACAAGAATGAAACAGGTGACTATCCTGTGCCGTCTGATGGTAATCCTGACAATAAGAATGTGCTCACGTATGGCACGGTTGACTCCAATAATTCGATTGACCGAGGCAATGCGGAGGTCGTCATGTTGTTGCTCGGCCGTGATGAGTCGGGCGCACGTCAGTCTAATAAGCGCGCCTACATCACCGATTCGTCGATGCTTTACATTTGCCAAGGTCGTCGCGTGACGAAGTTGGACGATGCCCTTGCGAAGGGTGGCATCTCTGCTTCGGATATGATTGGCTTCCCCATCACGATGGCGAAGACGACGAATAATCGTAAGAAGAGCCTGAGCAAGGCGCGCGCCTTTGCTCCCCTTAAGATTACCTTTGATTTTGACCTTGACGACTACAAAGTGACGGTGGCTGGCGAGGGTGATTTCAACAATGTGGTCAAGCTGAACTGATGGCGTCTTTGTTCGGCGGTAGCCTCGCGATCTTCCCGAATAGCGAAAAGGATTCACAGGCGATGCGGTTTTCTCAAAAACAGAATGTTTACCCGTGTGCGGCTTCTCGCGCACGTGATGGTTTTACCTTAATTGAACTCTTGGTGGTGATGGGCATCGCGGCGCTCTTGATGACGCTCGCGGCGACCTCCTTCTTTGGCGCTTCGCGTCGGGATAACATCACGAAGAGTCGCGACCAATTCTGCGATGTGTTGCGCTTAGCACGTCAGCAGGCGAGTGTTTTGGGTAAGACGCACGTGGTGGTGTGTTGGAATGCAAAGACCAAAATCACCGTGGGTGATCGTCAGATTGCTGGTGGCAAACAGGGGCGTTATGCGCTCTTTGAATACATTGGTAACGTGTGGCCAGATGGTGATAAACTGGCTGCGCCCTTTGGAATCCAACGTGAAGCCCTCGCGTCGCTCACGAAAAATGCGCGTTTAATCAATATTAATGACCCCGATAAAGAATTTATGCGCATTCAACATGTGGCAAATGATGCGACGCAGACAAAAGAAGATCGTGAAGATGACGAAGAGAAGGTTACGAAGGTCCAATTAGACTATTACGTGGGCGGACAGCAACACTCCATCGACCTCAGAGGCGAGAATCTTTGGGTGGCAACGTTGCGTAAGTCTTCGGGTGAAAGCAAGCCCTTCCCCTTGGGCGTTCGCGCCTCGCAAACCTATTCGCTTCCGAAGGACTATGCCTTCAATAAAGACCGCAGTGTGTTCATCTTTACTGCCGATGGTCAACTCGCCTCGGGGTCTGAATCCTCTGTGACGGCGAAGCATTCGGTCTCTAAGAATGCGGACAATGCTACCTTTACCGTGACCGTCAATCAGCAGGGCGATATTAGCAAGAAGTGAGGTCTCGCATGAAGAAACAATCTTTTTTGAAACGTTTGCGTGCCGGCTTCTCCTTGATTGAAGTCAACATGGCGATTTTTGTGCTCGCAGGGGGCGCTTTGGCTTTGCTTGGGCTTTTCCCCTTGGGGCTTCGTGAAAGTCTTGCAGCGCGCAACGAGATGCGCGTGGCCGCCTTCGCCGAGCGCTTCATTAATGCGGCACGTATCGCCGCTTCGGATACCGCAAATGTGGCTGATGTGAGTGATTTGAGAAGTGCGTTGCAGAGTTCGCCCTTTAATTTCACGGTCATGGATGATGCCGGTGATGCCGATATGGAAAATGCCAAGAAGGATGACTCGGGCGTTTACTATCGTGCATGGGCATTCGAAGAGGATGATTATGGCGCGGAGTATGGTGGCAAGAAGATTGTTCAAGTCGGCGTGCAGGTCACTGCAGAGAATGCCGAACAGAATAAGCGCGCCTTGATGGTGGCACCGATGTATGTCGTGCGTGTTATTCTTGATGGCCAGGACTAAGGGGAAAGGATGACTTCGGTGAAAACGATTCACAAGCACTTGACTTTCCGAAATCAGTTGCGAAAGCGTGGTTTCTCTTTGATTGAAGTTTTGGTGGCGATGACAATTCTTTCGGTCATCGTCCTGATTGTGGCTGGGATTTTCCAACAGACAGGTTTGGCGTGGTCTTTGGGTCTGCGTCGCGCAGATGAGCAGAGCATGATTCGTGCGGTGGCAGGTGCGTTAACACGTGACCTCTCAATGATTGTGGACCCCGCGAACTTCGTGATTGGCGCGAAGGAGAGCGATGAAGGCGTGCGTAGCAGTGCCCTTTCTGAAGGCGGCATTGACTCTGGCACGGGGCAGATGGGCGGCGGTGGTGTGGACTTCTGGATTTTGAAGCCAGCAGATGATATCGCAGGTGATAGTGATGTCGCACGTGAATTGGCCCATGTGGAGTATTCGGGTGGTGGCGGATCGGTCACGCGTAAGGAGTCTGTGTACACTTCGAGTGGCGGTGGGCTCTCCTCTGGCAATGAGGCGCGATTCTCGTTGGGCGATGGTAGTGTGAGCTTTGAAACGTTGTCGGGTACCGATTATGATGGCTATGCTTCGCTCTACCAAGATGGCGGCATTAAAATTGTCGTGAGACCTGCGACACCTGAGACGATTAACGACTACGAAATTGCTGTTGGTTCTTGCGGCCCTGACGGAGAGTGGGGCACGGAAGATGATATCCGCCCGTGGGTGGAAGGCGAAGACAACAAGTAAGCGGTCTCCGGTCGATAGAGGAGTGGATAGAATGAACTTCGGACTCACTTTTACGCAACGCACTGCACGGTCGCTTCGTGCAGGCTTCACAATGGTTGAACTCTTGGTGGTTATGGCAATCTTGGGCACCTTGGTAGGCACGTTTGCGCTCTCAACGGGTGCCGCTCGTGAAAATGCCAAGGTCGTGAAGGCAACGGCCGAAAGCCGCGCCCTCGCGAATGCCATTCGTCTCTTTTGTATGGCAATGACAGATACCGCTGTGGCGGATGATGGCGGCAACCCGATGTCAACATTGGGTCTGAGTGCTGGCGTGGTGGATGCGAATCCGACCTTAACGAATCTGCTAACCAAGCCCACCACGGCGAATGGCAACACGGTTTACTTTGAGGCAAATGATCGCTCGATTCGCGGGAATCGTCTCTGTGACCCGTGGGGCAATCCCTACAAAATCCGCGTGAAGCGCGTGGATATTGATGCGAAACAGGAGGAGGACTACGAGATTATCGTGCCGATTTCTGGACGTCATCGTGCACTTGAACCGCTTAATTGAACGTTGGAGAACCGCTAATGAAGCCCTTTTCCTCTTCTGATAACCGCGGCTCCGCACTCTTGATTGTGTTGGGGTTGCTCAGCTTCCTCATGATTAGTGCGGTGGCATTCTCAATTTCGATGCGCACGGAACGCACCGCTGCGGCATCCTATCGTCGTGGCCTTTTGGCGCGCGAACTCTTAGATAACGCCTTTGTGGATGCCCGCATGGCAGTGGAGACGACTTTGCGCTCTCAGTTAGAGGACGGCGGAGGCTTTGATGTGCGGAATGCCTCTGCACGCACGGTGGAACGCTTGGCTCCCTTCCGCTATCAGAATGAAGACCGATATGGACGCGTCTTAACTTCGTTTGAGGGCGGTAGCTATGCTTCTACGGCAAATTTGCTGGACGAGGCCGTCATGCGTCACGTTCCGCCGTATGTGGCCCATGCGGTTTACAGTTATTTGGAAGAGGGTTCGTCCATTGGGAATGGCGAGGGGGAAAATAGCGGCACCTTGTCCTATGGTTCGGCAATTGATACGGTGCCTACGTGGAAGCGTATTACAGCCCACATTCCTGAATTGGATAACTCGAATGATGACATTGATGAAGCAGTGAAGCAAGAGACGGTGATCGGTCGCATGGCCTGGGCTGTGGTGAACCTCTCGGATTCATTAGACATCAATGCATTGGGATCGGCTTCGCAGTATCGTGGTATTGGTCTGACGGCAAATGACTTCGCCTTTGGTACTGCCGCCACGGGGAGTACTGCGCCTCAGGATATTTATGATTTAGTAGAGACGGTAAACTCCTCTGAGGGGAGTGAAATTGCCGACTTGCCGGTCTTTTGTTCCAATGCGGATATTGCCCGCTACACCGAGCGCATCTCTGGGGATACGCCTTTGGTGGTCGATAATGGCAATGAGTTCCCTTATTCGTGGCAGGATGCGGTGGATAACGACGGTGAGGGATTCTATTCCCCCTTCTCGTGTTATAGCTTCTGGCCGAGTGCTGACCGCAAGGGTGAGGGCGCCGCAGATCGCCGTTCGGCGGGTTCGGATAATCTTGCCTCCATCTCGTGCGATGAGGTGAAACAAGAGAGTATTCGTGATACGGGTGCGGCTCTGGCTTCTGAAATTCAGTCGCTCGCAGGTAATGCCTCCTACTTGGGTGATGACGATGCGGCATTGAACTTAGTGCGTATGTTGGTAGACTACATTGATAATGATAGCGAGCCCAACCACTTTGACACCAGTACGGTGAAGGAAATCTATAGCAACGCATTGCCCACCGTCGAAAATGTGCCGATGGTCTCTGAAGTGGGTTATGATGCCTCTGCTTGGAAGGATTCTCAGACAGAGAATGATCTCAAGGAGATGGTGGAAGACGCATTGAAGGGTGTCAATACGGCCTCTTTCGGAACGGTGACGAAGGCGCAAGATATCAAGACGAATTTGGAAGATGCTGAATTGAAGTTTAAGGTGCCGGTGGCGAAGTTGGACTTGGCATTGCGCGCCTATTTCCCTGGTTTTGAGGAAGCGGAAGATTCGTATGATGTGACCCCGATTGGCTTTGTGGGTCTCTGCGCCGCGGGTGATGTGGGTGGAACTGCAGTTGAGACTGAAGGTGAAGCCGTCGCCACGGCCGAGATGAAGGTGGGTGGCAGCACGTTGACCGTGAACAATGGTTCGGACGTGTTTACGGGGGTGACGGGTGGTATTACCTGTGAGGCTCAAGGGGATTTAGAGGTGACCTTCAAGGGTGACAAGATTCCTGTTACCTATGAGATGCCCAGCGAACTCACGAATCCTGGTGTGACACCGCCTGTGCGTCAGAATACGACCTTCTCCTTCTTGGTGGATTATCTTTTCCGCGTGGACGTGACCAGTGGGAATGCAGTGGTGGATCGTGCGCCCGCAGACCAAGGGGTTACAGAGCGTAGTAAAGAAGATTATCCAGCTAATTTGAATGACCGCTTGGCTGAGACTAAGATGCGTCGTTTGGATGCACAGTACTTCCGTGTCTCTTGTCCGGTGACGGTCTCCTTCATGCCGGAGTGGGAACTGGAAGCGGATGTGAATCCCAATGATAACTCTGTGGAGATCAAGTACAAGAAGCTGAAGGTCTTTGAGGACCAAATTGACGTGGCGATTGACTTCAATGCAGAGCTGAAGGTGGGCGGGTTGACGTTGCGCCCGAGCTCCGAAGAGAGCGCGAAGTCCTATCAAGCCCTCTCTCCTGAAAAGGGCACATGGTTCACGGTGGATCCGCGTTATAACTGGCTCTCGCCGATGTTAGGCCTAAAGTCTGCTTCGGCTTCGGGTTATGGCACTTCGCAGGCGATACGTCAAAACCTCTCCTCGCCGCATTGGCTCTTTACAGAGAATGAGTCTGTGCCCTCGGGAAGCGATGCCTCGAATGTGCAGCAGGATTATGCTACTGCGAATGATAACGTGGTGCCTTTCTCGTGGGGCTTGACGGTGGAAGATATTCGTTATGGCCACAATGACTCGGGCCAGTTGTTGCTCCCTGGCGAAGTGGGCTTCTTGCCCGTGCCGCTCTCAACCGCAAAGTGGCATCCCAGCGAAGCATACAATTCCAATACGATTGCTTCTTACTACGAGGATGTGGCGAAGGCCTCCTTCTTCCGCACGGTGCCAGTGGCAGACCTAAAGGATGGCGCATTGGATTATAATCGCTACACACGGTTGGCCAACCTCTTTGGTTCGTTCGCGGGAGAAAACTTCCCCGAAGAGCATCGTGGTTTGGTGAATGTCTTTGCTGCACAGGATGACTATTACCTCGCGCAACAGTTGCGTCAGTTTGCTATGCTCGGCATTCCTGCATCGATTAAGCAGGCGGCAAAGGTAACCTTTGATCGTTTGAAGGCTGCAGAATCGGTGAAGCGTGCCTCTTCTGAGATGGTGGCTGACTTGGAGTCCACGATTGGTCAGGTGGATTTGGAGACGCTTGAGCCGCCGAAGTATGACGAATTTGTCACGGACTACCTCTTCCCCTTGCCGAAGGGAAGCCGTCGTGAGGGGCGTGATTGGAATAAGGAGCAGGAACTCTTCAAGGGTGGCCCCAAGGCTGTGCCGCAGCGTCCGAAGACGTTGGACTTCATCGTTCAGGATGATAATAATGGAGCGGGTGCCTCTTTCGCAGACCGCCTTGCCGCTTACAATGATGAAAAAGGCGCGGGAGATAAGTTGGGACAGAATGACATGACGACCTTGCTCTCCGTGGCAAAGGAGTGCTTTGGTGACCGTCAGCAACTCTTCCTTTACATCTTGCGTGCGGATGCGATTGCCTATGTTTCTGGTCGCGATTTGGCGAATTTCCGTCCGCTCTCTACGGCGCGCGCTGTGGCTTTGGTGTGGCGCGATGCGTATGGCGAATTGCCCGACCGTGTGATTTACTACCAAGTGTTGCCGTAAACTCGGCGTGAAAGTCTTTGAGATGATGAAGAGTCCTTCAGATACAGATGAATTGACGCACGAACATGCCGCTGCATGTGATTGTGGATGCCATGACCACGAGGAGGAAACGTGGGGGCATGAAGGCTGTGACTGCGGCGAAGCGGATTGCGATTGTGGTGCAGAAGAGGACGCGGGGGATGACTTCGACCTGCGCTATGTCAGCGATACGCAAATTGCGTGTTCGGCAGATGACCTCACGGATTTGCTCAATTTTGATGCAGATGTCGGCGAGGAACTCTATGAACGCCTCGGCCTGACTGCGGAGGTGCAGTCTGCAGATGAGTTTGATTACTTTACCTTTAAGGAAATCCTCCCCGGGCATTACTACATGTTGACCTTCCCGTCGGAGACGGATTTTACCGATTTTACCGTTGCGCAAGCCCTCTCGATTGAGGAGATTACCGAGCAGCGTTTTGAAGAGCTCGCTTTGGATGATTCCGAAATGGCGTGCGACGGCAATTGTGAGTGTTGCGATCAAGATTGTATTGGGAAGCAACCTGTTCTTTAATGTTAAACCCTTCAGAAAGGAAGATAACCACCATGCGTACAAAAATTGTCGCCGGTAACTGGAAAATGAATAAGCTCCCCTCCGAAGCTGCTGCTTTGATTGAGGGAATTCGTGCTGCTACGAATGACGGAGATTGCGGCGTTGAAGTCGTGGTCTGCGTGCCTTACACCGCAATCACCGCTGCTGCTGCTGCCCTCGAAGGCTCTAAGATCGGCCTCGGCGCTCAGAACATGCACTGGAAGGAGTCTGGCGCATACACTGGCGAAATCTCTGCTGGTATGTTGAAGGATCTCGGCGTGAAGTATGTGATCCTCGGCCACTCTGAACGTCGTCAGTACTTCGCTGAAACCGATGAAACCGTGAACCTCAAGCTCAAGGCTGCCCTCGCTGCTGGCCTCACCCCCATCGTTTGCGTGGGCGAAACGCTTGAAGAACGTGAAACTGGCAAGATGGAAGAAGTTATCATCCGTCAGGTCACTGAAGACCTCGCAGGCTGCCAGGCTGACTTCTCCAAGATCGTCATCGCTTACGAACCCGTTTGGGCAATCGGCACCGGTAAGACGGCTACCTCCACGCAGGCACAGGAAGTGCACGCACTCATCCGCGCTACCTTGGCTAAGATGAGCCCTGAACAGGCAGACCTCGTCCGCATTCAGTACGGCGGTTCGATGAAGCCGGAAAATGCTGCTGACCTGATGGCAAAGCCTGATATCGATGGCGGCCTCATCGGTGGCGCTGCTCTCGTGGCGGACTCCTTCGCGGCAATCGTTGCTGCGGGCAAGTAAGCGCACGTCGCATCTCGATAAAAAAGAAGCCGTCCGAGTGGACGGCTTCTTTTTTTGTCTGTCGCGAAAGTCTTCGTTTTGCGATGAGGGAAGTGGGCTTACTGACGCGCAGAGAGCTTTTCCTTGACGATGGCCTCGGTAATCTGCAGGGTGGAGCCCTTCGCCTTTGCCTGGCCGGGCAGCTCATACATAAAGTCTTCCATGACCTGTTCCATAATGGCACGGAGACCGCGGGCGCCCGTCTTGCGCTTGATTGCTTCAGCGGCAATTGCAGAGAGCGCCGCATCATCAAAGGCCAACGTCACCTGTTCCATCGCGAGCAACTTCTGATACTGGCGCACGATGGCGTTCTTGGGTTCGGTCAAGATGCGCACCAATTCCGCTTCGGTGAGGTCTTCCATCTTGGCAATCACAGGAATACGACCCACAAATTCCGGAATGAGGCCAAAGCTCACCAAATCTTCGGGTTGCACCTTCGAGAGGATGCGGTCGCTTTCAGCGCGAGCCTCGGCTTCGGAATCAACAAAACCAATGGAGGCCTTGCCCAAGCGATTCTTAATCTTTTCATCCAAGCCCACGAATGCACCGCCACAAATGAAGAGGATGTTGCTCGTATTCATGCGGATGTATTCGGCCTGCGGATGCTTGCGGCCACCCTTTTCAGGGACGTGTGCCACGGTGCCTTCAATGATTTTCAAGAGCGCCTGCTGCACACCTTCGCCACTGACGTCACGGGTGATCGAGGTGTTTTCGGTCTTGCGTGCAATCTTGTCGATTTCGTCAATGTAGATGATGCCGCGTTCAGCCTGGCGCACATCCATACCGCAATTCTGCAAAAGGTAGAGGAGGATGTTCTCAACGTCTTCACCGACGTAACCCGCTTCGGTCACCGTGGTGGCGTCTGCGATTGCAAAGGGCACATTGAGCATCTTTGCTAAGGTCTTGGCAAAGAGCGTCTTACCGCACCCCGTAGGACCAATCAAGAGCACGTTACTCTTTTCAATTTCCACATCGGCAAACTCACCTTCAGATGTCTGATCCTGGGTGAGACGCTTATAGTGGTTGTGCACGGCCACGGCTAAGAGCTTTTTGACGCGATCGTGGCCAACGATATACTGGTCAAGAAAATCTTTGATTGCAGGAGGCGCAGGCACGGTCAATTTAGGCAAGGGCTTATTGGACTGCTTGGGCTGCACTTGGCCGTTTTCCATTGCCGCGATGAGTTCCATCATATGATGGTATTCGGGGGACTCTTCAAGGATATTGCGCGTTAATGTTTCAGCGCAATCCCGACACATGATGGCGCCATCCGTGATGCCCTGAATGCAATCGCGAGGCGAGACCTCACGTCCGCAAAAGGAGCAAGTGACGAGATCATTCTCTTTCTTTCCGCGACGAGCCATAGAAACTCCTGATAAAAAATGCCACCTCAGCTGAGATGGCCTCTTTAAGAAAATTGGCGGAGAGGGAGGGATTCGAACCCCCGGTACCTTGCGGCACGCATGATTTCGAGTCATGTGCATTCAACCAGGCTCTGCCACCTCTCCAGATGGCACCCCCAAGCGGAGTCGGACCGCTCTTCCAAGGATGAGAACCTTGTGTCCTAACCGATAGACGATGGGGGCAGGAAAATGTTCTTGGTGCACCCGGTGGGACTCGAACCCACACGCCTCTCGGCATAAGAACCTGAATCTTACGTGTCTGCCAGTTCCACCACGGGTGCTTTAATGGTCGGAGCGAAGGGATTTGAACCCTTGACCTTTTGGTCCCGAACCAAACGCGCTACCAGACTGCGCTACGCTCCGTTCACATAAAGTGCGCATAAGGTAACAAATAAAAAAGTAAAAAGCAAGCAAAAAATGAAATTTACGCCATAATCCCGTCGTTTCATAGGAATGTGCATTGAGGGGAGTCTTGATTATGTCACACTTTTGCTCCTATGGTCATAGGAATGTGTACCGAGAGATATCCGATGATGTCACAGTTTTGATCCTATGTGTCATAGGGATGTGCACCGAGGGGATTGGGCATAACAGTAAAAATAGGGAAGGGGTGCGGGCTAAAAGGAGGGCACAGGGTGAGGATGCTGTATGTTTCTTTGTTTCGGCGTTTTATTCCATCGGCAGGAACGAACGGAATTGTCTATTGTGCCTATGTGTTACCTCGCATCGCCAGCTTGTTCTATTTCTTTTATCCCTTTTATCGCGTTTCTCCCTTCAAAATCTCTTACGCAGGTTTGTCATTTTTTTGAAAATTTTAGCGAATTTTCGCCTGTTGAAAACTTTTTTGAGTTATCAAACAAGTTATCAACAATGCACGTTTTTTGCCGCAGTTTTTTGAAAATGCTTCGGCAGATTAGCGAATTTTCGGCATTTTTGCTCACCTTTGTTAAAACTGCATAACGCGTTGAGAAATAAAGAGATAATACGAAAATTGGGCAAAATTAACTCCGCTACAGCGGCTTCCTTGCGAAAATTTGGATCAAAGGTGGTAGAAAAGTTATCAACAATTGGGAGCTTTTTGGGGGAAAGCTAAAGGAATTTTGGATCAATATAGGCGAAATTGCCTCGCAATATAGGCGAAATTGGGTGAGCAAAATAGGCGAAATCGGCTCGGAAAGTCGCCCATTTTCCCTTGGGAAAATCGCTTGCTTTATCACGACAGTTAAGGTTGCTCTTCTCAGGGGAATTGACTACTTGTCTCCGTTTTGCTACACTTTTAGTGTGCGTGAAGAGAAGGTTTGGCTTTTCCATGGCGGGGTGTTTAGGGGCCGGTCGCTTCGCTTCCGCAGTGCACATAGATGTGCGCAACTCGACCGCGCCTATCAGCGCGCAGCGAAAAGCAGCGGAGTGAACTCCTGCAGTTGGTGCAATCATGCGCTTCGCATCGTTCGCGGTAAACTTTCTAACATCGTCATTGATAGTGTAATCTTGTGAAAAATAGTGAAAAATAGTGAAATTTATGCCATCGAAAGGTGGTATAATGGGGATATGATTAAGGGCGTATTCAATAATGAAATTGTGGGTTTGCTCATGCAAATTGAGCAATCGAGGACGCAATTTAGTGGTATTAAATTACCATTGACGTTAACCGATAAACTTCGTAAAAGTTCGCGGAAAAAGAGTTCGTATGCGTCAAATCGGATTGAAGGAAATCCGTTAAGTGAGGAACAGGCTTCCGAGGCGATAGAGTCATCTCGCCGGCATTATCTTAAGCCCGAACAAGAGATTCGCAATTACTTTGATGCATTGCTTTTCTTGGAGAAAGAAGCAGATGCGGGGCGCCCTATTTCGGTAGATTTATTACTCTGCGTTCAGGCCCTCATTGTTCGAGGTGAGAGTGCAGAGAAGAGGGGATTGCGTGGTCCAATGCCCCCTGGTATTTTATTTGCAGTCTACGATGATCTTACAGGGGCAGCAGATTATATCCCGCCAGAGGCCTCCGAACTCAAATCATTGCTTGACGAACTCTTCACATACATGTCGGAATCTGCTGATCACCCATTAGTGAAGGCGGCAATATTTCATTACCAACTTTTAACGATTCATCCTTTTGAAGATGGTAATGGGCGTACTGCGCGTTTGTTAGCCGATTATTATCTTGATATTAGCGGCTATGGGTTTGGTCGCATTGGGTCGCTTGAAGAATACTTTGCGTATGATGTGGATGCATACTATCACTCCTTGCAAATGGGGCTGCCTGCGCTCTATTACAGTGGGCGTATGAATCCACCGCATCCAGAGATTTGGATTACCTATTTTCTGAAGATGATGTTGCTCCATGCGCGCCGAGCGGTAGAATTGGCCTCTGCGCCAGAAGAACAACAAAGTATTGCGAGCTATTCATTCCTCAATGTGAAAGAGCGTAAATTCTTACAACACTTACTTCTGCAGAAGAAAAAGGTCTTTACGCCTATTGAGATGGCAACACAATGCGGTGTCACGAATAGAACAATCATCAATTGGTGTGCGGCACTTGCCAAAAATGGTTTTTTAGTTCCCGATGGTGCTGGCGCACGCATTCGCGCCTATCGCCTAAGTGCACTTGCACTCTCCATCGACCCTAATACCATCTAACGGAGTAAATGCCGTGGTACTTTATTCCTTGCGACTCGGGGAGCGCTTCGCCACTTTCTGGCCTTAACCTATCTACTTTTACCTATCTTTTCGTTCACTTCCTGCACGCAACGTCACCTGCCACTAAACGTGAGGCGCCCACTACCGAGGTGTAGCCACCCCGTCCTACGCGTAGGCGCTTTACTCGCACCTGCAACTTTCCACTCTCCACGGGGTTCGTTTACGCCGCGGGTCATTGACCTTGATTGGCGTGTTGCCCTAAGGGCTCGATTTAATTTCAGTCGCCATTCAGTGGTTTGTGTATGAAGTGTCAGAAAAATACGTATTCTTTAAAACATACTTCACGCGCTCGCGCGTTATTTGGTATGATAATGGCACTATGCGCGTGCTGTATGTCTTTATTGACGGTGTGGGCTACGGAGAGGCGGGGGAGAAAAATCCCGTTTGTCCAGAAGTGTGCCCAACACTTTGCCGTCTGATGGCAGATGCCGAGCACTTGGACACCTGTTTGGAGGTGCCTGGGTTGCCGCAGTCTGCTACAGGCCAAGCAACGTTGTATACTGGCGTGAATGCCGCACAGGTGATGGGACGCCACAAGGAGGGTTTCCCGGGGCCGACACTTTGCCGCTTGCTTCAAGAGAATAATCTCTTCATGGAATTGCGTCGCCGTGGTCTGCGTGTCTGTTTCTCTGACGCTTATTTTGCTGATACGGCTGATGAACTTGCCGCACGTCGCTTTAAGAGCGTGACGACCATTATGGCTTTAACCACGCCTGAGGTGATTCGTTACCAAAAGGATATGCTGGCTGGGCGCGCAGTATTGCACGATCTTACGCGAGAAGCAATCGTGCCGAAGGGTTTTACGGGGCCCTTGATTACGCCTGATGTGGCAGCGGAGCAGGTGCTTTCGATTGCAGCCGAAAATGATTTCACGCTATTTGAATACTTTTTGACGGATATTACTGGGCACTCACAGAACCGAGAACGCGCTGAGGTTGTCTTGCGATCCTTAGACACCTTCCTTGCGGGTTTGTTGCAGGGCTTGGATGAGGATACGCTTTTCATTCTCACTTCAGACCACGGTAATATTGAAGATTTGGGCACGCGCGGACATACCTTCAACAATGTCCCGCTCGTGGCCATTGGTCCAGAGTCTGGACAGATTCGTGCGGGCGCCACATCATTGATGGATGTGATGCCACGATTGTTAAGGGTGCTTTGCCCACAAGGAGACGCCGACCGATGAAAACTGCAGTTACCTTATGCAGCTTACTGCTGACGCTTCCGCTGTTTGCCGCAGATTCGCTGGCCATTAACAAGAAGCCACTCGAGACGCCAATTACGGATGAGATGACCCTTCCCATTGAGGGTACTCCGACGGTGCAGTCTGGCGCAGTGACTGTGCTGAGTGCAGACATTGTCTTCACCATTCCTTCAGAGTCGCCCGATTATGAGACCGTGAAGGGGGAAAAGCTCGCATTAGTCGCAGATACCGATGGCACCATTTTAATCGCTGATGCGGCGCAGAACGAGGGCGCAGGCGGTTGGGAGAAAACCACGGTGAAGACCGATGGCGTGAAGCCAATTGCCGTCTATGCAGAGGGGCAATTGAAGGATGGTGCATTGGTTTTCGCCGTGAAGTTGAATAATGGTAACACCACCTACGAGGTGAAGGCTCCTGCTACGGGTGCAACTCTGGCCGCCGTGCAGACGGTTGGGGAGGGTACTGTTTCGAATCTCTCCATCGCTTTGGTGGATACGACGATTCTTCCCGGTTCGGCAAATGAACCTCAGAGCCCTGAACTCATTCAAGACTATGTGACTTGGCTCAATGACTCCACGAAGGGTGGCGCGATGACGGGGGATGGCGTCTCTTCCGAAGCGCTCGCGAATGCTTTCGCGATGAATACAAGCGGCACGCCCGCGTTGGAGATTGTGGCGATTGATCCCATCAAACGTAAAGTGATCCTGAAGGGTTCCACAACCACAAATGCTGGCACAACGGATGTCTCCCTTTCCTCAATCTATGGTACGATTTATCTCTCTTGGACTGATGCGCTTAATGGTCAGGTGACCGTGAGCAAGGTGGAAGCGAGCACGGTTGACCCCAATGACGCGAACGCAATTGTGATTGATTTCCCTGAAGGCGCCAAATTTATCAAGGCGGCCGTTAGTCTCAAAGCCCCCACAGAGACCTCTCTTTAATTCCCTTATTTCCTTTTAACACCTAAACGAAAGTAATCCCAGAATTATGGATAACAAGAATAGCGCATACGCCGCAGCCGGCGTTGATATTGACAAGAAGATGAGTGGCATCGAAACCATCAAGCAGATGGTGAAGAAGACGGTCACCCCCGGCGTGATCGGCGGCATTGGTAGCTTCGGCGGTCTCTTCCAGAGCCCCGGCGCAGACACGATTCTCGTCGCCTCCGCAGATGGCGTGGGTACGAAGTTGAAGGTGGCCGCGATGGCAGGTCGTCATGACACGGTGGGTCAGGATATCGTGAATCACTGCGTGAATGACATCCTCGTGCAGGGCGCTACGCCGCTCTTCTTCCTTGACTACATCGGTGCGTCGGTCTTTGATTCGGCCATCTTCAATGATGTGGTGAAGGGCCTCTGCATTGCTTGCGCTGAAAACAACTGCGCATTGCTCGGCGGTGAAACTGCTGAAATGCCCGGTCTCTATCCTGTTGGCGAATATGATCTCGTCGGCACCATCGTCGGTCAGGTGAAGAAGGACAAGGTTATCACGGGCGAAAAGATCGCCGTGGGTGACGTTTTGATTGGTCTTCCCTCTGGCGGTTTGCAGACCAATGGTTTCTCCCTCGCACGTAAGGTGGTCTTTGAACAGGAAGGCCTCAAGCCTGAAGATATCCTCCCTGGCACCGATACGACCTGCGCTGATGCGCTCCTCGCAGTGCACAAGAGCTTCCTCAAGCCCGTGCTCAAGGTGATGGATGCTGGCGTGGATATCCACGGTATGGCTCACATCACGGGTGGTGGTTTCTATGACAATATCCCGCGCGTGCTTCCTAAGAACGTCGATGTCACGATTGACTCTGCCGCATGGGAAGTGCCCCAGGTCTTCAAGTTCATCGGTGAAAAGGGCAACGTGGCGAAGGAAGAAATGTACCGTGTCTTCAACATGGGTATCGGCTTCATCCTCATCGTCTCCTCTGCTGACGCAGGTGCCACGCTCAAGGCGCTCGAAGAAGCGGGCGAACAGCCTGTCATCATCGGCGGCGTGAACCCTGGTCATAAAACGGTTCACGTCATTTAATTCGTTGGCGAACCTTGCGTCCTTTGAGGCGCTTCATTCCTGATAAAGGAACCATTCGTGAGGCAGATTGCCTTGTGAATGGTTCTTTTTTATCTTGCCGTGAGTCAGACGGCTGTTCTTGTGGTGGGCGACAGGCGTCACCCGAAGCGCTTTCCTCTGTTTGTCGTTATCGTGATGCGCAGCTTGCGTTATTGTGTGAAGTATTCGGATTGTTTTAGAGGCATGCTCAATGGTATATATTCATGTCTATAGCTGGTGTGTGACGTACGCGTAGGGCATGCATAGGCTGTGCGAGGGACAGGTTACGGAGTATGGCGCGTCTCGATTGTGCTAATTGTAAGCGCAGGAAACGCTTTGTGAGGTGGTGTCAAAGCGCATATTCGGCTTGCCTTCGCGCCTAATGATTCGTTGCGTCAACTCGTGAATGAACAAAAAGGCTCCGATGTCGGAGCCTTTTTAAAACATTTGTTAGTTGTTATGAAATGCAAAGACGGATTATTGTGCTTTAGCTTTGCACTTGGAACACTGACAAGCGCCTTTCGCTTCCGAGGCAGGCTTGTTCGTGGCGGCGGGAGCGGCGAGTTCACGTAAGGTTTCAGAAGTGAGTGTCATTGGATGACCCTGCCACACGACTTTGCCGTTGCGAATGATTACAGCGTGTGGAATACCAATAATCTTCATCTTTTGAGCAAAGCGGTTGTCCTTGTCGATTGCCATGGAATAGGTCGGCGGAACAGGCTGACGAATGAAGAATTCGCGCAGCTTTTCGGGGGTCTTATCGCGCTCCAAGTTCACGCCTGCGAGATGAATATTGCCACCCTTAACCGTGTTCCAGAGTTGCTCCATGTGCGGAATTGCGCGTAAGCAAGGACCACACCACGTCGCCCAACACTCAAAGACCCACAAGTCATCGGTCGGCCACGCCTGAGGCTTATCGCCCGCGAACCATTCGATGGGGAGTTCTTCTTTCGCAACGACATCGCCCACGGCTGCCATAACAGGCAGAGCCAGTGCGCACAACAAGGCTAAAGCTAACGTTTTCATACTATTAATAATAGCACAAAACGTCTATTGAAAATAGGTGTTCAAACTTTTTTTAAAAATAATAGGCGAAGCCCGATGAAGCGGTCTTTAGTTTTTCGTATCATCTTTATACGAGGTATGTGAAGAAGCCACTTGTTGATAGATCCATGCGTGCGTTCTATGCATCATTAAAGATGGCGCGGCAACCCATTCGTGCGGGGTAAACAAAAAGGCTACGCAATTACGTAGCCAATGAAGTCCTTATAGGCGGCGAGGGTGCGATTAGGGCTCTAATGGTGCAGCGGGCAAGCCCGATTCAATGCCAACAAGAGAGATGCCATAACGATTTGCTAATGCCACAACGCGTTCGCGATCAATCATGACCAAGCGTCCTGCTTGGAAAGCGACGGCACTAATGCCACACTTCTTGCAGAGTTTAACCGTGTGTTCGCCGAAGACCGGAATATCAAAGCGCATGTCATGGTCACGTTTGGCGACCTTAATCATAACAGAACCCTTTCCGCCGAGTTTTGCTCCGCGGCGTAGGGTGGCATTGGTGCCTTCAAATGCTTCAACGGCTAAGACCATGCCTTCTTTCACCAAAATAGTCTGACCGATATCTAAATCACAGATTCCCATCGCAGCGCGATGGCCGAAATCGATGTCACTCTGTTCCGTTGGGGATGGCGCACGCGTGGTTAATAAACCTGCACCAGGGATTTGTTCGCCCATAAAGCACGAAGCAGGAATCACCTCCACGCCGAGAGCTTCAATAGACTCAATGATTTTGCCGAAAATCGTATGCGCATTTTTAATGGGAAGCGAGGCTAAGAGTTGGCGCGTAAAGGCGTCAAAGCGCGTCCGAAAGAGTGCCATGGGGGTGATCTGTCCCACCAACATCATTTGCTTGATGCCACTTGAGGCGAGCCAATCTAAGGCGGTCTGCAATTCGCCGACCCCAAAAACAACCGAGCTATCTGCAAGCTTGAGCAATCGCTTGGATGCCATGCCACGCACGCCCGCGACGCATATCCGCTTGACGCCAGCGCGACGTGCCCCCTCAAGTGCATATAACGGATACTCTCCGCGCCCTGCAAAAATCAACAACTCTTCGGGAATCATGGATGCTTCCACCTTCAAAACAAATCCGCCGCAACTCACAGCCGCGGCGATTTGATTTACTGAAAAATGAACACAATTTCGTTGTCCGCTACGCGATGGTTCATACGCGCGAGCCGTTCAACAAAATAAGGCGAGGTTTTAAAACGATCAATGTTTCGTTTGGTCTGCGTAATCTCATCGCGGATTTCTTCAACCTCCGCCTGCAGTTGATCGCGCTGCGCAACATTTATACGCCAAGCCCGATACTTCGGGATTGAACACTTCACTGCGATGGACACGCTCACGAGCACACCCATCGTCAAAAAACCAAACATCATTTTGCGCAAAAAATCATTCACCTAAAACTACTCCATTCATTACCATTATGCACTTCCAACGTCGGAATGTCAATACTTTATCCCATCTTTCGGTCATTTAGTACGGAAAGTATGATTGAAATGAGGGCTGATGTGGTTAAAATAGACGCTCGTTTGATGCCAAAGCGCATAAAAACAATCTTCCGTTATCGCATTTTAAAGGTGGATTTCTAACGTCGAGAAGCGCCATTTAAGGGGAGGCGCGAGCGAGGCGTTTTTCTGGAGCGAGGCGTTTTTCTGTTTAAGGGTAGGGATGGGGCAGGACAGATAGGATACACTTGCTTACGCGTAAAAAGAATGCGGCATCCAATCGGATGCCGCGCTCTTTTAATCTGCGAGGAGATGCTTAGTGCACCACTTCATAGACGTTTACTTCGTGGTCACGGCCCGCAGTGACAATGACAGCTTCCGCTTCGTAAGTCACCGAGAAGGTTCCACCTGTTGCCAACACGTGGGTGTTAAAGGCATTGACGGGGGCGGCGAGCGGGATGCGGATGCTTTGACCTGCGGGGAGCGTATAACTGGTGTGCCAATCGCCGTCGGTCATCATTGAGGGTACATTTGCTTCAGCATTGGCTGGGACATCCATCTTAATCAGGTTCAATGTGACGGTAATCGGCTGATTAGAGAGGTTGATGTAACGTGCCGCGTTGATGCCATCTTTCGGGTCAATGTGACGAATTTCAACCTGCCCGGCAGAGTGGAAGACGTTCGAGCGATCCTGCCAAGTTTGCCCCCCATCGGTGGAGACTTGGAGGCGCCCCGCTTTACCGATTGCGGCGTTATCCAAGATGAAGTGGACCCAAGTGGCGGTGACACCATTTGGCAGGCGGATACCAAACCATTCATTGGGCTTAACTTCTTTTGGTTCATGCACCTTCGGGAGGCGGACGTAGATGCCATCACGTGCGACTTCAAGATTGCTAAGCGTGGGCATGTTCGTAATGAATTCGTAAGTCTTGACAGACTTCTTTGGAGGTTCCTTACCCGTGAAGTTGCGCCATACGCGAGAATAGGCGTTCATAGCGA
Source organism: Candidatus Spyradenecus sp. (assembly GCA_045605345.1). Classification (GTDB taxonomy): domain Bacteria; phylum Verrucomicrobiota; class Kiritimatiellia; order RFP12; family DVOR01; genus Spyradenecus. Next base: position 146,709 of record JAZUPT010000004.1, read on the forward strand.
GTTGCTCCACGAAGGGCTGCAGAATGAGGGTGGCTACCTTAGTGGGATTTTTCTGGAAGGGCTTTGCTGCGTGTTTGCGAGAGATTTCGGAACAGTAGACGCGCGCATTCAGGACTGCTCCCACGGCCTGCTCGGGCGGAAGTTTACCGATGAGGGCGAGCATCAACGTTTCACCCGTTGCGCCGAAGGATTCGAAGACCTGGCACCAATTGGTGACATCTTCAAGGAAGAGCGGATTCTTGCATTCCTTCAAGATGGTTTCGCCAGCCTTACGAATGGCGCGGAATTCATCCAAAACGCGATTGAAATCTTCTTCGGAGAAGGGTTCGCCCGCGGCGATGGCCTTGGAGAGGCGCTGCACCTGAGCGGCCACAGCGGTCGATTCTTCACGACGATACCCGTGACCATTGGGGCCCTGGTCAGAGTTGTGCTCAGCGAAGACGCGCACTGCCTGGTGCACATAGGGGAAGAGGCGGGGGAAGGAGTCTTCCCAGGACTGCTTTGAATCAAATGCCTTGGGGTTCCAACAGTAGTCTGCCACGCCGAAGAGGGGAATCTTGGAGGCTTCGGGCTTGTCCATCGGGTTGGAGACGAAACCGCTGTAGAGGTCCGCACATTCGGCTTCCACACCATAGGTGCGGCCGAGGAGGAGGTGAGCAGCGCGGCAGTAGTCTGCCACGGGCCAGTTCCACCAGATGTAAGCCTTGCGGCCGAGCTTGTTGTTGATCCACTTTATGGAGTCCAACGTAATATCGGTGCAGACCGAGTCACCTGTCCACATCACCATGATGTCTTCATCAAGGCCCTGGCCGAGGGTTTCAAGGTAGGTGCCACTCGACCATGCTTTGTTGTACTGGGTGGGGCAAATCAAGAGCGGCGTGACATCCTTCTTGACGCGAACGAAGTGACGGTTGACGTAGTTGAGCAATTCGACCTGCTTTTCCGCACGAGCGCCCTCGCCACCGATATCGTCAAAGAAGACGGCAAAGGAGCGCACGCCGAGCTTGTACATCATTTCAAACTTCTGCACGCAAGCCTTGATATCGGAGTCATCGCGCCAAGAGATGTCACGGCCCGGGTGCACGGCCCAAACAAAGTTCACCTTGTTGGCCTTGGCGACCTTTACCAATTCTGCAATGCGGTTGGCCTCGGTGGTCGGATAGGGGGCGCGCCACTTGTTGGAGAAGCCGTGATAGGGGTCATCCTTAGGACCATAAATGTAGGTGTTCAACTTCCAATCGCCATAGAAGCGGAACTGGCTCTTGCGGGCTTCAAAGCTCCAGGGTTGGCCATAAAAACCTTCCACCGTGCCACGGAAAGAGATGGCCGGCCAGTCCTTAATGGTCACTGCGCGATAGGTGTTGGAGGCCAAGAGCTGACGCAGGGTCTGCGCGGCATAGAAGAGACCAGAGGCATCCTTCGCAGCAATGGCAATCCCTGCATCGGTGAGGGATAACGTGTAACCTTCAGCAGGCAACGTCTCATCCATCTTCCAGGTCAACTTAAATGCGGCATCATCCTGCACCTTGAGGCAACCCTTTATGACGCGCAAGGCATCCGCGTCCAACGTATCAGCGTCGCAGATGGCGACTGCGTTGGGCTTCGGAAGGGCAGTTTCTGCGCCGAGTGTAACCTCTTGCGGGATGGGATAGACCTTCATGTGGGTGGGCAAAGCGTCCGCCACCAACAGCGAAGCTGTAAAGGCAGAAAAGATTGTAAACCACTTTCGCATGTTTGACTCCTTTACTCGTAAAGTTTCGGACTTTTAAAGAACGGAATAGATTAACACATTAAAGAGATAAACGGAATAGGTTCTCGCAGATTATTTTGTGTGCGTCTTGGAGACCACTGGTGCATGCTTCCGCTTCGTGGACACCTTTAGAGTTTTCTTGGTGGGTGCCTTCTTAGCGGCTTCTGGCTGCTTCACTACCTTTGCCTTCGGCTTCTTTGCGGTTGCTTTCGGCTTGGCTGCGACCTTTTTGGCGGCGGCGGGCTTCTTTACGGCCTTTGCCTTTGTGGGCAGTTTGGCCCCCGCCGTTTTCTTGGTGGCTTCAGGATTCTTCACGGCCTTCGCCTTCGGTTTGGCGGTTGCTTTCGCCTTGGCGGTGACCTTTTTGGCGGCGGCGGACTTCTTTGCGACCTTTGCCTTCGCGACCTGTTTAGTGCTTGTCGTTTTCTTTGTCGTGACCTTCTTAGTGGTCGTTGACTTCTTCGCGGACTTTGCCTTCGGCTGGGGCGTCTTCTTTGCGGTGGGCTTCTTCGCCCTTGCCTTGGGAGTGACACCGATAATCACTTGGAAACCCACCGCAGTGAGTTTGGCTTCAATGGTGGGCGAGGGGTTGAGCAGGGTGAGGGTGGTCGCCGAGAAGAGTCGACGGAAGGGGTAGTTTTTCCGCAGTGCATCAAAGTTTGCCTTACGACGATCAACATTCCCATCAAAGGCGGCTCTAAAGCGTGCCGTGTCACCTTCAATATCACAGGTGGCCCGCACCGCGATGCGCATCACCGCCTCATCAGACTTGTCTGCACAGTCAATCGTAAGCGTGGCGACATCTGCAGGAGGGAATGCGGGTGTCTCACCCGGGTCCTTCCCGAGGAAGGCGCACGCGGCTTGGTAGACCTGTAGGGTGCCATTTGCCTTTCCCTCATAGGCATGGCCTGCGATGTGCGGCGTGGTGAGTGCGGCGACGGCCGCGAGCTCTGGCGAGTAGTCGGGCTCTCCTTCCCAACAGTCAATTGCGGCATCGGAGAGCAATCCTGCGCCGAGCATAGTCGCCACGAGTGCATTGTCACACACGGGACCGCGCGCAAAGTTGAGCAAGACTGCGCCTGGCTTAACCTTACGCACGATGGGTCCTGCGAACATTCCCACGGTCTTATGCGGCCCCTCTTTATTGAGTGGCACATGGAAGGTGATGACATCGGCCTGCTCAAGGAGTTGCTCATAGGAGATGAAATCACGCGCCATAAAGTCGCCGTCTTCTTGACGCGGCGGGTCGCACCCGATGACCTTCATCCCAAGTGCTTGTTCGGCAAACTTCCAAACCAAGCGCCCAACGTGCCCTACGCCCACGATGCCAAGGGTGGCACCCTGCCAAGAGCGCTGTTGGCGTTCGCCGATAACAAGCAAGGCCGCGATGACATAGTCTGCAACGCTCTCCGCATTACATCCCGGCGCGGCAGCCACTTGGATGCCACGGGCACGCGTGGCGGCGAAGTCAATGTGGTCAGTCCCTACGACGCCACTGCCGATGAATCGCACAGGGGTGTTTTGAAGAAGGTCCTCATTGACGCGACAGGTTGAGCGAATGAAGAGGAGGTCGGTCTTGGCAAGGTCTTTTGCCGTGAGGGAACGTCCTTCGATGGCCTTTGCCTTTCCCAATCGAGGAAAGAGCACCTCGCCCAAAACTATGTTACGATCGTAGAGGATGTTCACAACAAACCCTTCAATTGTTCGAGCGTGATGGTAAAGCCCTTGCCGCACATGTGACAGAAGATATCGTGCGGTCTGCCTTCGGCAATCATGGCTTCCAAGTCTGCCTTTGGCAGGGCTGAGAGCATATTGATGACGCGTTCGGAGGAACACGAACACGCGAAGGAGACGGGATGCTCCTGAATGTCTTCTGCGTGGCCGAGCCCCAGCGCATCGGCGAGTTCCGTCAAGCCTGCGCCATCATCTAAGAGGCGTAAGACTTCGGGTGCTTCAAAGCGTTTGCGGGTGCGGATAAAGGCATCGGCATCTGCTTCGGGGAGAATTTCACACATAAGCGCATGGACGCAGGAGACGTATCCATTCTTAGTGGCACCAGAGACTTGCACTAAGGCAGAACGTTGCAAAGAGGTGCAAAAATACTCTTCCAAAATGTCCGTAACGCTGATGCTCGTGTCGGAGGAGGCATTAAAGAGGGTATTGGAGGCGGAGGTGCCTTCGGTAATCACAATGCCACACTGGGCCTTCTTCCCAAGCGCACGCAAAAAGAGCTCTTCGTCCGAGCAGGTCGCCTCGTCCAATGCCGCGATGACCTTTTGGCGCGTATACCCGCGAATGGTGAAACCTGAGGTGCACTCAATGGTTGCACCTCCGAGCAAGCCGTCGGGGAAAATCAATCGTAGGGAGATGGCCTGGTTGGGACGTTCAAGCAGCGTGCCTAAGAGTGCCGCGCCGCCTACGAGTTCGGCTTGGATGAGTCCTGCTGTCGGCCCACAAAGGTGGTTGCGTTCCAATGTTCGCGCGGTGTCGGTCACATTTGCAACGGTTAGTCGCGCTTGAATTTCTGGGAAATAACCCGTAACAATACGATCCAAAGAGTTCAAGACCATGGAAAAGTCCCCACGTTTGGCGGGAGAATAAAAGAGGGTGAATTAACGATAAATCTCTGCCGTCCATTCGTAGTCTGAGCTATACGGACGATTGAAGAGAGTCTCAAGCATGAAGTTTAAGATGCGTTCGCCAGAAAAGATCTTGTGGTAACGTGCACGACCTGCCGCCGCAATGGCCTGACGTTCGGCGTCATTTTGTTGGAGATGAGTCAACTTTTCCACCAAATCGGGCACGTCATGATAGTAGAGCACTTCCTTCTCGGAGAAGAAGTCCTGCATCTGGTCGCCATCATAAACGGCCGTTAAGATGCCCGAACCCATCAAATGAGCGATGCGGTCGGAGGAGTACCACTTCATGCCGAAGTAACGATTAATGTTGAGCCCCATCTTTGCGCTGGCGAGCAGGTCGTCATACTCTGCACCACCCACGACTGCAGGACGATTTCCCATGCCAATCAATTCAAAGCGAATCGGCTTATCTGCCAATTCTGCCGAGAGACGATTGACGAAGGCTAAACGAGGATCGCCGAGGCGCGGTTGGCCTGCGTAAAAGATATCAAAGGAAAAGTCATCCGAAGGGCGCGTGCTATTGTCTAATGTTTCCAATGCGGTATCCGCGGGATTGGGCATATAGGCGACCACGTTTTTGCCCGTTACGAAGGGTTTTAGGTATTCCTCACCAGCGGTCGTCGCAAAGAGTGCATCGCAACTGTACATGCGTTCACGCATTTGTTCCTGCGGATGGGCATCGCACATGGGGTCCACATTGAAGTGGGCAATTTTCACCCCTGGCACCACTTCTCGAATCGTATCGAGGGTGCTATTGCGAATGAAGTCGCAGTGGCCGAGCAGAATCGCATCGGGACGGAAGTTCTTTGCCGTTTTGATAAGCGCTTTATTGACTAAGCGTTCGCCCAGTGCACGAATGCCAAACCCCATATAGCGCGCTAAATCGCGGTCGGAGAATTCACACAAACGGTGATTGCCGCGAATCGCGCCACAGGCTAATGCACGGCCAGGGCCCATACGAAGCTTGCCATAACGGCGAATTAAAAGATTGTCAACTAAAAGAATGCGCATGGTGCGTTTCTCCTTTATCCTACTTCACCTTGTTTCTCGGTTGAGCGCGGAGGAAACCCTGGGCAAACGAGTAATCCTTCCAAGAGGGCTTCACCACGTTTGGTTAACTCGCCATGTTTGACAAAGGGTCTACCACGGCGGAGCTCGGCGGTGTTTTCGGTCAAAATGGTTCCCGGCTTCACTTCAGCCGGTAGTTCACGAACAGAAAGGGGGATGCCTTCACGGGAGAAGGCGATGGCATACGCACGCTCCGCAGAGATGGTGGTGGGTGCGTGACGACGCAAGTAGGGCATGTGTGAACAGGTCAGGCGGAGCCCGCCCAAACGGTTGACAAGGTATTTTCCGTCAATCGCCACACAAAAGGCCTCTGGCTTTTTGGAGAGGTAGTCGTCAAAGTCAAAGATGCCCTTATGACGTTGCGCACCAAAGGCAACACATGGGTCAATCCCAAAGAGGTTGGCGCCATTCCAAATGCCATGCTGTGGGTCAATCATGGGATAAAAGCTATTTTGCATTAACCCAATTTCAAAGTGCAGGTGGCTGCGTGCCCGTGGAATATCGGGGGTGTGCCCCATGATGCCAAGTACGGTGCGCGCAGGAACCTTTTCGCCCACTTTAAGTGAGGCATCAACATGGTGGAGGTGGGCGTAGAGCGTGTAAGCATTGCCAAAATCTGGGATTTCATGCCACAGCACCACGTAGTTGCCGTAAAGTGAGGTATTTTTGGTGTAGTCGTTGATGTAGACAACGCGCCCTTCCGCCACGGCACAGACACGATCATCGGGTTCTTCTGTGCGGCGCCAGGGTTGCACGGGGGCGATGTCAATGCCTTCGTGAAACCGTGGCGAACCATCGGCATATCGGCGCGTATTACCAAACATGCCACTCTCGGGTTTCCCCGTGCCCGTGTCCATAAAAATACCATCCCGGAGCGAACCGTCTAAGACTTGTTGGCCCGTGGGGGGATAGAGGCGAAGCCCACGAAGGGGTTTTGCGGGAGGGGCGCTTTGCGCAAGAAGCGGGAGCACACTCGCGCTGAGGGTGCTCGCAGTCGCTTTAAGAAAATTTCGTCGCGTAAACATCTCTACTATTAAAGTATATCATAAAAGGACCTTTAAAAATCATTTTTTTGTAGGTGTTCCCCCTTTCGGCGAGGCGAAGAACGTCCGCCTCTACGCTCGGAGTTCTGCGTCCACCAGCCCCCACTCTCCGCAGGGGGAGCGGGGTGTAGCCACTCGCCACTCAAAGCGAGCCTGTGAGCGCACTGGCACTGTGGCATAGCCACCCCATCCTGCGCTGTAGGTGCGGTTCGGGCGCATTGCGCCCATCGGTATTGAGCTTAGGTATTGGTAACATTTCCACATTTGTACATTGATTTCCCCATCCCCACCTTCCCCTCGGCATCGGAAAAGAAAACGACTCGTCCGCAGGTGCGAACGAGTCGTGTTTTGTGGGAAATTCCCGTTGGTCAATTAACCAATCTGGAGTCCCTTTGCCTTCAACTGAGCGGCATCGAGGGCATAAGCCGGATCGATTTCAATCAGGGTGTCTGCGGGGACCGTCACGCCGGCGGCTTCGAGCCATGCGCGCCACTTCTTCTGCAGGTCACGCTTGGTGGTCGCGGGGGAGTCATTGCCTTCGGCATTCTTCACAGGAGAGAATTCCTGTTCGCGGTCGAAGTCAAGGCATGCGAGGGTCTTGGCGTTCGGGATGACGTCGAAGATGAACTTTTCGAACTTGTAACCGTTCGGCTTTTCGGGCTTAACGATTTCGCCTGCTTCATTGACCATGGCGATCTTCTTGAATGCGAGGTGGAGCGGCATGGCGCGTTCAGCTTCGGACTTCAAGAAGGCGTAGGAGAACATGTGAATTGCGGGCGAACCGTAGGCCAACCAGAGCGAGCCGTCGGCATTGGTGCGTTCCATCTGTTCGTCAGAGAGTTCAGAGTACTCCACCATGGCGTAGTGACCATCGCGGATCACCACCACACCCATACCTTCATGTGCGTCACGCTTCTTGCAGACCTTGAGCGTCATATCTGCGCCCTTGGCGGCGTGGATACCCACGAAAGAGGGGTCGGCGATGGCAACCATCGGGTTGTCGACCTGGAAGAAGAAGACCTGCTCAATGCCACGCTTGGCCATGTCTTCAAGCGCACCCGAACGATCCAATGCGGCGAGCATGCCACCGTGACCGTCAGGGCTCATGAAGATGTGGCCGGGCTTGTCGAGGATGATCTTGCCATCCGTGGTCAATGCAGGCCACATGCCCTGCACGAAGAAGAAGACGTCTTCACGCGGCAAGCCAAAGTAGTCATTTTCTTCGAAGTGAGCGCGGGTCGCGGCATCATTCGTATCCGACGTCATGATGTAGAAGGGCACGCGCGTCTTGTAGGTGCGGTTCAAGCCGAGAATCTTACGCGCATGGAACCAGAAGAGCGAACGGTCGGTGATGGGGCCGATGGGGTAGGCGCCCTTAGGACCTTCATAACCGAGACGAGAGCCCTGACCGCCTGCCACGAGCAGTGCAGCCACCTTACCTGCGGCCAAGAGTTCTTCACCCTTTGCCACGCAAGCCTGCAGTGCATCGCCTTCAGGAACTTCCACGGGGGCGGGTTCAAATGCGCCTGCGGCCGCGGCAGGAGAGCCAGCATCCTTCAAAATGCCCTGCATGCGAGCAATCGCGGCGAAATCCAAGGTTGCGATCTGTTCCAACAAAGCAGTCTGTTCATCTGCATTGAGCTTATCCCAGAAGGCGAGCACATGACCCTGACCATTGGTTTCAAGCAGTGTTTTAGCGTCAGTGAATTCCATTGAATTTCTCCTTGAGTGTTGTGTGAATGAAGTTTATTGTTGGGCTTCCTGAGCACGTTGCTTCAGGTAAGCTTCGACAAATCCTTGAACATACTTGCCGTCCATCATCCCTTGAACGTTGGCATTTTCATACCCTGTTCGGTGGTCTTTCACCATGGTGTACGGCTGGAAGACATAAGAACGGATCTGGCTACCCCAGGCGATTTCGCCCTTGTCACCATAAAAACGTTCCATTTCCTTGCGCTTCTTGTCCATTTCCAATTCGTAAAGTTTTGCCTTCAACACCTGCATGGCGCGCGCCTTGTTTTGGTGTTGCGAACGTTCTACCTGGCAGGCCACCACGATGCCCGTGGGGATGTGCGTGAGGCGAACGGCCGAGTCGGTCTTGTTCACCTTCTGACCACCTGCACCGCCTGCGCGGTAGGTGTCCACGCGTAAATCTTCTTCTTTGATTTCGATGTCCACATCATCGGAAATTTCTGCCACGACATCGAGCGAAACGAAGGAGGTGTGACGACGCTTTGCCGCGTCAAACGGCGAGATGCGTACCAAGCGGTGTACGCCACGTTCGGCCTTCAAATAGCCATAGGCATAAGCGCCCTTTACCACGAACATCACACTCTTTACGCCCGCTTCATCACCAGGCTGGAAGTCAAGCACTTCCACTTCAAAGCCTGCATCATCGGCATACATCTGGTACATGCGGTAAAGCATCGACGCCCAGTCACACGCTTCCGTGCCACCCGCGCCAGAGTGCAACGTCAAAATGGCATTGCACGAATCCAGTTTGCCGCAGAGCAGAGACTGCAAACGCAGCTTGTCTTCAATCTTCTCTGCGCGATCCAAACTTGCCACCGCTTCTTCAGCCATTGTATCTTGTTCAGCCCCCGGCTCTTCCGCGTCTGCCATTTCAAGTGCCATTTCTGCCTCTTCTACGGCAGAAACCAAATCATCATAAGGATAAATGAAAGCCTTTTCGGCATTGCCTTCTGCAATTACCGACCGCGCCGTCTCTGGATTGTCCCAAAAACCTGGTTCTGCTTGACGCGCTTCTGCCTGCGCAAGGCGCTCCTTGCGCTCTTCAATCTTCAAATAACCGCGCATCTCCTCCACGCCACTCTTCAGCGTGGTAATGCGTGCAACAATTTCATCCCTGTTAAACATCTAAATAAAACTCCACATAGGTGCGTTCTCTATAAAGTATAGCATAAAAGACCTTTATGGAAATCACCCCTATCGTAAAAAAACAAGCACACTTTGCCAGATTTTCCGACCTTCCACGGGTGAGGACTTTTGGCGGCTTCCAGCCTATCTCTCCTCTGCGAAGTCCCCCTGTCACAGTGGGCAGAGGGACGATAAATACCGTCTTCTAATTAGCCGCTATCCAGTGTGGTACCAAACGACGGGGACGCTACGCTCCCCGTACCCCTCGCACTCTTGCCTTTCTTTCTCCCTTTTCTCCTCAAGAGTACCAGTAAAAGCATCCGTCAGGATGCGTAGCGTGCAGGACTCAGTCCTGCCGCAGGGGTGTGGGGGCGGCGTCGCCCCCACGTCATCCCATCATCCCATCTATCCCTTCTATCGCTTTTATCCTTTTTATCGCTTTTATCCCTTCAAAATTCCTTACGCAGGTTTGTCACTTTTTCCATTTTTTCATCGATTTTTTGCCTGTTGAAAACTTTTTTGAGTTATCAACAAGTTATCAACAATTCACCTTTTTCGACGCAGTTTTTTGAAAATCCTTCGGCGAATCGGAGGTTTTTCGCCACTTTTGCTCGACTTCGTTAAAACTGCATAACTCATTGATAAATAAAGGGATAAGACGAGAAATGGGCGAAATCAACTCCGCTACAGCGGCTTCCTTGCGAAATTTTGGACCCAGAGTGATAGAAAAGTTATCAACAATTTGCTCGTTTTTTAGGGAAGTCTAACGAAATTCTGGGTCAATATGGGCGAAATTGAATGGCAATATGGGCGAAATTGGGTACCCAAAATGGGCGAAATCGGGTAGGTAAAGTCGCCCATTTTACCAAGGGAAAATCGCCTACTTTCCGCGGGATTTTAACTGACTCG
>JAZUPT010000005.1:0-76335 GCA_045605345.1 Candidatus Spyradenecus sp.
TAGCAGGAATACTGACATTTTTCATTTTTCCGCGCCGCCCCCCGGGGGGCGTAGAGATGTCTCCCTTCATTTTCCTTGACTGTTGAACTATCTTCTTTGACTTCACCTTTTTACCTGCGCAAATACATTGTGCATTTTTCACGTGTTTTTTCAAATAAGTCTTGCCCCCCCCCCCGTGACTTATGCTATTTTAATCGTGTCTTTCTCTGTCAAGAGAAACCTTTTTAAAAGGAATTGATACGATGAAAAAAGCGATTCTTTTCATGCTCGCAACGCTCTGCATCTCCGCAGTGCAGGCAGTAACGGCTACATGGACTGGTAACACGGGTGTCACTGGTCTATTTAGCTACGGCGCAAGTTCTAAACACTCCCTTGTGGCCACATTCTCTGCTACTGGAACGGGCGTATTATTCCTCGCAGGGCAAGAACAAAACTATACTCGCTACGACAATAAGAAAAATAGTATTCGTATTGAACGAGATGCCGAAGGCACCATCACGTTAATCGTTAAAGGTGGGACCGGAACCAATCTAGAAACAAGTCTCATCTTGGCCGAAAATGTTGCCATTAACGAAGAGCACAAAGTCGCATATGCCTTTAACCGATTGGCTAATGGCACAACATCCAACCTTGACGTCTATTTTGACGGAGAAAAGATAACAACACTTTCTATTAATACCGAAGGCATAAATAAATGGAATGGCCCCGTAAATGGCATCATGCAAACAGAAAATGCCACATTTGACTTTGCAGTCTATGATAATGTCCTTCTCTCTGAAGCCGAAGGTGTAGCCTTAACGACACCTAAGGCTAACACAGACGTTCCAGAACCGACCGCATTGGCGCTTTTGGCGCTTGGTGTGGCAGGTCTTGCGTTGAAGCGTAAGGTGGCATAAGACCGACGCTTATCCTCAAAGAAAAGCACATCCATGGTTGTGGATGTGCCTTTTTTGTTAAACTAATGATTGTTGGGAGGATTACTAATGATGCGCTTGATTCGTCTTTTCGTTTTACTCTGCGGCACATTGCTCACAGCGCCCCTCTTTGCAGCGGGGACTGCGACGGTGGTGCGTGCGCATCCGTGGCTCACGCGTGGAGTGGACCACGAATCGCTGATTGGCGTTCGCTTCTCAGGCGAAAAAAGCTATGGCGGCGCGCTCAATTCCATCACCTTTCAAATTGACCTTAAAGGATGCACCCGCGCAACGTTCTCTGATATTCACCTTTGGATTCAACCTGGACCTGCGTACGCTTTTTACGAACCCACCGCGATTCGCCTTGATAACAACATTATGACCAAAACGGTGAAGGGCGAAGCCTCTGACACATCCTTCACGGTGACCTTTGAGAATGCAAACTATCTCAATGTTCCAGAAAATCGAGCACAGGGGTGGATCTATAAAGGACAGGGAGACCGATTGTGGTTAACCGCGAAGATTGCAGAAACCATTCATCCTGATGCCGAAATTGCCATCCGCGTAATCTCCGAAACCATCAACCTTAACAACAATGTCTATACGATTGCCGATGCCGAAACGCCCCCTTTGCACCGCGTCTATCCTTATCGTTATCGTATCAATGCCTATTTACGCAATGACCGTATGAAGGGGGCCTTGCCGAATAATCGTTCGGATGTCTTTGATACTGCACCTGCACAACGTGTGGCCAACTTGACAGATTTAACCTTAATCGACCTCTATCCCATCTATGACAAAACAACCGATAGCTTTTCTTTGTCATGGGATCGAAAAACGGTCAACGCTGGAACGGTTAGTGACACAGTAGGAATTGAGCGGTTGCGCACTTTACGTAATACCTATCACCCCAAGGCAAGACTCCATGTGAGCTTAACCAAGGGGGGCAATTGCACATTAGACTCCATGAATAGCGGCACAGCATTCACCGCTTCGGCCTTGGGGCATGCCACAGGAGAGCGTTATCGCGCCGCTTTTGTGCAACACATTGTTGACTTAATGAAAGAAAAGGGTCTTGATGGATTAGACGTTGACTGGGAATATCCCAACACCTACAGTGGCAATAACGATGCGGCTAATGGCGAATTTCAGAAGTATGGTCTGCTCTTACGCGATTTAGCAGAAGCGTTCTTCCCGCATGGGTGGGACCTCGCGATGTGTACGAACCAGAGCGGATGGAAGATGCCAGGAGGCGAAGTCCTTGCGGCGGCCGACTTCATTAATGCGATGGCGTATGGCCCCTGGCCACAATTTTTGGGCAATACTGTCATGACTTCAGGCATTGGAGTCTGCACCGAACGGAATGTGCCTAAACGCAGAATTGTGGTTGGTCAATCCATTTACTCCAATGGCAAATACCAACTGGGATGGAATGAGTGCGCCCAGCGATTAGCAACATTGGGTTATCCTAAGGCGTGGGATTGCGATGCCTACAAGGAAAGTTGGACCTACAATGGAAAAAGCGGTAATTACTACTACTTTTGTGGGCCAACCACCTATCGCGCCAAGTGCAATCGCGTGCGCATTGAAGGGTACGGCGGTGTGATGAGTTGGGGCTATTACTCTGATGTCGCCTGGAATAACGAACTCTCTTTGGGTCGACATCAAGCGCAAGCAATTTGGCCCGAGGCGGGCGTTGTTGTCACGCCTCCCCGCACGGCAGATGGTTACTATGCGCTTGATAGTGAGGAGGATTGGGCATGGTTGCGCGCCAATCCCACAGCGAAAGCACGTCTGGTAGCCGACATCACCTTTACGCATGACCCCTTACCGATCGAAGCCTTTAGTGGTGAACTCGATGGCAATAACCACACTTTGACCTTGCCTAAAGAGACATGGATTACCACCTTTGGCAATACCGCGCTCTTTAATGCAGTCACTGGCTTCTTACACGACATGACGGTTGATGTCTACGGGCGCGTCATTACGCGCGCGGAGCATGCAACAGAAAGCGAACCCGACACCGCCTCAACGCCCCCCTCAACCATTACCGCCGCCCTTGTCGCCAATCTCTCAAGTGGTGGACGGTTAGAAAATATGAATGTTTACATCCGAGAAGGTGCAGAAATTCAAGGTATTAACGGCACTGCCGCCGTAGTAGGTAATGCCCACTGCGACACCACGCACACCGTACTCATTAAACAGGTGAATGCAGATATCGCAGGCACCATCCGCGTGCTTACAGAAACCGCCATCGGCAGAGCCTACGATGTGCCCCATGGCGCCGCAGGCGGTCTTATCGGTTGGTGGGGTGGCCCCGCAGGTACTGGCCTCAAATTGGAAAACTGCACAGTCAAACTCCGCTCAACCGCGATTATTAATGCAGAAACTGGCACGAATAGTAGTGCAGGGGCGGGTATTGGCCACGTCAATAACATCAATGCGTCAATCAACGGCCTACACATCCAATGGACTCCAGGAGCGCAGGTAAAAGGCAAACAAAACACTGCCCAAACACCAATGCCATGGGTCGCCTCCTACACCTGTACGCAGCCGACTTATCCAAAAGCCAGTGGCTCCATCACCGCCCCCTCCTCTTTCCCATGGAGCACATGGTGGCTCAAAAATGAGTCACCCCTCAAATCCCCTGGCTTCCAGTTCTATCTCAAATAACACCTTCTTCTTCGACCGAAGGCTAAATCTTCTCACCTTAAACAGTATGGAGTGAGAAGATTGTATAGGGCGCCTGTGGCAAGTCAAAGGGTTGCTTCCCCATGTATTCAAAGAGGGAGGTTGCCAAGATTCCGTGAGATTGTTCTTCAATCCATTGCACTTGCTTTCGCTTTTCAGGGAGAATGTTGATACAATTGCCGCACAAAGTAAGTTAAGTTGTTCCGCAAAGTAACTTAAGTTGTCACGCAAAGTAACTTACTTTGATTGTGCAATGTAACTTACTTTGTAAACAAGACCTCGCTTACACGGTTTAGGAAAGTAGTTTACCTACCTCGGTAAGAATCACTTACCTTCCTGTGCAAGCGTGCCGACTTCTGCGCAGAAAAGGGCTGAAAAGGCTCCCACATTGTTCCCCTTTTGCCTCGAAAAAGTAGAGACCCCTCGGTAAACTATCTGCACCATAGTAAGCCGGATTATAACAAGATACTTGCACACTTCTTGTGAGTCAGTCGGTGACATTACACACCACATACGATTAATTTTAAATCGCTTGCAAATAAGGATATAATGGTTTACACTGAAGAATAGCGTAACACTTTTAGAGGATAATATGGTTTATACGCTGAAAATTTATGATATGGATTTAATGACTTTTGAATTAACTCAAAAGCCGTTGGAGGGTTTTGATTGTCAAATTATCAGTGTAAAAGAAGAGAATAAACATCTTCTGCCACTTGGTATGAACGTTGATGGCAATGGTGTTTTGTCTTGGCTCAAGTCCAGAGTTATCCCACAAAACCGAGAATTCGTAGATAAGATACTCTCCGTTTATGGTTTGACCCATAACAATATCCCTGGCATCATTCAGCTTTGTAAGGGGCTCTCTCTAAATGATAACTATTGGATTACTGATTTGAATTTTAACGGAAAATTTGCGAATTATAACCTCTTTGAAAACAGTTTTTATAAGGCATTGTCTTTAATTGCATGTACTGGATACGGAAGCGTTAAACCGAGTAACTTTTCGTCCTCCCCGGAATTCACCACCAACGGGATGCTTCGTAAAGGATGGCGTAAGATTGATGGGAAAATCAAACTCTACAAAGGGGGTTCTTCTGGAGCTGCAAATACTGGCAATGAACCTTATTCGGAATTTTACGCAGCACAAATTGCTGCTGCGATGGGATTGAATCATGTCCCCTATACACTTTCCAAGTGGAAAGGGTGTCTTTGTTGTGTGTGCGAACTTTTTACAGATATCAATCATTCTTTTGTGCCGATGTGGCGTTTTTGCAAAACAACGCGTCTCAAAGAAGTCGCGGAATATTTGCAGCACATGGGAGATGATTATTTCAATGCGTTCTGTGATATGATGATTTTTGATGCATTGATTTACAATACTGACCGACACTTGAATAATTTCGGTTTGATGGTAGACAACCTGACGAATCGGCCATCTGCTTTTGCTCCTATTTTTGATAACGGCTTGTCGCTATTCAACTTTGCCATGGAGGATGACTTCGCAGATCTTGAGACTTACGCAAAGAGCCGATTGTCAGCATTTGACGTTCCATTTGATGAAATTGCCCAGGAATTCATCTCTTCGCGCCAGAAAGAGCAATTACGCCATTTACAGACATTTAAATTTATTCGTCACTCGCGCTATAATCTTCCAGCCGCGAGACTAAAGGCATTAACACGATTTATTCAGATGCGTGCAAAAAACTTGTTGATGTTTTAAATCGTAAAGAAGATGTTTTGAGATAAAGAACAAGTAATGACGCAATCCTTTGCTTTAAGATGGTAGTGAATCAAGCGTGAACTTCTATTGAAGAATGTCACACCCTACAAAACTCCCCTCAGGTGGTTGTGCCACTGAGGGGAGTTTAAGTCATGTCAATGAAGGCTACTGCCATTTACGGTGTTCAGCGCTTTGGTCAACACCGATGCGTAGTCTTACGCCTTATTCATCTAACGTGCCTGCGTAGACACCGCGACGGACCTTTTGCGTAGAGGTGCGCTCCAAGGGCGTCATAGAAACGACAATCTTGCGCGGGTGCTTATAGGCTGCGAGTGTTTCACATTGACGCTTCACGGCATCACGCAAAAGCACCGTGAGATTTTCTGGTGTAATCTCGGGATAGACGCGCGAGACATACTCTTCATTCGGCGAAACAAGGGCACCCACGCGTTCGCCAGGTTCATCCTTTCCATGATAGGCGAGAACCACAACGGCGCCAATGAGCGGGTCACGGGCAATGGCTTGCTCAACCTCTTCGGGATAGATATTCTTTCCTTCACGGTTGACAATCAAGGCCTTCGCGCGACCACGAATGGTGATAAAGCCCGCCGCATCCATTGAGGCTAAGTCACCCGTGCGCAACCAATCCCCCTGAAAGGTCTCTTCGGTGGCTTCAGGGCGTTTCCAATAGCCACGAAAGACCTGCGGGCCACGTACCTGAAGTTCGCCAACCCCTTTTGCGTCAGGCGCATAAATGCGCGCTTCCAAGGTGGAGAGTGCGGGGCCAACCGAACCTATCTTGCCGTGCGAGGGAGAGTTCAGGGAGATAATTGGCGCGCACTCCGTGAGTCCATAGCCCTCACTGGCGGGAATCCCATAACGATTAAACTGACGCAGTAAGGCAGGATTACACTTCGCGCCGCCAACGATAATCAACCGTAATTTACCGCCAAGCGCGGCCAACATCTTCCGTCCGACCACCTTCGGCAAGAGCGAACACATCGTACGGCCCAACCAAGTCTCGCGCGCCTTTGACTCCAATTTAGCCGCCAATTTCTCCGCCATGAGTGGCACCGCCATCAAAACGGTGGGTTGCAAATAGCGCATATCCTCCGAAAGCGTACGCAAGGAGCGAATGTAGAACATCTGTGCATGGCGCACAATCGCAATGAGGAAGTTGGCCGTAAAGCAGAAGGCATGGAAGAGCGGCAAGACCATTAAGAAGCCATCCTGCGGCGTGACCTCCACCGTAATGATGTCAAGCGACCCATAGGCATCCGTGATGAAATTGCGATGGGTGAGCATGGCGCCCTTCGGTTTCCCCGTGGTGCCACTCGTGTAGAGAATGCCACAGATGGAATCAGGGGTGGGTTGATAGGCCGCATCATCCCAAAAGCGCAGGGAAGAGCCTGGCGAAACGGCATTGAGCGCCGCTTCAACCGTATCCACAGGGATGGTTAATCCCTCAGGAAGCGTCGCGGCAGAGGTGAGCAAGATGCGCTGAAGTTGCGGCAAGACGGGCGACAGCTCGGTAATCGTTGGTAAATGTGCGGGGTCGGTCACGAGCAACATCGCCTCGGAGTCCGACAAAATGTGATGGATTTCCTGCGCCGTCAACTTCGGATCCACGGGCACCACCGTGCCATTAAGTCCCGTAATGGCCAGATAGCACTCCACCCATTGTGGGGAATTCGGGAGCAAAATCGCCACACGAGAGGCGCCTGGGCGTAAGCCATGTTGTCCAAACCACTCCGAAAGTGTGCGGACACGATCGAGCGTTTCAGCATAGGTGCGCTGATGCCATGCCTTGTTTTCGTACCACTTCGCAAAGACATGTTCACGAGGTTCGGCCTGGACGGCGGCTTCAAAGAGACTTTTAAGGGTTTGGTTATCGGCCATCATCGGGAGGTCTCCGGTTGGATTAAAGTGAGTTCAAATCCCCGCCGGGCAGGTTGCAACACTAATGCGGCCTGCGCATGGTAGGGCGTTTGTGCAGGCACGAAGCCATGCGCACGAATGAAATCGTGATAAGTGGGCGCGGCAAAGAGACGCGTCTGCGGGGGCAATCTGCGCATTTCAGTCTCGGTCGGCAAGCGAATGGGGAAGACAAAGGGACGAATCACGCACACCCCTACTCCCGCAATCGCCACACAAAGGAGCACCGCCGCGCCCTGTCCCCACCGTTTGATGATACCCTCTGCACCATACCCCGCCAAAATCGCGCACGCAAATCCTGTGAGGTGCAACCACTTTACGGGCGCACGTACTTGGTTGATAAAGGGAAGTTCCCACACAAATTCATAGAGCGGTGTATACTTCCCGAGTGCCAAGAGCACGCCCCCCACGGCGAGTCCCGCCCAGAAGAGACGCTCCGAACGACTTTCGCGCGAAAGCTTTAGGCAAAAGGCGGCCACCACAAGGAGTAAGGTGACCCACCCCAAGTGTACACTGTGTTGGCGAAGGACTTGATACGCAGAGCCCATACGTCCGCGATAAGGCGATGGGTCAAAGGGATAAGAGGTGTGACCGCGTGCGCCAGGCACTGCGCACTCCAATAAATCTTCAGGCGGTAATGACCAATCGGTCGTAAACTGCCACCGCGCCATGCGTTCCGTTGCGGAAGAGGTGGCGTTGGCAGTGGCTTGCGTCAACTGCGCACTGCGCGTCTCCTGTGCCGCCCCAAAGGTGTGACGCAAGGCAGGAATCCCCACAATCCCAAAGCAAATCGCCGCACAAAGCACCCCAGGGAGCAGACGTTTTGCGGTTATTTTCACCCCCTCGGCGCGACATTTTTCTACCAAAAGGAAGAGACTGTAGGCAAAGACGCCCACCAAAAGGATCAACCAAATATCAGCTTGCGCCGCTAATCCCAAGGGTAAGAGCGCGCCCAAGGCAATCCACCACCGCCATTCGCCGCGTGTAATGGCACAATTGACCAATCCAAAGGCAAAGCACGTCACCGCGATGGCATCCACAACGCCACGGTGCCCCGCGCAAAAGAGGGTGGCAAAATATCCCGTAAAGGCCGCCGCAAAGCCTCCCACCCATGCCGCGCCCCACGTTAAGCGATTGCTGCGGAGGAGAAAGACCGCCGCCAAACAACAGAGGAGCATATCGCCCCAAAAGCTGCCTTCATACGCGAAACCAAAGGGAAAGAGTCGGAAGAGATTGAGCACTGCGGGCGCAGGGTCGCACAAGCGCGCCACAGCTTCGCCAAAGGTGGGAAATTCTAACGGTGCATCGGGCGCCAAAAAGATGACATTAGCGGGCAAGACCTCCCAGAAGGCCAATGCAATGGTAGCACAAAAGAGCGCCGCCATCACGCACGTTAAGACCCATCCATTGCGCAGGGCGTGATTAAACTTCTCCCACATTGGATTCACCCGCTCCACGATGGATTAGACATTCGGGCAACGCACTGCGCGGTTGTCACTGACATAGAGCGGCGGCACCGCTTGCGAACAGTCTGGCGTGGCGCGTGAACAACGCGGTGCAAAGGCGCAACCCGCGGGAAAACGCCCAGGAGGCGGCACGGTGCCAGGGATGTCTTGGAGTTGGGTGCGGTCCAAGCGCAAACTGGGCACCGCAGCAAGCAAGCCACACGTGTACGGATGACGCGGCGCAGAGATGACCTCTTTCACGGGGCCACTCTCCACAATGCGTCCTGCGTACATCACGTAGAGGCGTTCCATATAGCTGGCGACAATGCCCAGATTGTGCGTGATGAGGAGCAACGCCATCCCACGTTCGCGGGCAAGACGATCCATCAAGCCCAAGATTTTGCGTTGGGTCGTGACGTCAAGCGCGGTGGTGGGTTCGTCAGCGATGAGTAACTGCGGTTCAGCGGCGAGCGCCATCGCAAGCATGACGCGTTGACACTGGCCGCCCGAGAGTTCGCATGGATACGAAGCGGCGGCACGCACGGGGTCTGGCAAGCCCACATCTGTGAGCAGTTCCAACACCCTTTCGCGACGCGCCGCAGCAGACATCGGGGGCAAGGCTTCCGCAATCTGATCACGAATGCGCAAAACTGGATTCAAGCTCGCCATGGGGTCTTGGAAAACATAGGCAATGCCATGGCGACGTGCCGCCTTGAGCGCCTCGGCATCTGCAATAAGGTCACACCCCTTAAAGAGAATTTTTCCCTCACGAATCGAACGATCCGTTGGAGGCAACGCCGTGACACTCAATGCCGTCACCGACTTACCACATCCGCTCTCCCCCACCAATGCCACGCGCTCACCCGCATTCACATGAAGCGAGACATCCGGAACGGGCGTAACTAATCCACTCGGTGTACGAAAGGTAACGGAGAGATTTTCAATTGAAAGCAACGGCATCGTATCGGACATAATGCTAAATCCTCTTTCACTCACTTGAGAATGGAGATGGCTGGCTCCCAAAACGCTCCTTAAACAGAGAGTCCCAAGTGATCCAATTCTGCCACACTGTCAGGAGCCTTAATGGCGGCCTCGCCGCGGTCTTGCGTGTCAAAGGAAACACCACTACGCGAAATCAAGAGACGAACTAAGGTTGGCACGGGCAGGGTCGTTGCCAACGAGAGAACCACAATCGCATTGAAGAAGGTCTCGTCCAGCAAATTTAAGCTCAAGGCCACAGCAGCGGCGGCCAACGTGGCAGAGAGTTGCGGCACCGTCATCAGCCCCGCGCACACGCCCTGACGATTGTTAAAGCCCGAGAGACGCATCGCCAACCAACCGCTCAAGACCTTGCTGCCGACCAAGCCGACCACGGTGGCCAAAGCGATTAAGAGGCTTCTCATCCAGTTGCCGCCCTCACCTAACCCAAGGAAGGCACCCATATCCGCATGGAAGCCCACACTGAGGAAGAGGAAGGGAATCACCAACCCAAAGCCAATACTCTCCAAGCGACGGTGTAAATCCTCACCCGAACTCCGGAAGTGCGGCGCACGCGCCACCGCCATCCCTGCGACGAAGGCCCCTACAATGAGGTTCACGCCCAACATTTCACCGGCCAAAACGATCGTCAACACCACCAACAGGAAGAAGGTCACCTTGGTGTCATCGCCGTGCGGCAGGAAGTGTTCGACCAAACGCCACAGCATCGGCACCACCCACAAGACAACCGCCACAAAGAGCGCAATCAACGCAATAAACGCCGGCACAAACCATCCTCCGAGGAAGGAGAGGTCAAAACGTTCTAAGATTGAAATCCCCTCAATCGCCGCACCCGCATGCGCGTTCATGGATTGCACCTGCACGCAGACCGCGAGCAAGACCAAGGATAAGATGTCCGTAATCACCGTAGACGATAAGACGGCAATCCCAAATCGCGTGCGGACCAACCCCATCTCGCGAATTACAGGGAAGACAATGCCAATCGAGTGCGAGGCAAAGAGCGAGGCATACACCCACGCGCTGATGGGGTGTTCGCTATCAAAGAGCCAGTAGACAAAGTAACCCGCCGCCGCAGGCAGGGCAAATGTAAGCACAGAAAGCGCAGCAACGGCCCGTTTTTCATTGATGAGCATCCGTAAATCGGTCTCAGCACCCGCTAATGCCATTAGAAACACTAAGCCCAAAAAGCCTAATGCATCCACCACCGTGCGCAAAGAGGCACCCGTCACATTCGACGGCATCCAGTCGGCAAGCCCCCCCAATAGTCCTATCCCATGCGGACCAATTAAGATGCCCACCGCCATAATGGCCACCACAGAAGGAATGTGCCACCGGCGTACCGTCACAGGAACCACTGCAATTAATGCAATCAACACCAAAAATGCAACAAGATAAGTCAACTGATCCATAACATCTTTATTGTAACATAAAAAAGAGCCTCGGCAAAGTCTCCATCCTTTACCGAGGCGATTGTATCTCTCACAATACAGTGCCGTGCATCCTCACGTGCGACTGTCCTTTTGGGGAGCCTTATTCCCAATGGCCAGGAACCCACTGGCGAGAGGTCTCATAACCATCAGGCGAGCGGGTGATTTTCCAATAACCCTCCACCCAGGTCTGCGTTTTCGGCGCGACGCTCTCAACGAAGGAGGGAGAGACTTGGATGTTATTATTCACCACCACCGGAGCGGGCTGCTGCACAATCGGGGCGGCCTGTTGCACAATCACGGTCTTCTCTTCGCGCATCACCGGAACCGACGGTCTGGAGAGCGGCAAGTTCAACGCGATACCACCGTGCTTACCAATTCTCGTCCCGATCGAGAAGGAGCTTCCGAACGGGGAGAGATTTAACGCCCACTTCACCTTGCTCGACTTGTGATGGTCGCGGTGAGAAGAGCGATGCACCGCAGGACGTCGATGAGACGAGTGACGGTGACGGGGTTCAGGGCGCGCAGATGCAGTTAAAGCCACACCGAGCGCAAGGGCTAAACATAATGTCAGTTTGTTCATGGTTTACCTCCAATCTTTCTGACACTTAGTGTAACACCAAGCGAAATCCCACTTCAACTCCTTACATACCGAAAGGTTTGTATGCAACCTAAAGTACGCACTCCCCCCTTCTCCTCCCCTAGATAACAAACAAGCCTCCGCACTCGGAGGCTTGTGATTACGTGGGTTTGTGGGATTTAAACGTACGCTTTAATGCAACGATACCACTGATGGTTACAACGTGGTTCGGAAGTACTCAATGGTTTTGCGCAACCCTTCAATTAAGGGCACACGCGGTTCCCAATTGAGAAATTCCTTCGCCCATGTATTATCTGGGCGGCGGCGTTTAGGATCATCCCCAGGTAAGGGCGCATAGGTCATGGCGCTCGTGCAGTCTGGTAAGAGCTGTAAAATCGTTTCAGCAAGCTCACGCATGGTGAATTCACCGGGATTACCAATGTTCAAGACGGGTAAGGCACACTGCTTCTGCGCAAAGAAGTCCGCACACTCCGCCTTTGTCTTCGCGGCATATTTCATCATCGCTTCAACCAAGTCATCAACGAATTGGAAGGAGCGTGTCTGTTCACCTGTACCAAAGAGTGTAAAATCCTCGTTCTTCAAGGCTTGCAGGATGAAATTCGACACCACGCGTCCATCCTTCGGATCCATGTAAGGACCGTAGGTATTAAAGATGCGAATCAGGCGCACATCCACCCCATAGGCACGAGCATACTCCAGTGCCAAGGTTTCTGCTACGCGCTTCCCTTCATCATAGCAACTGCGAATGCCCAAAGTATTCACGTGGCCCCAGTAGGATTCGGGTTGCGGATGGACCTCTGGATCGCCGTAGATTTCACTGGTGGAGGTGTGAATCACCCTCGCGCCGCACCGACGCGCAAGTTCAAGCACGTTGCGGATGCCATCAATACAGGTGAGCAACGTGTAGAGCGGTTCATGTTGGTAATGTGGCGGTGAAGCGGGGCACGCCAAATTAAAGATGAGGTCGTAATCGCCCGTAAGGGGTTCGCGAACATCTTGTTGGAGGAAGGTCACCGCCAACCCCTCCAAATTGGAAAGTCGGCCCGTGTAGAGGCTGTCCACGACCGTCACGTGGCATCCTTCGCTCAGGAGGCGACGAACAAGATTGGCGCCGAGAAACCCGGCGCCACCTGTAACTAAAACCTTTTTCATAGGGAGCATGTCCCGCACAAATTAGATGCGCTCTTCGAAACCGCGGAAGCCCACGTTCAATTCGTGCAACGGCGCGAGCAGCTTACCTAAAGGAAGGTCCTTCGTCAATTCAGCAAAGGCATTCACATCCTTCGGGAAGCACTTACCGCCGTAGCCGAACTTACCATCGGGGCCCGGCACATAGGTGTGCGTGTCATTGATGTAACCCGAGAGGAGGCAACCCGTGTGTACGCGCTTGTACTCTGCACCCATGCGGCGGCAGTAGTCTGCAATCGCATTGAAGTAGGTCACCTTCACTGCACCAAAGACATTGTGTGCATACTTGGTGATTTCTGCTTCGAGCGAGGTCATGTAGCAGAACTTCTTACCAATGAAAATTTCGGCGAGGAGATCCAATTCCCCTGTGAAGACCATCGGCTGCGTCTTAAAGTCTTCCACGTGGGTGCGTTCAGTCAGGAATTCCGGCATGAAGTAGACATCGTGACCGGTTTCCTTGGAGAGACGTTCGGACGTGCCAGGGAGAATCGTGGTACGGATGAAGACAGGCACCTTCGGGAGACCCTTGATAATCTCCGTCATCAAGGTCAAATCCTGCGTACCATCATCTTCGGTGGGGACATGGATCGAAAGGAAGATGATATCCGCCGTGCTCAAATCATCGTTCATGCCCTTCGGAGGGTCGCTCACGAGCACCTTCACGTTCGGATTATTTTCTTCGAGCCAAACCTTCAATGCGCCGCCAACATAGCCGCAACCAACGATACCGACATTAATCATCTCTCGTCTCCATTAAAAAACAAATGACCTCTTAAGTATAGCATATCAATCGCCCAAAAGTCTCAAGAAAACACCGCCACCTCACAAAAATGTGCGCATTTTAGCCTCTTTTTCACCCATTCCCACCTGCGGGTGTGATGCTTTCGCGCAGCCAATCCTTTTGGGGTGCGCCCTCTGTCACGCCCATTAGGCTTCGGGAAGGAAGCGGAAGACCTCCGGATCAAAGGGGTCGGCCAAGCGACAACGACGTTCTGCCGTGCCTAACCACCATCCCAATAAGACAATCCCAATTCCCATGATGATTGAAAAAGTCACGCCCGGGGGATATTCCAAGTCATACACCGCCCCAGGCAGTTTGAGCACTTGAGTGGCAAGGAAATCAACAAAGGTGAGGATGGAGGCATTGATTCGGTTGAGCAAAATTGAAAGCGACGGCAAAATAAACCCCGCCAACGCACTAATGCACGCAAACCAGACTACCAACACCGTCAGTAACGGCACAATGAGATTCAACAAAATCCCCACCGCCGAGACGCGTCCAAAGAAGAAGAGACAAAGGGGCAAAACCGCAATCCACGCCGCCAAGGAGAGCGCCATCACCCCTGCGAAGCGTTGGCGCAAGCGTAAGTGCCATGACACCGCTTCATCCAACCAACCTCCCACCGTGCGATGCGCCGTAGACCGAAAGAGACGATTGATAAAGTAGTTTAATGGTTTTGTGTAAAGGAAGAGTCCTCCCATCACACAGAAGGAGAGCAAGGCGCCTGGATTGGCCACCCACCCTGGCTCCACAATAAGTACCATCGCCGCCGTCATAAAGAGCGCACTCGCCCCATCCGGGCGACGCATAAAGGCGGGCGCAAAACAGAAAATCAACGCCATCATGCAGGCTCGCGTGGCAGAGGGTGGCACACCTGTAAGAAGCAGATAGCCCACCAATGCAGGCAAAAGGAGGAATACGCGCACCCGTAAACGCACCCCTACCCATGAGAAGACCCACACGAGCAACCCGGCCACAATGCCTACGTGTAATCCACTAATCGCAAAGATGTGAATGATGCCTGAATCGGCATAGCGTTGGCGTAAAGCGTAGGGCAACTGCGCACGTTTCCCCAACACCATGGTCTGCGTCAATAAAGCGTCCGTCTCACTCACCCCTAATGCCAAATGGTCTGACAATACATCTCGGAAATGCGAGAGCAAATACTCCACATTTGCGTACTGGTCTGCCTCTGGGAGGTGTTGTGCTGTCTCCCCACGCGCAGAGAGGGACATCCGATAGGCGTTTGAATTCGCCCGTAGCTTCGCCTTAATCAACCACGTTTCGCCCACTTTAGGAAAGTTTCCTGCGCGATCGTAGAAGTAAACCAAAAGATTAGTACCATGAATCTCCATCCCATCTTCAAACCATGCATCATCCACAGAAAAACGGCAGTAGGGTCCGCCACGTTTGCGTTGAACGATGTGTCGGTCATTGGAGACGGTCACCTTGAGGTCAAAGAGTTCCCCTGCCTGTTGGTAATTTCGCAACCGCTCCAATACCACTGCATTTCGATCATGCAAGAGTGCCGCGCGCCACCCGACTAACGCAAAGCAGGTCAACCAGAGTAAGACGGCCATTTTTGAGAATCTGAAGCGCCATGCCGCAATCAACATTGCCGTGGCAAGGAACAACCACAACCACGCTCCGCCATAGAAAAAGCCCAACCCCGTGCCAAAAACAATCGCCATCGTCCACCCAAAGAGGGGGCGATGGCGACAAAAGCCAACCGTTTCATCAAAAAGTTCTGCAGAAAAGGCACCCATATCACGTTGCTTTTTTGAGGCCGACCATCAAAGGGAACGCCTTAGGCTTCCGAATCCGCGTGGAGCAGTGCGCGTGCGGCGTAAGCATCCGTGGCAGACAGGCGTTCAAGCGCTTCGCGAATCTGCGCTTCTGGCACACCAAAGTAACGGGAAAATTGCGCGGGCGTAAGGGGATGGCGACGGGCGAGGGCTTGCAGTGCCGCCTCAGAATACGGCATCGGTGCGGCAGGTTCAGCAGCCTGACGTGCAGCAGCCAAGGAACCAAAGAAGGCCTTTAGGTGCGCCAACTCTGCCTCTGACACCTGCTTCACGCAGGATTCCGCTGGCGGTCGCGCCGCGCTATTAACCGTCACCGTATCGGGGCGGAGCGTCTCCAACAGCGCATAGACGCGGTCCAACTGTTCTGGCGCATCATTCATCCCCGGCAGCGCGAAGAATTCCACATCCAGAAGCCCTTCATACGATGCACGGAATTGACGCCATCCCTCCACCAAATCGGCAAAGTGAAGCGACCCATGCGGGCGGACAGTCGCCTGAAAACTTGCCTCATCCCAAAAGTGAACCGAAATCTTTACACGAGAGGCTTCTGCTGCATCGCGACGCACTTCGGGGTCGGCAAAAAGGGCTCCATTGCTCATTAAGAGCGAGGGCAACTTCGTATTCGCACGGATCCAACGCAACACATCACCAAAGTGCGCATGAAGGGTGGGCTCTCCCGACCCGCAAAGCGTCAGCATATCCACCGCTTTATTTGAAGAAAGCCACGTTTCGAGTTCGCCTAATACCGTCTGAAGAGGGATGTAATCGCGGCGTTCACAGGTTGTTTGCGGGGTAATGCCTAACTGACAAAAGACGCAGTCATAGCAACAAGTCTTCATCGGCACCAAATCAATGCCGAGGCTTCTGCCATAACGTCTTGATGGGACTGGGCCGAAAAGACAACTCATTGCACGCTCCATACCTGCTCAACCTCGCCGGCCGCTCAGTGCAGGCTTACTCTTTCACCGTTTTCTTAAAATGTTCGCGCGCACGCAATTGGCGACGCGTCGGGATGTCTTCTGGATTGCGCGTATCGAGCTCCATCTCAATGACTTCTCCGCGATACTCGGTAGGTTGCGCAAAGAGCGCCGCCTTTTCATCATTCGAGGGCCACGGCGCCCAGTCCTGCGTGTAGGTATATGCCGCCTTAGAGAGTGGCAAACCCCAGATCTCAAAATAGGGCGTCAAATCGCGCTGGACAGCTTTAGACCACGCACAGCACATACGGTCTCCTGTGGCATTGGCAGGATATTTATCGCTCTTATCATTCACCACATTAATGACGCTCTCCACGCCAAAATAGTGCGCGAGGGTCATGTAAAAGACCAACCGATCACCGACTTGCGACTTCATCCAAAGGTCCGACTCACCCGCCGCCACCTTCTTTGCTACGCTATCCCACGTTTCTTTTCTAATCCGCTTAAAGCTCGTCCCATTGAGCAGATTCATGGTGCAGGTGCCGTAAAAATTACAAATCACCTCAGTATTACCAGGAAGCGCAAAGATTCCATTGGCGCCTTGCCCCATATTGTGGCCAATTTCATGCAGCGCACCCCAAGAGCCTGAGTGTTGGAGCCCCTTGAGATTCATCATCCCGCCACCCCATTCCATACACATAATGGGATAGCCTGAGTGACCTGCACCAATTGAAATCTGCACATCGTCCACGACACGCATGGGCGTGTACTTCGGTTCATTTTCGCGGGAGGGAATCTTTAACGCCTTCGGCTTCTTCGGATCCACGGGCACCTCTTCCTGCACGAGCGGGAAGCCATAACGATCTGCCGTTGCATCCGCCGTCTTCATCTGCTCGCGGAAGAGTTCTTCCACATCCTGCGGCGCATCGGGATTCATCTGCACCAACTTTTTATCCAAAATGCCCCATTCGCGCTTCGCCGCACGATAATTGTGCGCTTCGCCATCGGTGGGCAATTCACGCCCCGCCGTGCGCAACATCACGCACGCCGCCTTTCCCCACCATTGCGCTAAAGCTTCAATGTTCTTCACATTACGAAGGTGTTTCGATTCCACCGTAAAGATAATCGTTTTGGTCTGCAATTCTGCCCACGGCGCAGGATTTTTCGACAACCGCTCAATCCAGTCTTGATTGGTATCAATACCCAATCGAAAATAGGGCATCTCCACGCACCCAGAGACCTCCACTTCCATCGGACGCGAGCCACCGCTCCACTGGAACCAAAGCACGCCCCCTAAGACATGCCCGATTTCTTCCGTCTTCTTCTTAATCGTGAAACGACGCACCATATCGGGCCAACGCCACAGGGGGCGATTGTCTGTGATTTGTTGCCACCCCATCTTCACCTTTGAGAGGTTCGGCGCGACGGGGTTATACGGGTCATCCATCGGATTCCCATCTTCGTCCAAGGGCACAATTTTGGGTTCCAATTTATCGGTATGACAGCCAATTTGTGCCGTGAGACTTCCCGTCAAGCCGCCGCACTTAATCGTAATCACTTCACCTGGCGGAACGTACAACCCCGTGCTGATGTAGCCGCCTTCGCCTGGATAGAGCGTTACCTTCTTCGTGACGCGCTCAGCATCCTTCGGCACCTTACCGGGCCAAAGGTCGGCAGACTTCGCGGCATAGAGTTCCTTCATCGGGATGTTCTGCGCCTTCCAACTCTGATAACGCACTAAGAGCAATTCAAGCGGGTACTTAATGCTCACCCCACGCGAGGGACCACACACCACTTCGCCCCCACGACGATAGAGCAGTTCATCCAGTGCCGCCTTCAATTGGCGCGCATCCTTCGCCACAGAACCACCTTCTGCCGTGTTGCTATTGAAGACGCGCATTGCCTCAATGTAGGCCGCCATGCCTTGCCCCGTCTGACCCGTTACTGGACCTTTCCCATCGACAGCTTCGCCACCGCCATCGGCATCATACTTCTCCTCGCTCTCCTTTTGGGAGACTTCTAAGTGCTGAATCGCCTCGAACCAAGGGCCCACCTCACGCGCGACCTTCCGCATACGTTCACGTTCAGCCAATTCTGCGCGATATTCTGCGGCGGTGGGCAACCCATTAGTGGCCACAATCTTGCGGTCGTAGTCAAGCTTTTCAATGACGTGCCCCTGAGAGTCCGTCTCCACAGGCCCCGCACCACGAAAACTCACCTGTGCCATGAGGGGCGCACACACAGTACAGAGAAGCCCAAAGATGAACCAATGCTTCATGTTAAAAATCCTTTACTTTCGGTAAATCCGAATCTCACCACGTCCAGCAGTCTTCCCATGCCCCGTAAACAACGCCTCGCGAACCGTCTTGAGCCACGGCGTTTCGGGTCCTATCGGTGCATAACGTAAGACTTCAATCACACTGCCAGCGTCATTTAAGGTCACTTGGAAGCGCACCTCGTCGGGTGCATCTTCTGCAGAAACCAAGGGGAATGCCACCCCAAAACCACATGCCTTTAACTTCGCATCAAGCGTCCATTTAATGCCGTTGCCAGTGGTGCGCACCTGTTGCTGTTCACGCATCTGTGGCAGATACGCGGCAGGTGAGGTGTCGACTTTCCGCGCAGCGGAGGAGCGATGCGCTACGGGCACCACTGTTTGGGGGACGCGAGCCGCAGGCTCTGGCAAGACTGGCGCCAGGGAGATGCCCACCTCTTCATCGCTCAGCGCAGTCGCTTGACGGCGCATGTTTTCGGCACGTTGCAATCGAAGAAGCGTTGCTTCTGGCACCGCAATCACGCGAAGGGAGGGTGATGCGGGCTCAGGCCACACGCGCGGTTCGCCATGGGGCAAACGCCACGCCACCGCCAAAAGTCCTGACACCACAAGTGTGCCCAATAAGACTGGGCCCCACCAATACGCGACATGGCTCTTACGCCGCCGATTACTGCGACGCATCTTACGCCACCGTCCGAGGCGCAAGGTTGACACGCGCTTATTCGGCACATATTGCCGACTGCGCTCCCAAGCATGCTCTCCGTTCACTGGCACCATTAATTTGCCCCATCTCCGTGTTGCTGGGCTTCACGCGCTGCCACGGTGACCAGATTAATCCGTTCCACACCGCACGCTTTGAGGCGTTCAATCCACATCATAACCGTCCCATACGGCACGGAGACCTCTGCAATCAAATTCAGTTCGTGTCCAGGATAGGCCTGCTTCAACGCCTCCAATTCGGAGACCTTGTCCGAACAGTAACGCCCATCGTCCAACAACAAGACGGTCACGTCTTCGCGACCCGGCGCTTCAAGCTTTCGAATAACGGCGCTCGGCACCTGCGTTGACAGCCCCTCTTCAGCGGGGCCTTGCGGGAGTTCCGTCACGCGACCTGGCTGCACCAAGGTTTGACGGGAGAGGACCCACATCAAGCCGCCTAACGCCAATAGATTAATCCACGGCACCATCAAGAGAAACGAGCGCACCCCCTTATTTCGCGGGAAAGAGGGTCCCGTGAAAGAGTGCCGTTGCCACACATACGGCTTCACATCGGATTGTCGGTGCTTCACAGTTTACTCCTTGTCGGCAATCGCCAGGTGTTCCAACATCAATGCCACACAGGTATCCATATCCAAGCTCAACGCATCCGCCTTCAAGACTAGGATATGATGTGCCGCATAGCAGAAAACTGCGCCGACCAATCCCGCAATTGTGTTCACCAAAGCCCCCGCGGCCGCCCCTGTAATCGCCCCCGTCTGTACCAAGGGAGCCTGCACATCAAGCGTGGTCAAAACCGCATAACCGCCAATAAACGTGCCAATCAAGCCCATCAAAGGCAACAGTTGCGCAAAGAGGGAGAGCAACATCGCACGACGTTCCAAACGGGATAATTCCGTATGTGCTCGTGCCGCAAGAATCTCACGCAGACTCTCTGGAGAACTCGCACGATAGACAATCGCTTCGGCGACTAACGTCGGTAAGGGGCCCGCCGCCTCATCGCAGTTTTCCAAGGCTTCCTTGACGTTGCCCTTATCCAACACGTTAAACACGCCCGGCAAGAAGTCACGCGGATCAATCGATACGCGACGCAGATAGAGCAAACGTTCAAAAAAGACAATGATTGCCACAAAAATCATCGTTGCAATCAACCAGAACAGAAGACCGCCTTCCCAGAAAAGACTCATCACTCACTCCTTCGAAATAGCATCCGACTGCGAACGACGTCGTTCAGCCAGACAAACCGCTTCAATCTCCGCACTCCGCCACCGTTCGGGATAATCCCTGCACTGCTGCGGACGCGCCACATGCACTTGGCACAGATTATCCTCCGTCAAGAAACGGCAAGGTGCATTCGTGTCACCCTTCAACACCAAACCGCTCCGCGTCGGTGACAACTCCGTATACGCCTCAATGAATGCCTCCACCGACAGCCCAAGTGCCGCCGCTAAAGCATCCACATCCTTATCCGTCAACCGCACATAACCCGGCACACGACAACATGCACCGCACCGTTGACAAACAAACGTATCCGAACTCAATTCCATTACTCTTATTAGTGTAGCAAAAACACCCCCGCCCGAAAATGCGAAAATGTGAAAATGTTACCAACCCCCAGCCCCACCCTCCCCTCCGCGGGGGAGCGGGGGGCGCGTTACGCCTTCGGGAATCGTCACCGAGGTCAAACTCCCCTCCGCGGGGGAGCGGGGGGCGCCCTGGATAACGGCCGATTAGAAGAGGGGAGGAGAAATGCAGGGGCTGCGCGCCCCCACACCCCGCGGCAGGACTGAGTCCTGCACGCTACGCATCCTGACGGATGCTTTTACTGGTGCTCACGGGAAGAAGGGGAGAGTGCCTTCGGCGAGGGGAGCGGGGGGGGGGGCTCTGGATAACGGTCGATTAGAAAACGGCATTTATCGTGGCCACGGCCCACCGCGGCCGTGGAGCACTCTGTACTGCGGCCGATTAGAAGACGGGAGGAGAAATGCAGGGGCTACGCGCCCCCACACCCCGCGGCAGAACTGAGTCCTGCACGCTACGCATCCTGACGAATGCTTTTACTGGTGCTCACGGGAAGAAGGGGAGAGTGCCTTCGCAGGGGGAGCGGGGGGCGCTCTGAATAACGGCCGATTAGAAGCCTGTATTTATCGTGGCCACGGCCCACCGCGGCCGTGGAGCACTCTGGATAACGGCCGATTAGAAAACGGCATTTATCGTGGCCACGGCCCACCGCGGCCGTGGGACGCACACCTCTAAACCCTTAAGTAAACGACTGTATTCAGACATTTTTTGAGGGTTCACTTTTACTAACTTTTTCTTGCGATTTTGACATAAATGTGCGATACTATGAGACATCGTATGACGTTATAACTCTTAATGGAGCGAAAAGTACATGAAGAAGATGATTTATGGCGCCGTTGCTGCGCTCGTTTTGGCAACCACTGGTTGCACCGGTTCCTTCCAAGTGATGCAGGCTGTGCATCGTTGGCACCGTGATTTCGAAAACCGCTGGACGGATGAAATCTGTTACCTCGTGGCAGTGATTCTCCCGATTTACGCGGCATCTTACACGGTTGACACCATCTTCTTCAACTCTGTTGAATTCTGGATGGGCAACAATCCGCTCCAGGTCAACACCGCTGAAGCTACCATCACTCGCGTGGACGCTAACACCGCCATCGTGCAGAGCAAGGCTACTGGCGCGACCTACACCCTTACCCGCGCCGCTGATGGCACCTTCGCCATGACCGACATGCAGGGCAACACCGTCTCCGCTGAAGTGAAGGGCTCCCTCCTTTCGATGACGCTCCCTGACGGCACCACCCGCACCACACTTCTCTAATAAGCTTTTACGTTCATGCTGACGCACGTGTTTACCATGTGCGTTATGCGTGTTGTCAAAATAAAAGAAAGGTACACATAATGAAGAAAGCCATGTTCTTGACGTTGGCCGCCCTCACACTCGCCGCCGCCTCCACCGGTTGCGTTGGTAAGTTCCGTCTCTTCAATGCCATTTCCAAGTGGAACCAGACGGCTAACGAAGAAAAGTGGATCAACGAATTGATCTTCTTGGGCCTCAACATCATCCCCGTCTACGGTCTCTCCCTCTTCGCGGACGCGTTGGTCTTCAACTCCATTGAATTCTGGACTGGCAAGCCTGTTGACTTCCTCGCTGGTGTGGATCAGCAGGGCAATGAATACCGCATCGTCTCCAATGGTGACGGCACCTCCACCCTCCTCTACAAGGGTCAGGCCTGCACGCTCACCAAGCAGGGCGACTCCCTCGTGGCAACCAAGGATGGCGCTTACATCGGCACCTTCTCCAAGCAGGGTTCTTTGGTGACCTTCACCGCCCCTGATGGTAGCGTCCAGGCTGCGCTCCGCTAAGCGAAGCTTTTAGAAGCAACACAAACACGCGAGGAGTTGTCCTCGCGTGTTTTCTTTTACCCTTCGCACACCCCCTCTCAAAATACCTGAAAAACCTTGCGAAGCGCATTGATGATACCACCGAGAAAAGGTGTTTTTTGTTATACTGCACGGCATTATGGCGAAAGCAAAGCAGAAACAAACAAAAAAGACTACCCGAGGGACTAAGGCACCTGCGCTCACCGCGCGCGCCACTTTCCCAACGGGTTTCCTATGGTTCCTCTTACTTGCCGCCTTTTTGACCCTCATGTCGTTGCCGATTCTCACGGATCGGGTAGCAGAAAATCCCACCCTCTCCTCAGCCCTTTTAGCGCCCCTCGCCATTTGGGGTGTGACGGCCTTGCTCGCATTTTGGTTTTCGCGCCCCACGCGCTTTAATGGCGACCGCAGTTTTATCGTACTCACGCTGCTTCTCTTTGGCTTAGGGGTAGTTGAACAACTCCGCCTCCAATCCTTCCAACTCACCTGGGAAGTTTGGCGCGCCTATATCCCGATGTTGAGTGGCGCGGTGGGCTTTCTCTTTTGCTTACGCTTTCTCACCGCAAGACACCTCGAGCGACTCCTCTCATGGCGACTCTTGAAGTGGGGTTTATGGATTGGCATGATGGGCATATTGGGTGCGCTCTTTTGCTTTGGCAGAAGCTACCGCGGTGGGATGTTCCTGCCCGGGCAAATTAATCCCACCGAGCTCATCAAAATTGCGGCAGTCCTATTAGGCGCCACCGCACTTCCACCCTTAAAAGAACACCTCTCGCGCCACCTCTTCGGGCTTCCCTTTCCCACCCTTTCCGCATTAATCCAACTCGCCTTCTTCTGGGGCATTCCCTTAGTGGGCGTAATCTGTGTTCGCGACTTAGGACTTGTTTTAATCCTCTGCCTCACCTTTGTGGCGATGCTCGCCTCCCTCACGCGCAATCCACTCTGGTTGCCCTTAGGCATCGGTGGGGCAGTCGGGGCAGGCTTTGCCATTTGCCAAGTCTCAGCCCACACTGCGGCACGCTTTGCCATTTGGCAAAATCCCTTCTACGATCCACTTGGAAAGGGTTACCAAATCCTACAGAGCCTTTGTGCGATGAATGCGGGGGGCCTCTTCGGTGCGGGGCTCAACCGTGGCATGCCGGGCAGCGTCCCCATTGTCACGAGCGACTTCGTCTATGCCGCGATTGCGGAAGAATGGGGACTGGCGGGGTGCGCGCTCTTGCTACTCATCTACTTCTTATGGTTACGCGCCATCTTCCGCAATGCCAGCCCCGCCACCACGCCCACCCTGCGCCTCGCAAGCCTTGGCATTGGCGCGGTACTCAGCGTGCAAATCATCCTCAACGTAGGCGGCGTCACAAAGGCATTACCGATGACCGGCATCACCCTGCCCTTCCTTTCACATGGCGGCTTTTCACTCCTCACCGTCTTTCTCCTTTGCGGCCTCGTCGCCGCCCTCTCCAACCACCCCCAACAAAAGTAACCGCCCCGCCGCACCCATACGCGCCGCGCAAGGGCAAGGGCAGTAATCGCCACATAGCCCTGTCTTTCTCGGCGAAGGGGAGGAGAATTTGATACACTATGTTGCGTTATGTGGCGTTATATTTGCAAACGATTGTTGGAGATGATCCCGACAACCTTTGGGGTGTTGGTTTTATCATTCATTTTGTTCTATGTGGTTGGCGGTTCGCCGGCACAGACGGTTTTGGGGCAACACGCAAGTCAACAGGCTATTGCGGCCTTTGATGCGGCAAATGGATATGATTTACCGCTCTTTTTTGGTTCGCAGTATACGATTGATGCCTTGCGCAAAGGGGCAACGGGTGAGACCGAGTTAGCCTTTTCGCTTCAAGAAGGCGACTACCTCCTGCCTGGTGCGACCTTGGTCACGATGTTGCATCCTGAGTCTGGCGAACTCAAACGCCTGACCAACCAGACCGAAATTAACGTGCCCGCCGGGTGGCAAATCACCGCAATCTCTGGCGCCACCGAAGTGCTTCGCAAGACGCGTCACTTCTTTGATTCCCAATTTTTACGTTATCTCAAAGGATTAGTGCAACTTGACCTCGGGATTTCTTTGGAGACGAAGCAACCCGTCACGCAGGTTTTGGCGCAGGGATTACTGCCCACGCTCTCCCTCTCTGTACCCATCCTCTTCTTCGGAGCGGTGCTCGGAGTGACCTTAGGGCTGCTCTGTGCAGCGCGCCAAGGGGGGCTGCTTGACCGCGGAGTGTTGGCCGTGAGCACGCTCTTAATGAGTATCAACTACGTGGTTTGGATTCTGATGGGGCAATACTTGCTGGGATTCCGTTGGCCTATCTTCCCCATTTGGGGTTATGAGAGTGCCTTCTATCTGATTCTGCCGGTGCTGATTGGTGTGGCAGGGAGCCTTGGTCCCGATGTACGCTTCTACCGCGCGGCGATTTTGGATGAGGTCTACAAACCCTATGTGCGCACAGCGGTCTCCAAAGGTGTTTCGCCGGCACGCGTCCTCTTCATCCACGTCTTACGCAATGCGCTCATCCCTGTGGTGACCTACATCTCCCTCTCCATCCCCTACCTTTTCACGGGCAGCCTGCTTCTTGAGAGCTTCTTCGGCATCCCAGGCTTGGGGAGCATCTCCATCAACGCCATCAATTCTGCGGATATGTCCGTAGTCCGTGCCGTGGTCATCTTCGGCGCATTGATTTACCAGTGTGTCAACCTGCTCACCGACATCACTTACGGTTGGCTCGATCCTCGCGTGAGGTTTGCATCATGAAAACCGCTTCTACCTCCGAAAGCACCGCACTCCGCGGCCCCTCCGCGTGGCAACGTCTCTGGTCAGACCGCATGACCCGCTTCTGCATTGTGGTCATCCTTGTTTACACCTTAGCCGCGCTCTATGGTGAATGTGTCTACCAATACTACAATCACGGCTTCAAAATCCCCTTTACGGAGATTACCCTCGGCTCCCTGCAGACACCACCTTACAACGAACTGCACATGGAAAGCCGTTATGTCCCGCCGCTCACGACGGTCACCTTCCCCGAAACCTCCACAGCCCAAGGTGAACTCATCCCCGCGCGAAAACACTGCTACCTGCTCGGTTCAGACAACCTCGGCCGCGACGTGCTCCAACGTCTCGTGCAGGGGGCGCGCATCGCCTTTCACGTTGGCATCATGACCTCGCTCATTGCCATCCCCTTAGGCGTGCTCTTAGGATGCCTCGGTGGCTACTTTGGGGGCAAAACCGATAGTGCGGTCGTTTGGCTCTGCGCCACCGTCTCTGCGATGCCTGGTCTCCTCTTCATCCTTGCCATTGCCATGATTGCGGGTAAAGGGCTCTTCGGCATCTACCTCGGCATCGGCCTGACCACATGGGTGAGCGTCTGCCGAAACATCCGTGCCGAAGTCATCAAACACCGCGACCGCCCCTATGTGCATGCGGCACGCGTTTTGGGTTACTCTCCCCTGCGCATCCTCTTCCGACACATTTTGCCCAACGTCATGCACATTGTGCTCATCTCCTTCTCCATCCGCTTCCCTGCCAGCGTCGCAACTGAAGTCTTTATGAGCTTTTTGGGCATCGGCGTGCAGGGCGAGCCCTCGTGGGGAATTATGATTAACAATGCCCGCGCTCGACTCTGGCAGGGGATTTGGTGGGAGCTGACCTTTGTCTCCCTCGCAATCTTCCTCCTCGTGTTTATCTTCAACCGACTCGCCGACGCGCTGCGCGACGTCTTTGACCCCGCCTTGCGCAACCGTTAATCGCAGCCTCGCGCCCCTCATGTCTGCGCTTCTCGCCCTCGGCCTTCGCCTCTTCCACCTCTGGGATCGCTTTCACCCCAGTGCGGAGATTAACGTAGGCGCGTGGGGAGAACGTTGGGCCGCGCGCTACTTATGGTTGCACGGGTGTCGTATCCTCGAACGAAATGCCCGCCCCTGTCGCCATGGAGAGGTGGACCTCATCGCCAAACAGGGCAAAATTTACCTCTTCGTAGAGGTCAAAACGCGCAAAAATGAACACTTTGGGCCGCCCATCACCGCCATCCACACGCGCAAGCGCAAACTCCTCAGACGGTGCGCGAATCACTGGCTCTCCCACCGCTTTCTCCTCCACGACCGCACCCTTTACCGTTTTGACGGGGTGGAAGTCATTGGCACCCCTGCCGCTGGCATTCCTGAAATCCGTTGGGTGCGTGCGCTTGACATGAGTCAAACCCGCGCACCAGAGCTCTAACCCCACGCGCGACACACGCCCTTCAAGCAGCCCTCCTGCGCGTGAGCGAGTGCGTGCGGTAAAAAAACTTGCTTTCTTTCTATTAAAGAGTGTATCATATCTGCCGTTTTGCCGTTAGGTGACGTGCGGCACGTCCTCATTGTGATAGGAAAAGGCGCGTCCACGGCAAGGAGTCCGAAAAATGTACAAAATGAACACCGCATTAAGCGCGGATGCCGTTGATTTTATCGACGATGCGAAGCTTGAAGCCATGGTGGCGGGACTGAAGGAAGATCCCGAAGCTGTGCGCAAAGTAATCGCCAAGAGTCTGCGTAAAGAAGCTTTAAGCGTAGAAGAAACCGCCGTTTTATTGGGCGCAGAAAGCCCTGAATTGGTGGAAGAAATTTTTGAAGCCGCTCGCACATTGAAGCGAGATGTGTATGGTAATCGTATCGTTTTCTTCGCGCCGTTGTATGTTGGCAACTACTGCACAAACAACTGTAAGTACTGCGGTTTCCGCAGTTCTCTGCACACTGCAGTGCGTCATACGCTCTCTGACGAAGAATTAGTGCGCGAAGTTGAGGCCTTAGAAGACCTCGGCCACAAGCGTTTGATTCTGGTTTACGGCGAAAGCCCGAAGTATGACCCGGAATTTATTGCCCACACCGTGCGCAAGACCTACGCCACGAAGAAGGGCAATGGCGAAATTCGCCGCGTCAATATCAATGCCGCGCCCCTTGATGAAGAGGGCTTCCGCATCGTCAAAGAGGCGGGCATCGGCACCTATCAGATTTTCCAAGAGACCTACCACAAGAAGACCTACGCCGAGTGGCATCCTGCCAACACGATGAAGGGCAACTACATGTGGCGTCTCAATGCCTTTGATCGCGCCTTCCGCGCCGGCATTGATGACATGGGCTTGGGCGTACTATTCGGACTGTACGATTGGCGCTTTGATGTGCTCGCCATGGTGACACACGCGCTTTACCTGCAGAACAAGTTTGGCGTGGGACCGCACACACTCAGCTTCCCGCGTATTAAGGCCGCAGAAGGGCTTGACCTTAATTTGAAGTATCAAGTGAGTGACGACGAGTACAAGCGTCTCGTTGCCATCCTGCGTTTGGCTGTGCCCTACACAGGCTTGATTATGACAGCGCGCGAACCGGCCGAATTGCGCCGTGAGGTTTTGGCCTTTGGCGTCTCGCAAATTGACGCAGGCACCAAGCTGGAAATCGGCGGTTACCAAGAAAAGCGCGACAGCGATGAGCAGACCTTAAATCGTGAACAGTTTAAGGTGGGCGACACCCGTGGCTTGGATGAAGTAATTGGCGAAATCCTTGAAGGTGGCTATATCCCCAGTTTCTGCACCAGTTGCTATCGTCTCGGTCGCACGGGCGAACACTTCATGGAGTATGCAATCCCCGGCTTCATCGGGAAATTCTGCACGCCCAATGCGATCATGACACTCGCGGAGTATCTTGAAGACTACGCCTCCCCCGAAACAAAGGCGAAAGGCGAAGCACTCATCGCAGCAGAAATCAATAAGCTCGATGGTAAACTCCGCGAGGAAGTGTTGAAGCGCCTGGAGCAAGTCCGCGCCGGCAAACGCGACCTCTATTTCTAATTTCACAACCAAAGGATACCTATGAAACTCGACAACCTTCTCGCACTCCAAGATGAAGATACCCGTCTTCGCAATCTTCAGCGCGAACTCGTTACCCTCCTCCCCGAACGTCGCAAAGCAGCAAAAGAGCGTCTGCGCATCGCACAGGATGCCGTGAATGCCGCAACGCAGGAAAACCTCGCCGCACAGCGCGAATATGAACGTTTCCAGCATGACTACACCCGTCAGCGCGACAATATGCTTCGCGCCGAACGCAATGCGGGCCGTACCATGAGCCAGAAGGGTCAGGAAGCCGCCGCCGCAGAGTACGCCGCCGCAGAAAATGCTGCCAATGCCGCTTCTGATGCCGCTAACCGCGCCGCAGAAAATCGCACCCCCACGGAACGCCGTTTGGACGATGCGCGTGCCTTCTACGCAGAAGAAGAGATTGCCATCGCCGCTATCCTCTCCGCACTTGATGAACGCAAGGTGCAGGTCGAAGGCGAAATTGCCTCCTTGCAGGAGCATCGCAATGAATTGGCCGCGACGGTCGACCCCACGCAGTTGCACTACTATGATCGCGTGCGTAAGGGATGCTGGCCCGCCGCTGTGCAGTTCAACCGCAATGACAGCGTCTGCACCGGTTGCAACCTCGTGCAGCCTGCCTCGGTCAAGCAGGCCGTTCTCGCCGCTGACAAGAGCGCCAATGCACCGCTCGTCTACTGCCCCAGCTGCGGTCGCATCCTCTACTAATCCCCCTTTGCATTGCCGGGGTGGTCAATCGCTCACAGCCTGACTGTGAGAGGAAAGTCCGGACTCCACAGAGCAGGGTGACCCGTTGTAATGATGGGTAGACACGGAGCAAATCCGTGTGATGGCAAGTGCCACAGAAATAAACCGCCTGGCAACAGGTAAGGGTGAAAAGGTGAGGTAAGAGCTCACCGGCGGCAGAAGAAATTCTCCGTGCAAGGTAAACCCCTCCCGGAGCAAACCCAAATAGGCGAAGAGATGCTGCTCGCATCGCGACGGATTTTCCGTCACGCTTGTAGAAACGCCTTCAATGGTGTCCCCTCCCCGTCTGGGGAAAGGTTAAAGACTGCAAGCGATCATTCGCGGGTTGGGCGCTTAGTTAAATGATTGACACCCGCAAGGGCACAGAACTCGGCTTATAGCCCCGGCAATGTTCTCTTAAGTCGTCGAAGCCACACGCTTCGGCGACTTTTTTATTCTTCTCGCTTCAGCGACGCTTTATGTTCTCACAACGGTGACGCTTTATTTTTCCATTAGATTGAAACAACCGCTCACCGCAGATTGAACGATACTTCGCCACGCGCCTCCTATAGGAGCAAATCGTGTATGAGGCTTACCATCAATAGAGTTCAGAGGTGAAGAGAGCATGGCAATAAGACGGTTTAAGCACTCCGCAGAAGCATGTGACTGCGCCACGTTCCCTGATAGCGCTCAGCTGCCAAAGCACCCTTTTCAAATCAGCCTTTCAGTGAAACGCATTGAGTATTTCAATGAACTTCTTGGAGAATTTCAGTCAAATTCTAAATGAATTTCACTGAAATACTTTTTTATTTCACTGAAAATCTGGTCTGAGTTGAGGCTCTTTTTGCTAAAATAGTGTCTCCTTCATAAATCCGAAGGGGTTATCCAAAAGTCTTCAGTGGAAAGGGTTAGCGTTGTGAGTATGTTAAATGAAGTGCCAACCTCTGATAAAATTCGTTATCGCTTGGTAGAAACGCCCATCCGTAAGGATGAGACTCCCTGCTATGCGGCACGCGTGATTGTGCAACCGATGAGTTTATGATAAAACACGCCTCTTTTTAGAAGCTGCATTGTAAATATTACCCATCACGCCGCGCCTTGAGTCGGCCGGAGTACCCATTTGACAACAACAATAAAATGCTCTACACTTCCTGTGATGTTGCATTTGTTGTATTTCGCTCAATTGATGTCTATCATGAAAAAAAGAGTCTGTTCCGTTGGTCTTTTCCTTCTATTAGGAATTACCGCCTGCTCGCCAACGCCCCAAGCGCTTTACCAGAGAGGGTGTGAAGCGAAAGGTACTGAACGGATTCACTATTTAACCTTAGCTGCCGAACAAGGTCATGCAGACGCGCAATATGAGCTCGGCCTCATCTATGAATTTGGCCATGGCGTAGAAAAAGACATCCCGCAAGCCGTTAAATGGTATCAG
Source organism: Candidatus Spyradenecus sp. (assembly GCA_045605345.1). Classification (GTDB taxonomy): domain Bacteria; phylum Verrucomicrobiota; class Kiritimatiellia; order RFP12; family DVOR01; genus Spyradenecus. The sequence goes on from JAZUPT010000005.1 coordinate 30,831, forward strand.
AAGGCGGCGGAACAAGGCCACGCGAAAGCCTACGAGCTCCTTAATATCAACCTTTAATGGCGGGTTGCCTTGAGCATCATCGTCTTTACATCAATCTCCACGCGAAATAACACGACGCCCCTCATCGTCAACCCCATGGACGACCACCTTGGGGAGAAGGATTCAACCGCTTGAGAACAAAAAAGACCGAAGGTTACTCCCTTCGGTCCTTTCATCAACGCAAGCCGTTGCGAATGCGCTTATTCAATTGCCAAGTTCGGCACTTCGCCAAAACGGTTGGCCACGGGTTCACTCGCCAAGCAGATGAAGACGAATAAGATAATCGGACCGACAATCGGAACAAAGTTAATCAACATCCACCATCCCGAACGGCCCGTATCATGCAAACGGCGAATGGTTAGCAAAAAGACTAACAACGACAAGATGAATATAAAAATACTCAACGGAATCATCGCAATTAACAGTACCAATGGATCACCTAAGGCCGTCGAAACACTCATCGCCACCTCTGCGACAAAGCTCACAATCACCATCCAGAGTTGCACAAACCAATATTCCGAACGCGAAGCGCGTCCCTGTGCGGTCCCAACGCCACAACTTACACCATGCCTCAGTCATTGAAACCATGCGCTGACGCACGCGCGAAGCATTTCCTTCTGTCATCATCCGTCCTTTCTAATTGTAAGTACTTCAATTAACAAGATGATAATAAGATAACACTGAAATGTCAAACATTTTCACTGTTTTACGCACCTTTTTACCCCTTTTTCGTACACCGCTTTTCACCCTCAACCGCCTCCCATTACACTCCCTCCAACACAAAAAAATACATTTTTCGAAAAAATAGATTGACTTCACGCCTCAAGGTTTGATATCTTACTGAAACAAATGACGCACCATTAGCGTGCGGGTGTAGCTCAATGGCAGAGCTCCAGCCTTCCAAGCTGGCCACGAGGGTTCGATTCCCTTCACCCGCTCCACTAAGCACGCCGGAGTGGTGAAATGGCAGACACAGCAGACTCAAAATCTGCCGCCCCTAAAGCGTGAGGGTTCGAGTCCCTCCTCCGGCACCATTTCCGTCATTTGCCTACCGCTTCGGGCGGGTAACTCAGTTGGTTAGAGTTCCTGATTTACACTCAGGCTGTCGGCGGTTCGAGTCCGTCTCCGCCCACCATAAACGAGCTTTACATCTAAAAAACCAGCCTATTCGGCTGGCTTTTTTGTTTTTTCAGCACTTATCGCAAGCTTAGGGAAGCACGTACACGTGCGGATAACCGAGCGCCTTGAGGGTTTGAATGGCCTGCTCTGCACGTTGACCACCGCGTCCGTCAACATAAATTTCAATCGACTTATCACGAATAAGTGTCGAGGCTTTCGCTTCAATTTCATCACAGGACAAATTAATCGCGGCATTTACATGATCTGCTGCGAATGCTTCTGGCGTGCGCACATCCAAATAAACTTGCTCTGGTGCGTAAGTAATGGGCAACATCTCTTCAGGAAAACAACCGCCGCAGAGCAGCACACTCACCACACTGCACGCCATAACAAATCCCAACTTCATCTGCCGCGCCCTTTCTATTCGCACTGACAACTTCAAAAAGGGGGTTTTTAGGTCAATTAATCCCCAAAAAAAGAGTCCTTTCTTCGCCCCCAAGATAACACACTTTGCAAAAGCTTTTCAATGACAATTTCGTTCAGCATTTCCTCTGACTCGGCTCAGGTGGCAAAACAGGGTGCAGGCAAGACATTTTCGACAAGCCTTTCTGTTGTCGCGAGAGGATTTATGTTATACTTTTCCTTCGGAAAAAGGATACATCTATGGCACGTGAAAACTGGACCTCTTCTATCGGTTTCATCTTAGCTTCTGCAGGCTCGGCAATCGGCTTAGGCAACATTTGGAAATTCCCTTACATGGCAGGCACCAATGGTGGGGGTACCTTTGTCTTCGTGTACCTCCTCTGCGTTTTTTTGATTGGCCTGCCTGTGATGTGCTCTGAGATGCTCATTGGCCGCGTCACGCGCCGCAATGTCATTAATGCCCTCGGCAAGATTGAACTCATCTCCTCCTCTACCTTCGGCAGAAACATCCTCTGCTTCCTTGCAGGCGCGGCGATGGTCTTATTTGCCTCCATCCACGCTTGGCTTTTGGCAGGGGCAAGTTTGATTGGCGCAGTTGCCTTTGCCCGAAAGGGCTTTGCCGCGGTGGGATGGGTCTGCGCAATTTTATCCTTCGCCATTCTCTCCTACTATGCTGTTGTGGGCGGCTGGATTGTGGAGTACGTTTGGCGTTCGCTCACCGCGACCTTCACTGACATCGAAGGCGTCACGGCAGTAGAAGTCGCCAAACAGTCCACCACCGAATTTGGTGCTTACACTGCCAATCCTTGGCGCGTTTTGATTGGATTCGCCATCTTCATGGCGCTCACGGGAGCCGTCATTCTGGGCGGGATTCAGGCGGGTATCGAACGCGTGAGCAAGATTTTAATGCCGGCACTCTTCGTCCTGCTTTTGGTTGTGATTGTGCGTAGCGTGACCCTACCTGGAGCATGGGAAGGCGTGGTCTTCCTTTTGAAGCCCACCGCGGCTGCATTCTCCCCCAAAGTCATCATGATGGCCCTCGGCCAAGCCTTCTTCTCCCTCTCCTTAGGCATGGCAATCACCGTCACCTACGGATCCTACCTCAAGCGCGACCAATCCATCCTCCATGCGGCAGGTTGGGTGGGTATCTTAGACACCTTGGCCGCCTTATTGGCAGGTTTAGCCATTTTCCCTGCGGTCTTCTCCGTGGGCTTAGACCCCTCTGCGGGCCCAGGTCTCATCTTCGGGGCACTGCCCGCCACCTTCGCCACGATGCCCTTAGGGGCGATTTGGGCAACCGCCTTCTTCTTCATGCTCTTGATTGCGGCAGTGACCAGCTCGGCCTCCCTCTTAGAATGCACGGCGACCGTCCTCATTGAACGCATGCGCAAGCACCACAAACGTTGCACCCGCCGATGCGCAGTATGGATTGCCTTCATCACCTGTTCCCTCGCTGGCTTACTCTCTGTCTTCTCAACGGCCGACTGGTCCTACCTCCCGTGCGTTGAAAAGGGCGTGCGCTGGTGCTTAGGTTCGCTCACGCAGGGCAACTGGTTTGACACCCTCGACAACCTCTGCTCCAACTGGGGTCTCCCCTTCACGGCGTTGATTATTGCCCTCTTGATTGGGTGGGTCTATGGCACGCGCCGCGCGAAGATTAACCTCCTCTCTTCGGATGCCACCAAAAATCCGCCCAAGTGGTTGCTCACTGCGTGGGGCATCTCGGTGAAATGGATCGCGCCAGTGGCGATTTTGATTGTGTTCTTAACCATGTCTGGGTTGCTCAAGTTATGAACCGCCTCCTCCTCTCCCTCCTCTGTGGCGTCTGCCTCGCCCCCTGCCTAAAGGCCGCGTTAGCGCCCAAGGCGACCTATCAAGAAATCATTGACGCCAAACCCTTCGGCGACATGGCGAAAGAGACAGAGACTGACACCGTCGCCCTCGCCGAGCAACAGAAGCAAAAGGAAGAAATTGCGCAGAAATTCCGCATGTGCGGCATCACCGACATGCCCGATGGCTCACGCAAAATCGCCTTTCTTGACGAAACCAAAGGCTCCATGGAGAGTTACCTCCTCGGCGAAGGCGAAACGCAAAATGGCTTCACTCTGGTCACCGCAGACTACGATCGCGAGTATGCCACGTTGACCAAAGACGGCGTCACCTTCACCCTCGGCCTCGGCAAGGGGCTCATTGATGCGCCCCCCGAAGTGGATGCCGCGGCCCCAGTTGCCGAGGCACACCCCAAGATGAAGGCTGCCGCACCGCAAGCCGCCACCACTCCGGCCCCCAGAGCCAAAGAGGGCTCCTTCCGGTCGCGCCTCTTAAAGCGTCGCGCCGCCCAACAGCAGGCAGAAAAGAGTGAAAAGGCAGCCCTCCAACAACGCGTTGCCGAGATGGAAGCTGAACGCGTCCAAGCGAACCGTCGCGCACAAATCGAACGCATCAAGCAGGGTCTCGCCCCCACCCAACCCATCCAATTGACCCCCGAAGAAGATGCAGAATTGGAAGCGGCAGGTGTTTTCAAGAGCGAAGAAGAACGTCTGCAAGCCGCTCAAGAGGCCGCTCGCGAACAAGAACCGCAGTTAATGCAATAAGAAGAATTCGCACCATGAAGTATTCGCAACCGACACCCGAGGCCATTGATGCCGAGGTCGCCCGCCTCAAGCCGCGTTATGAAACCTTTATGAAGGCCAATAACGCCACCCCAGATGATGCACAACTGCGTGAATGGGCCGCCGAAAATCTGCGCGAACAAATCATTCTCGAAACCGATGCGGCGAAACAAAAGCAGAGCGTTGACCAACTCCTCAAAGCAATTGCCGCCAAAGCGCCTCGCGTAACCGTGGATGATGCTCGCCAATGCTACAAAGCGCATCCCGAATCCTTCCTTTTGCCCGAACGCGTCCACGCGAAACACATTGTCATTCATCGCGACAATGCGACTGCGGCAGAAGCCACCGCGACCCTGCTCAACCTCCGAGCGAAGTTGATTGCTGGCACCACCACTTGGGAGGCTGCTGTAAGCGAAGTTTCCTCCTGCCCCAACAACACCGACCTCGGCTTCTTCCGTCGCGGAATGATGTACGAATCCTTTGAAGAGGCCGCCTTTGCCGCCGCAGAGGATAGCATTACCGATGTGGTTGAAACGCCGCTCGGGTGGCACATCATCCACGTCATCGCCCACTTACCTGAAGAGCCCGCCCTCTTCGAAGAGGTCAAAGAAGGCTTGATGGCCGAATTGCAAACCCAACGCGACCGCGAAGCCATTGAAGCCTACGTTGACGAACGCAAACAGTACTTTGCGTAATCCTTTTAGTTTCTTTCGCTTAACTGAGCACTCCACCTGGCAAGGTTTTCACTTATGGACCTCTTTCTCCGTTTTCTTTCTGCCCTTTGGGACACCGCACAAGCGATGGCTCCGTGGTTACTTTTCGGCTTTTTGGCGGCAGGCCTCTTAAGTCTGTTCTTCTCACCAGCGTTAGTCTGCCGCTTCCTTGGACGCGCAGCGGGAAAGAAAGCAGTGGCATTGGCGGTCTTACTCGGTGTGCCCCTTCCCCTGTGCTCCTGTGGTGTTTTGCCCTTAGCCGCCTCTATCAAACGCAGCGGCGCATCAAAAGGCGCGATGGCTGCCTTCTTAATTTCCACACCACAGACAGGCATTGACTCCTTCTTTGCCACAGGCTCCCTCCTCGGCTGGGTCTTCGCCTTGGTGCGCCCCTTAGTGGCCACCCTCACAGGACTCGCCGGCGGCTTCGCCATTCAAGCAATTGATAACGAGACGCTTACCACGGATACGCCTCCCGCAACCGAAGCACCTCCGCAAACCTCCCTTTTCGGCAAACTCCTCGCCGCGCTCCAATATGGTTATCTGACCCTGCTCAAAGGCATCGCACCTGCGCTCCTCATCGGGTTAATCATTTCGGCACTGATTCTCGTCTTCGTCCCCGACAGCCTCTTTAGCAGTGAAGCCCTCGGCAATGATTGGATTGCCTTCCCCGTGATGTTGCTCATTGGCATGCCGATGTATGTCTGCAGCACGGCCTCCATCCCTGTGGCACTCGCCTTAATGGCGAAGGGGATCTCCCCTGGTGCAGCGCTCATCTTCCTCATTGTGGGCCCCGCACTCAATGGCGCGAGCCTCACTGTGCTCTTGCAACTCCTCGGCAAAAAGTGTCTCGCAGTCTACCTCTTCATCATCTCCCTCGCCGCCGTGCTCGCAGGCCTCGCCCTCAATGCCGCCAATGCCGCCTGGGGTCTCCTCCCGAACTATGCCGAACTCGCCACAAACACCTGCCACGGCGCTTGCGGCGGAACCGCCCCTCTCCGTCCAATTTTCGCAACGATTCTCTTTGCCTTATTGGCGTGGCACCTCGTCATTCGTCCCCTCCTCTCCCGCCTCTCTGCCCAAAAGGTGCTTGCCGCTGCCCAACCCCATGAGCGCCTTGTCACCGTGAAGAAGATGCGGTGCGACCACTGCCGTGGCGCCGTCAAGCAGTTGCTCCAATCTTACCCCCAAGTGACCGCGGTCACCCTTGTGGATAATGAAACCTTTCGCGTGGAGGGCGTGTTGCCCGAAACATTGGCAGCCGATATCACCAAACTCGGATTTGAACTCTCAGAATGACCGACACCCCCACCATTGCTATCATTGCCAACGGCGAAGCGCCCCGTCACCCAGAGGTGCTTGCCGCGCTTGCCCGATGTGAGGCGTGTGTGTGTTGCGATCGCGTTCCTCCAGAGGGCGCACCCGCACTCCTGCAAATCGTTGGGGATTTGGACACCTTTTCGGGCGATATCGCCCCTGAGTTATTGACCGACCTGCACGAAGACCAAGAGACCAACGACCTCACAAAGGCAATGAATTGGCTCGCCGGCGCACGCCCTGGCGTAGCGGTGGACTACTTTGCAGTCACGGGATTGCGCGAAGATCACACCCTTGCGAATCTGGCCCTCATTTCAGCTGCGGGGCGTCCTGCTCGCATTTTTACGGAAACAGGGCGTTTTCACCTTTTGGCGCCAGGCGAGTCCCTCCTCGATGTAACGCCCAATATGCCCGTCTCCTTCCTCTCATTCACGCCGCAGTACATCACCGTACAGGGCGTCGTTTGGCCCGTTGAGAACCTCCTCCTCGACACCCTTTGGCGCGCCACCCTCAATCGCACCACCGCCCCTCGCCTGCACATTCAGTGCGAGCAACCCCTCTTTGTCTATCTTCCCTGGAGAACCAAGTCATGAAAAAATACCTCCTCCTGCTCGGGCTAACCCTCTCACTCCTCTTTTCGGGATGGGGATGCTCGGCCTATTGGTACCGTTCACCTGAGAAATTTGTCGTTTCAAATTCCCGCTTAAACTGGGTTCACATCTACTATCAAGCGAATGAAAAAGCCCCTCGTGTGCGTTGCGAAATGAGTGACAATGGCCAAATCATGGTATTGGAAGGTCACTCGGTCACCGTCGGCGACAATTTTAATATTGAATATCACAAAAAGGAATTTGGCGACGTCCGCAAGTACTACTACAGCATGGACCCAGAGATGTTTCGTATGACCTTGCAGATGCTCGTTGATGCAGGTCTCATGGAACGTGAAAAGTTGGAAGAAGACGACCCCGCCTATCCCAAGGTGATGATTAAAGCGAATATCAACCACGTTAAGCAAGACAAGTTTACCGTGAACGAGACCCTCATTGATGAAATCCGCACGCTCCTCTTCCAATGCAAGATGAGTGGCACCCTCACTCGTTAACCCACGCATTACGGCTTACACTATGTTTCCCCAACTCTTTACCCTCGGCAGCATTACCATTCAGACCTACGGGCTCTGCATGGCGATTGGTTTCATCCTCTGCTACACCTTGGCAGACCTCCTTGCCAAACGCACAGGACGTAATCCGAATGAAGTGCAGACCATCGTCATGTTGGCGGCGATTGGTGGCGTCATTGGCGCACGTATCGTCTATGTTTGGCAGAACTGGGCCACGGAATTTGCCGAAAAACCCTTAGAAATGTTTCACATTTGGAAGGGTGGCTTAGTCTTCTACGGCGGCTTCATCCTCGCCACCATCGCATTGCTAACCTATGCCAAACTGAAGAAAGAGTCCCTCCTCTCCTTTGCAGACTTCTGCGCTATCTTTGTGCCGTTAGGTCATGCCTTCGGGCGCGTGGGGTGTTTCTTCTTCGGGTGTTGCTACGGACATCTCTGCCAAGACGGCCCCCTCGCGATTGCCTTCCCCAAGGGCTCTCCTGCGTGGTCGCACCAAGTCGCACACAACCTCATCTCACCCTATTCCTCAAAGGCACTCCCCGTCTGCCCGACCCAACTCATTGAGGCGGCTGGATGTGCCCTCCTCTTCATCACCCTATGGTGGTGTTACGCAAAATTCCGTCACCTGCGCGGACTCTGCGCGGCGATTTACTGCGCTGGTTATGCATGCCTTCGCTTCCTCGTAGAGTGCTTACGCGATGACCCCCGTGGCGACACCTACTTTGGCCTCACCTTTAGTCAACTCATCTCCGTGGCGCTCCTCATCGCGGCCGCCGCTTTATTTACCCTCGCATTCAAAGGAAAACAAAATGGAACAGTCCACCGTTGATGCCATGCTCACTTGGCAGTCCACCGCACGTTTGGAACGTGTCGCTGAAAAACTCCGCAAGCGCGGTTACGACGTGACGTGTTGTGCCACACGCGATGAGGCGCGTGCGAAGGTATTGGAACTCGCAGAAGGCGCCCAGTCAATTGGCTTTGGCGGTTCGCTCTCGGTCGCGTGCTTGAATCTTACCCGCGAAATGCGTGATGCGGGCAAGGAAATCCTGAATCACGGCTTCCCCAATCTCACCGCCGAAGAACGTGATGAGATTCGCCGTCGTCAACTCACCTGCGACTGCTTCCTCTCCTCGGTCAATGCACTCACCGACGACGGTATCATCGTTAATGTCGACGGCGTGGGCAATCGTGTCGCCGCAATGATCTACGGACCGCGCCGCACTGTGCTCGTGATTGGCAGAAACAAACTCGTCAGTGGCGATGTTGATGCCGCCCTTGCGCGCATTGCCGAAATCGCTGGCCCCGTAAATGCCTATCGCCTAGGGTGCAAGACCCCCTGTGCCACCACGGGAAAGTGCGCCAATTGTGCTGGCGCTAATGACGGCAGCATCTGCCGCATCACCACGGTCATCCGCCAACGTCCCGCTTGGTCGGACATCAAAGTCCTCTTGGTCAACGAAGACCTCGGCCTCTAATCCTCCCCACCTTTTACCTGATAGCCCCCACCTTTCTTATGAAATTAAAGACGTTTGGAATTATCTCCCTTGGTTGCTCCAAAAACCTCGCCGATAGCGAAGTGATGTTTGGCGCACTCTTAAAAGCGGGTTATCAGGTGACACCGGTCCCCGAAGAAGCCGAAGTGCTCATCATTAACACCTGCGCCTTCATCGAATCTGCACGCGAAGAGGGCGCAGGTGAAATCCTTGCCGCATGCGAACGTAAGGCGGCAGGTGAACACAAAGCCGTGGTCGTCACGGGATGTATGCCGCAGCGTTACCGCGAACAGATGGCAGAGTCCTTCCCTGAAGTGGACGCATTTCTCGGCGTGGACCAACTTGATCTCCTGCCAGAAACCTTGCAGCAACTCGAAAAGCGCTCCAAGAAGGCCGCCGGAAAACCTCTGCCCGTGACCATCGCGCCTGGGCTTCCCGTGCGCACTTTCAATAAGCCCATCCCGGCGCTCCGCTTGACGGGGCCCGTCTTTGCGTACATCAAAATCGCCGAGGGATGCAATCATGCCTGCGCCTTCTGCGCAATTCCTCAGTTCCGCGGGCACTTACGCAGTCGTAAGCCAGAAGATATCCTCGCAGAGGCAAAGGAACTGTTGAAAACCGGCACGCGCGAAATCAATCTCGTGGCGCAAGATGTCACGGCTTATGGTCGCGACTTGCGGGACGGCACCACCCTCGCCTCCCTGCTCAAGGCTCTTGATGCGCTCGAAGGCGATTTCTGGATTCGCTTCCTCTATGGCTTCCACAACCACGTCACCGATGAACTCTTGGAGGTGATGGCAGGGGCGAAGCACATCTTGCCTTACTTTGATTTACCCATCCAACACTGCGCCCCCAATGTGTTGCGTGCGATGCGTCGCGCCGATACCATTGCCGCGATTGGCACCTTCCCCGAACGTCTTCGCACGGCAGTGCCAGGCGCAGTGCTGCGCACAACTTGCATGGTGGGCTTCCCAGGTGAAACGGAAGAGGACTTTAAGCAGTTGGAGGCCTACATCGAACGCGTCCGTTTTGACCACCTGGGCACCTTTAGCTTCTGCCCCGAAGAGGGCACACATGCCGCAACTTTGCCTGACCTGCCCGACCCGAAGACCGCCCAACGCCGCCACGCGGCATTGATGACGCTTCAAAAGCGCATCGCACGCGAAAATAATCGTGCGCGAATCGGCCTTGAAAGTCGCGCACTGGTGGTTGATTTTGACGACAACGAGGGCATTTATGTGCGCTTGCCCCACCAGGCACCTGAGGTGGATGGCCTCACCCATGTCGCCCACGCACCTGAAAACATTCGCCCCGGCGACTTCGTAAACGTGCGCATTACTGGCGCACGAGGCTACGATTTGACCGCCAAACTCATCTAATCACCTCCGCTCTCTCGTCCATGGCAAAACCTGCGCGCATTCCCTTTGACCCCAGCGAACCGATTGACCGTCTGCGCTTTGAGCGCGACTTTTGGGCCGCGACACCTGGTGCCCTCCTTGCGGGGGTGGATGAAGCGGGGCGCGGGTGCCTCGCGGGTCCTGTGGTGGCAGGTGCAGTTGTAATCGCTGAAGCGGATATTGAAGCCTTGGCAGAAGGCGACCTCAAAGCCGCCAATGACTCTAAGCAACTCACCGAAAAACGCCGTGAAGCACTTTATGAGTGTCTCCTCCACCACCCAAAGGTTCACTGTGGAGTGGGGATTGCCTCCGCACAAGAAATTGACTCCATCAATATTCTCAATGCCACCCACCTCGCTATGCGGCGCGCGTTAGAATCACTTCCCACCCTTCCTGTCCACGCCTTAGTGGACGGCCTCCCCGTCAAAGGCTTGCCTCTCCCCCACACGGCAATCGTCAAAGGTGACGCACGCAGTCTGCTCATCTCCTGCGCCTCAATTATTGCCAAAGTCACCCGTGACCACCTCTGTGCAGAACTCGACACGCGCTATCCGGGATATGACTTCGCCAAACACAAAGCCTACGGCACAAAGTCCCACCTCGCGGCGCTTCATCGCTTAGGCCCATGCCCAGAACATCGGCGCTCATTCGCCCCCGTGGCGATCTTCCAAGAAGAGTTTAACTTCTAACAGCGCCTCTCCGCTAAAGGTACTCTCCCCCTTTGAGGAAGAATCCTTAGCGAAACAAAACATAAGCTTAGGCAATTCCACCAGCCTCAAAATCCTAAACAGGCAGAATTGTGGTTCAATTTGTAACAAACTCGATCTCAATTTCTAACAAACTCAATTTCAGTTTGTAACAAACTCGACTTGAGTTTCTTACAAACTTGTTCACAATTGTGCTTGTTTCAGTTCTTCGGTCCTTCGTACTATTTTCTAAAGTTTTCTAGAAAAGTCTAAAAAGTCCCGTGCAAAAAATTGTACTGTTTAAGAATTCTTCCCGAACGGAAATTTTTCCTTAAAATATCTTGCCCCACCAAAAATTGTACTGTTTAAATTTTGCACGGATAGTACAGATTGTACTGACTTTAATCCTAAAATTACCCGCCATAAAATATTCAAGATAAGTTATTACAAATGAATAAGTTACAACTCATCAAGCAGGATGCAACGTATTGAAGAGATGAAAAAAGAATTGAGATTTGTTTTGGGTGTTTGCTATACTGCAAGGGTACAAATGTGAGGTTGTTATGAGGTTCGATAAGGCGACTTGGAAAGAGTTGGACATCAACACGGATAGTCTTTGGATTATGGGCCCTCGTGCTAAGGGAGGCAAGCATACAAATTGTTATCATGGTAATTTTGCCCCTCAAATTCCCAATCAAATGATTCGTCGTTACACAGAGGAAGGTGACTGTGTACTTGAGATGTTTATGGGGAGTGGGACCACGCTATATGAATGCGAGTCTTTGAATAGAGATTATATCGGTTTTGATATTAACACAGAAATAATTGATTTTGTACGTCAGCAGATGAAAGATACGACAAAAATCAATTATTTTATTAACGAGTGTGATATTTGTGATACCACCAAAGTATGTAATTGTATCACCGAAAATCTCACCTTTTTGAAAAAAAAGCGAATTGACCACATTATTTGTCATCCACCTTATCTTGATGTCATTAAATTTACAGAAAAACGCGAAGACTTGTCACAAGTTTCAGATGTGAAATTATTTATAGATTCTTTTATTAAAGCAATTGGAAATGTATTTCCATATTTACGATCTAAAAAATATTTATCCCTTGTTGTAGGCGATGTTTATCGCGATGGAGAAATTATTCCATTAGGTTTTTATTTGATGTACGCTATCAAGCGCCATTTTAAATGTCAATTGAAAGGTATTGTTGTTAAGGATATGGTTGGCAATCGTGCAAAAATTGGGCAGGAGAATCTTTGGCGATATAAAGCATTAAAGAGTGATTTTTTCCTCTTTAAACACGAGTATTTATTTGTTTTTAAGAAAGTTTGAGTTATGTCTAGTAAAAAATCAGAAACATTGAAGAAGCTTTTTGAAAAATTAGCCAATCCAGACAAAAATGGTTTTAGTCGTTGGGTTAGTAGGGATGAATTTATTGGCGAATATAAAGATTTGAAACTAGGCAATGGTCTTTCCTGGGGAAGGAAAACTTCTCTGCTTGCAAAGAAATATAACATTGAAACAGATAAAACGCTAACTTCAGGAAATAGTATTGATCGGATTAGATTGAATGGCTTCAATGCAAAGAAGTCCTTTAATCAAGGGATTCGTGCGGATATTAGAGAGAAACTTTCTAAAGAAAAATGTGTAATGCTTGGCGTATGCGGAAAAAGTGAAAATACGCAGATTGAAATTGATCATAAAAATGGTAGAAAGGATGATGCACGTGTTTCAAATTTAGCAACGCAGCGAGAAGAGGACTTCCAACCTCTCTGCAAAGCCGCAAACGATATTAAACGGCAAATTTGCAAAGAATGTAAGCTGACAAATAAGCGTTGGAATGCTCAAAACATTAGAGGTAATCCGTACCCATTTTATGCTGGTGATGAAAATTACACTGCAGAACTTGGATGTGTTGGTTGTTATCAGTATGACCCCGTTGAATATCGTGTAAAGACGATTCAACTGGTAATCAAAAATACAATGAAAAATCTGTATGGGAACGATCCTGATATTATGAAACTTTTGAATGAGAGTGAGAACTAATGAGTAATGTAAGTTACAGTTTGACAGATGTCGCCAAATTGTTAAATGTTTCACAAAAACAAATTCGTAAATATGTTGCTAGTGGCATATTAAAAACGACAAAAAAGGGAACGCGATATTCTGTTTCTGAAGAAGCATTTGCAGAATTTAAAGACGCTTGTCGTCAGAATGAAATGCTCTTGCAAGAGCAATTTCATTCGTCAACATTGTTTCAGAAGGGGACTAAAAAGAGTCCGATAGGCGATAATGTTAATTGGGTTGACATTTCAGCCCAATGGTCAAATTCGCAAAAGAATGATTTAACATTTGTCGACCTCTTTTGTGGCGCAGGTGGTTTGAGCAAGGGGCTTGAAATGTCGGGAATGACTGGCATTTGTGGCTTAGACTTCTTTGAAGAAGCATGTATGACCTATAACCATAATTTTAACCATCCATTTGTAAATGGCGATATTAAGAAAGAAGAGAACAAGCGGCTATTTTATGAAACGGTAAGGCGTCAATTAAACGGGCGTCAATTAAATGTTTTGGCAGGCGGATTTCCTTGCCAAGGTTTTAGTATGGCGGGCAATCGCATTGTTGATGACCCTCGTAATTCATTATACCTCGAACTGATTGAGATCGTAAAAGAATTGCAACCAGAATTTGTAATATGCGAAAACGTTAAGGGGTTGCGTTCGATGCTTAATGGAGCAGTAGAGCAAAAAATTTTGGAAGATTTTCGAGCAATTGGATATGAAGTCAATGTAACAACACTTTGTGCTGCAGACTATTACACTCCACAAAAGCGAGAACGTGTAATTTTTATTGCGAATCGAATTGGGCGAAAGAATCTTCATCCAATGCCAATTCTGCAGCCCAATGAATATCGTACAACAGGTGAAGCGATTGGTGATTTGATGAATCATCCTGCTGATGCTGAATTTAATCATGTTCCAACGGTACACAGGCCCGATATGCAAGAGCGTATGCGTGCGCTCCCAGAAGGGAAGAGTTTGTATAAAGGGTATAGCGATGCATGGAAAAAATGCCCTTGGAATGAAGCCTCATGTACGATTAAAGAAAATCACGGAGGTGTAAATATCCATCCGAAACTACCGCGTGTTCTCACTGCACGTGAAATGGCTCGCTTACAATCTTTCCCTGATGATTTTATTTTCAAGGGTACGAAAAACAAACAACTCGTACAAATTGGGAACGCAGTCCCTCCGTTTTTAGGAAAAGCTATTGGATTGGCAATTCAACAAGCATATAAAAACTCTTAAATCTACGGCTATTGATTGTTTTATAGCAAAACAATAGGAGGTTTTATTCCAATAGTATTAATGTAGCAGTTCTACTGTTTGCAAACCATTCTTTAGAAAATTACGACTCTCTAACGCGGCAACGGTTTGCGAGGTTTACCCGATTTCGGGTGCGCCTTGCTGTGTATTGTCCGCAGGCCGTCGTAAGCCTTCTAAAGGTACATAGTTAAGGCGTACCCTTCACTCTTAAAAGGTGGTGCGCCTTTTTAAATGCACATTAACAGTATGAGTAAAGCAGATGATCTTCTTGAGTATTGTAAGAAAAATCTAAATCGGTGGGCATGTTCAATGTGCGGAAGCCATAGTGGACAACCAGCGGCAATTTTCAGAGTTTTAAAAAATGCAGGTTGGCAATTTGAAGAAGTTGCACCTCAAAGATGGGCAAAAACATGTTACTGCCCAATTTGTCGCCAAGATACAACGCATTATAAATTGACATCTTTAGTTCAAGGACATGATAAGTCGCGAATCGGATTTAAAGGAAAAGACAGAGAAAGAATTATTTCTGTCTTAGGAGAGACAGATGCCTTTACAGGGGCATCTGTTAAGTCAAGTTTAGAAATTGACCATAAGGTTCCATTTGGCCGATTAAAAGAAAAAACAGGAGATGTTGATGTTAATTCCTTAAGTAATAATGAAATTAGCCAACATTTTCAAATCCTTACACGAGATCATAATCTTTTGAAAGATCGAGCTTGTCAAAAATGTATTAAATTTGGTAACCGCCCTCCGTTTTTAGGAATTAAATTTTGGTACAAAGGTGACGAGAAGTACAACGGCTCTTGCATCGGATGTGGTTGGTATGATGGGTGCGAATGGAGAAAACGATTAAACGAATTGTTGAAGTAATATCTGACATTGTAGAGTTGAATATTTAGCGCGTCTTTTGATGCGCTATTTTATTTTGTTAGATCAACAATCGCAACTTGGATTGCATAATTCTTCGTTTAACTTATTTTTTAATTTCACTTCTTCGGCCCTTCGTACTATTTTCCAAAGTTTTCTAGACAGGTCTAAAAAGTCCCCGCCTAAAAATTGTACTATTTAAGATTTCTTCCCGAGAGGAAATTTCCCCTTCAAATAATTGGCCCCAAAAAAAATTGTACTGTTTAAATTTTGCATGGATAGTACAAATTGTACTGATTTTAGGCTTAAAATTGCCGGCCATAAAATATTCAAGATAAGTTATTGTAAATGAATAAGTTACGACCGGACAAATATAGTACAAAGTATTGAAGAAATGAAAGTGCTTGAATTGACCATCAAAGTGCGCAGACGAACGGATGAAGGTGACTGCAAATGTGCCGCAAGAGGGAATATTTGAGGGGCCGTATGATTGAGGTGTATTTTGAGTTGTGGAGCAATTATAAGGTCTTCAAATATTGAACGTTATTACAATATTTGTTGATTGAAAAAAGTAAGTGGACAGGCAATTCCGCTCCACCTGCCCACTTACTTTTTCAATCAACAACTTACTTTTTCAATCAACAATCTAAAAAATTTAAAAAAAATAAAAAAATAACTTGAAATCAGAAAAGTGGTTTTGCTATACTTCTGCACGTTTTCAACGCTATGTTGGCGAGGTAGCTCAGTTGGTAGAGCAGCGGACTGAAAATTCGCGTGTCGTCGGTTCGATCCCGACCCTTGCCACCATTTTTGCAATGTCAGCCTAGCGGCTGGTCTTTTTTTTGCACTTTTCCCTAAGATTCATTTAAAAGTTGCCTGGCGCAACCCTAATTGTGGCCTCCCCGCCTCTATTTGAACGCTACAAAAAACCTTCCATGCCCTGCAGGGCCGTGCACTCGTATTAAAAAGCCACCTTCAAGAAGATCTCCATTACAATCTACAGCACCGTGTGCTTGTGTCGAGAAGACCAATCCAAGATTGCCTCCATTACAATCTACTGCGCATTCCCCTACGCGCTCTGTTACCCACCTCCTTCGTCCTCTTCTCTACTTCAATCGTAAACACACGTATCCCGACTTCATTCGTAAACAGAAGTGCCTCTATGTTAGTTGAGGACGCACACCTCCATTTCAATCAAGAGCAGATGCTTTCATCCATTAACGCTTCACCTCTTCTTTACCTTTTACTCGAATTCATTCACACACCACCCCTTTTATTTGCACAAATCGTCACCTTCCTCAAAAAATTTAAAATATTTGCAAAAAAATGCTTGCATCGAAAAAATCATTGTGCTATCATATACGCCGTTTTAACCGCTCGGGTGGTGAAATGGCATACACGCATGCTTGAGGTGCATGTGGAGAGATCCGTGGGGGTTCGAGTCCCCCCCCGAGCACCATTCGGGAAGCCTGCAAACACTGTTTGCAGGCTTTTTTCTTTTTACTCACACACCTTCCAGTGTCCACCCTTTTAGTCGCAAATGAGAAAATGCGATTGACACTCTTTTTCATTGCGTTTTACTGTCGCACTTTGTATAATGCAGACCGTTTTTGCCCGGGTTATCTCTTTACGAACGCCCGATTATGTGCGATACTATCAGTTGACTGCCCTGTAGCTCAGTGGATAGAGCAGCGGTTTCCTAAACCGCGTGCCGCAGGTTCGATTCCTGTCAGGGCAACCATTTAATACGCGTTTCTTGTACATCCTCTCATTTATTAGGATGTATCTGAGAACGAAAAGGCACAGAAAGGCAAGGCCATGCGGAAGATTGTCGTCTCTTTAATTCTTTTGGCGCTCATCGGCGGCGGCATTTGGTGGTATCGCAACCGTCCCAAACCTGTTCAAGCAGAAATTGCCTATAAAACTGAAGCCATCACACGCGGTCAAGCCGTTCAAACCATTTTGGCTACGGGCACGATTGAACCTGAGGATCTCATTGATATCGGCGCTCAGGTCACCGGCCAGATTATGAAATTCGGCACGGACACCGAAGGGAAAGAGGTCGATTACTGCTCTGAAGTGCGCAAAGGGCAACTCCTCGCACGCATTGACGATGTCACTTACAAAGCAGAAGTCACCATCTCAAAGGCAAATCTCACCACCGCAAAGGCTCAGCTCGCAGGCGCACAAGCCGACACGGCACAGTTGAATGCCAAACTCCGTCAAGCTGAACGCGAATGGAAGCGCGCCCAACAAATGGGCGTGGGTGATGCCATCTCGCAAAAAGATTACGACGCCTATCTGAGTGCATATGAGGTCGCCGTGGCCAATCTGAAGGTAGGCGAAGCGAAAATTGAACAAGCAGAAGCGGCCATCGCACAAGCGCAAGCACAATTGGAAAAGGCGGAGCGCAACCTCTCCTACTGCGACATCCTCTCTACCGTTGATGGCATTATCATTGACCGCCGCGTCAATATCGGCCAGACCGTGACCGCTTCGATGAGCACGCCTTCGCTCTTCCTCGTGGCAAAAGACTTGCGAAAGATTGAAATTTGGGTCCCCGTCAACGAAGCAGACATCGGCGCCATCAAGGTGGGACAGCGCGTTCGATTCGCCGTTGATGCCTTCCCTGAAAAGGATTTTGAAGGTAAGGTCGCACGCATTCGCCTAAATGCCTCCATGAGTTCCAATGTGGTGACCTACACCGTTGAAGTCGCCACCGAAAACCCTGATTCCCTTCTGCTCCCCTACCTCACAGCAAATGTGCAGTTTATCCTTGCTGAATCGCCGAAGGACGCCCTTCTTGTGCCAGCGGCGGCCTTACGTTGGCGGCCAACAGGGTGGGAACCTGCGGAGGGCGACGAACAAAAGTCCTACGTCTTCGTGCAAGATGAACAAGGTCACCCCGTCCCTGTGGAAGTTACTTGTGGCGTAAGCGATGATATCCATTCTGCCATCACCACCGACAAACTTGAGGTTGGCGACTCAGTCATCACGGGCACGCTGACGAAGATTGAAGTGCAGCAAGCCGCCGCCGCAGGCGAAAACCCCTTCATGCCCAAGCCTCCTCGGTGGGGTCGTCGCCGTTAATCTACTCGGCCAAAGGAGGCTTATGACTACTCCATCCGCAGCGCCCGCGCTCATTGAATTGAAAAACCTCACCAAGAACTATCTTCTCGGCGATGTGGAAGTCCCTGTATTAAAGGGGATCTCTATGAAAATTCACGAGGGGACACTTTTGGCCCTCATGGGCCCCTCGGGTGGCGGTAAATCAACGCTAATGAATATCCTTGGCTTCCTTGACACCCTCTCTGGAGGCCAATATCTGCTTGACGGAAAGGATGTCAGCACACTCTCCTCCAATGCTCGAGCAGACCTACGCAATGAGCGCATTGGCTTTGTCTTCCAAAACTTCAACCTCCTTGCGCGCACCTCTGCACTGAAAAACGTGATGATGCCCTTGGAGTACGCCAAAAACCGCCCCTCTCCCAAAGAACAACGCGCCTGGGCTGAACACCTTTTAGAGCGCGTAGGGCTCAAAGAACGCATGGATCACCACCCCTCTCAAATGAGTGGCGGCCAGCAACAACGCGTCGCCATCGCACGTGCATTAGTCAATCGCCCAAAGATTCTGTTCGCAGACGAGCCCACGGGCAACCTTGACTCCAAAACTTCAGAAGAAGTCTTGCACATGTTCCAGGAGCTAAATGCGAAGGAAGGCATCACCATCGTTTTAGTCACCCACTCCCCCGAAGTGGGCGCTTTCGCCAAAGAAGCTTACCACATTAAAGATGGCCTCATGGTTGACGGCACCTATTAAGTCTGCCAAGGGGAATGAACCACATGAATTTACTACGACAAATCTTGACAGCCTTCGTCTCACTCCGACGCAACGTCTTGCGTTCACTGCTCACAATGTTGGGCATTGTCATTGGCGTGGGCGTCGTGATTACCATGATGGAAATCGGCGCAGGTGCGGCGAAATCAATCAAGAGCTCCATCTCCAACATGGGTACCAACGTCATGATGATTTGGCCCTCGGCCGTCAAGACCTCCGGCATCAGCTCTGGTGCGGGCGGTTCTGTGACCTTAACCGAGGCCGACTGCGCAGCCATCGCAGCCGAATGCCTCTCCGTTGAAGCCGCCTCTCCTACCCTTTCACGTCGTGGCATCCAAGCCATCGCGGGCAACCGCAACTGGACGCCCTTTACGGTCTATTCAGGCAATGAGGACTACTTCATCGTCCAATCGTGGAAGACGCCCGAAAGTGGTCGTTACTTCACCAAACGCGAAGTCGACACCGCCGCCTGCGTCTGCGTCATCGGCCAAACCGTTAAAGAAGAACTCTTCCCCGGCGAAAATCCGGTCGGGCGCGACTTACGCCTCAATAGCGTCCTCTTCAAGGTAATTGGCGTCCTCCCCCGAAAAGGTGCCAATATGATGGGCATGGACCAGGACGATACCGTGGTGGTCCCTTGGCGCACCATGCGCAATCGCCTTTCGCGTTCGGGCTCCTCTGCCACAGGTGCAGGGGCAGTCTCTTCTACGACCTCATCCACCTCAACGACGAGCTCTGTTTACCCAGAAAACACCACCTCCATCTATCCTGCTCGCGACAGTGTACAAGCGAAAAACTATCCATTACCTGTTCGCTTTAACAATATTGACCAGATTACCTGTTCGGCGAAATCACCCGAACAGGTCGCCGACGCAATGCGCCAGATTACCGAGGTCCTTCGTCGCAGACATCACATCGCACCTGGTATGCCCAATGACTTCCAAATTCGCGACATGTCAGAAATGTTGAAAACGATGACCTCCACGAGCGGTTTGATGACCTCACTCTTATTGATTGTCGCGCTCCTCTCACTCGTTGTCGGCGGCGTGGGCATCATGAATATCATGTTGGTCAGCGTCACCGAACGTACCCGTGAAATCGGCTTACGCATGGCAGTGGGAGCACGTGGGTCGCGCATCCTTTCCCAATTCCTCACCGAGTCCGTGCTGCTCTGTTTTATGGGCGGGCTTGTTGGCATTGGTGCAGGACGATGCGCCTCAATTGTCATTGCCAAAGTGCTCCACTGGCCGGTTAGTGTCTCGCTCAATGCCATCCTGCTTTCCGCGGGCATCTCTGCCGCCATTGGTGTGGTCTTCGGCTTTTACCCCGCATGGCGTGCAAGCCGTCTCAACCCCATTGATGCCCTTCGTCACGAATAATTTTCTCGGAATCCACGATGAACCCTCCTGAAGATTTGCTTAAAGCCGCACGTAATGCCGCAAAAAATGCCTACGCGCCCTACTCGCACTTTACCGTTGGTGCGGCCTTACTGGCTGAAAGCGGGAAGATTTACACGGGATGCAACGTAGAAAATAGTTCCTACGGTCTCACCGTCTGCGCCGAACGCAATGCGCTCTTCGCCGCCATCGCCGCAGGCGAACGTCACTTTACGGCACTAGCGCTCAGCGCACCCAAAGCTGTCACCCCCTGTGGTGCCTGCAGACAAGTTTTGACCGAATTCTGCGATGCCACCCTGCCCGTCTTCATAACCGACCACGAGGCCACGCACACGTACACCGTAACGCTCGGCGACCTTTTCCCCTCTCCCTTCACCTTTAACGAACCTGGCAACACAATGCCCTAATCTGCCTCGCGGCGCTTACTTAAAATGCATATAACTGTTGCCGAATCTCCCATCACACCCCCTTGGCAAGCCGCCCCAGCACCAGACTCGGCGTTGTTGGAGGCTGTGTACCAAGAGGCTATACACGCGCATCTCAATCTCCACCCCGCAGTCGCCCGTATCGCTGCCCGACGCATCTCCTCCGTGGCAGAGATTGAGACGTGGCTTAATCCCTTGCGCGCGCCCTTTTGCAACCCTACGCAAATTCATGATGTCGACCTCGCCGTAACACGTCTGCGACACGCCATTCAGGCCCACCAAAGTATTCTCGTTTTCGGCGACTATGACACCGATGGCATCACCGCCACGGCGTTAATGACGCAAGCCCTTCGTCAATGCGGTGCGCGTGTTACCGCTTTCATCCCCGATCGCGAACGCGAAGGCTATGGGCTTACGCCGGCAGCAATTGAACGTTGCCTTAACGAAAATCCTAAGCCTGACTTACTTGTCACCGTGGACTGTGGCATCTCATGCGTTGATGAGGTCACCTCCCTCAATCAACTCGGCATTGAGGTCATCATCACCGACCACCACGTCCCCCCAGAACAATTGCCCCCGGCGCATGCAATCGTCAATCCCCGCTTAGGCGCGCCCAAAGGCGCCGAAAATATGTGTGGGTGCGCCACCGCACATGCGCTTATCCGTGCACTCGCCGTCCATTTCCCCGCATGTGACCATCGCCTTTTCCTTGATTTGGTCGCCATCGCAACCATTGCAGATGTCATGCCACTCACTGGTGAAAACCGTTCACTCGTGACCAAAGGGCTTTCGATCCTCAGCAAATACCAAAATGGCAATCCTGGGCTCCATGCCCTTGCCGAAGTGCATAACCTCAAATTTGCCGAACTTACAGCCGAGCAGCTCGCCTTCAAGTTGATTCCTTGCATCAATGCCGCGAGCCGCATTGGCAACTGTGCCTGCGCCTGCACCCTCATCAATCTCAGCCCACCCGCTAAGTGGTCTGTACAATCAGACGCACTCAAGCAAGCTTGCCGTCAGGCGGCAAATGAGTTGAAAGCCGCCAACCAAGAACGGCGCGAGATTGAAGCCTACCTTCGCAATGTCATTGACAATCAAGCGCTTCCACAATTCAAAAATCTCATCTTTGCCGCGGGCACACGTGACGAAGGTTTCCATCCAGGCGTCCTTGGGATTGTGGCGGCACGACTCTCCGAACAGTCAGGCGTGCCCGCAGTAGTTTGTTGCATCCAAGCAGATGGCAGTGGGTGTGGTTCGATTCGTTCACGCGGCGGATGGCATGCGGTAAAAGCACTTGATACCGTCAGCGACCTCCTCGCCCACTATGGGGGCCATGCCGCCGCTTCGGGTTTTTCCCTCAAACCCGGTGCATTTGAAGCCTTCCGCGAACGTTTCCCCAAGGCGTTTGAAGCGGGGCAAGTTGAAGCAGAACCCATCACCTACGATGAAAGCCTTGACTGTGTCATTGACGAAGGGCTTTTGAACTCCTTGGACCTACTCGAACCCTTTGGGAATGGCAATCCCAAGCCCGTCTTCGCCAAAACATTTATCCTCAACACCCATCGCAACATTGGGGCAGATAAGACCCATCTTGATCTCACCCTACGCGATCCCGCACGGCAAGGGCCTGGCTTTACCCGTGCTGTTTGGTTTGGCGCCGCCCATCGTGCCTCTACATGGCAATCAGGCATGCGGTTGCGCCTTCTCTTTACCATCAGTCGCGACACCTACCACCCTAACGTGCCCTCCCTCCATCTCATCGACGCTCTCCCCCTCCCATAACCCAAACCGAAGCGCACACTTGAAGAAGAAGTGCGCCTAAATGGGACGATAATTGGCCATCCTCCGCAAACCTTCACGGCAGGGAATCTATTTCATTCGCAATAAACTGCTTGATTTTCAATGTCTAAATTGAAAAAAATGCTTTTTTTTGCTACATTATACAGTATGAAACGTTTGCTATTTGTCTTTGCGACATTGCTCCCTGTTTTTGCGCTGGCACAGGTGAAGGATTTAGGCGCTTATAAACAACCGATTCCAATCACCGACAATGGTGATTTGCGTCGGCTTGATGCTGCTCTCTATGACTCGGGCTTTACCTTCAATGAAGATGTCCGCCAAGAGTATTTTGACCACTGCTTATTGTTGGTCACCCCACACTTGAAGTTTAGCGAAAAGACCTGGGACTGGTTGATTGAACACCCTGCGGTATTAAATGCGACCTTTGCTTTGGAATACCCGCCGAACCCCAATGTAGTCCATAACTTTGTCAAATTGGCGAAGTTGGTCGGCCCCGTGTATGCCGAAAAGTACCAACAACTCTTAATCGCTTTCGCCGTCAGATATCGCGACCAACGCCTCTTGGACTCTTCCCTCTCGGCTGACCGTTACGGCATCATCAATAGCCGCAACTTCACTTGGGATCCCAAGCGAAAAGAGGAATTGGAGCAAGAGGTCTCGCGTCGCCAAGGGTGGTCTGTCAACCACGATGTTACCCCGCCTGCAGATGGCGCGCTTGCACGCGACTCCAATGGCTCCATCTATAAAGATGAATTGGAGAAGCAACGTTGGATGCGCCAGCTGCACAGTCAGTTTGACCTCGGCAATGACAACGATGCCAAGCATACGGCAAATTGGTTGAAGAAGAATTCAAAGACCAAGATTTATGAAATTATGTCCTTGTCTTCGCACGCGTTCTACGGCAAGACGGGCATTAAACTCTCAGAGGGGCGCGAACCCAAGCAGTTGCCCTGGGATAAGATTGCTCACGTGGCAGGACGTTATCCGCCGCGTATGGAAGGGGCGATTACAGATAATCTCTGCCTGCGCATTATGCGTTACGAAGAAAAAGGCGCCGAACGCTCCGGACTCTTCCCATTATCTAAGGCACCATGGCCACTTTTATTGCTCTTAACCCAAAAGGACCCCCTAGATGAATCCACCTATTGGTGGACGATGTACAAAGGGAAAGGCTCTGTGCCAGGTTATGCCACCTACTCTTTTGACTACACCAAACCTGAAATTCGCTATGCCGATGGTCCGTGGCACCCCGATGCCACTCCGCGCATCTTGGCGGATGGTGGCGTGTGCGGTCGTTTGTCAACCATGGCCGAATTCGCCCAACGCTCCATCGGCACCCCCGCACAAGGCATGGGCCAGCCTGGCCACCGCGCCTTCATGACCTATTCTTATCGCAATGGGAAATATTTTGCCGACATGCACCACTCGGTGGATACCATTGAGGTGTCGACAGTGGGGTGGTTGTTGCCGCCGATCTATGGCCCCGTGACGGATACACAAACGAAACTCACGGGCTTCCAAAAGATGACTGGAGGCAATAGTGACGCTTACCTGCGTGACAATATTCGTTGGCACATCGGCCTCTGCGAAGCAATGAACATTGGCTTGGAGGGATGGGAAGATTCGCGCATGGCGCTGCACATTCTTGATATGTACACGGCGGCAAGCGAAGACTGGAAGAATGCCTCCACGGCCCAACAAGAGGCCTTACTGCGTTCGGCAATGTTGAAAAACGCCGCGAATACCGACGTCATTTTCCGTTTGGCGGGCGCTCGTAAGGGAAATGCTTCGAAGATTCTTGACCTCATGCAGGGCTTCTGTAACTTCTTTGTTAGCGTCACGGATGGGTGCACTGGCGACAAGGCGCTGGCGCGAAATACTAACTTTGGCAACACGGAGGCGGGCGCAGACTTGACCGCTTTGCTCCGCAATAACTTCTCCACTGCTGGCAATCGCAATACGAAAAAAACCAAAAACGAATGGGCTTTATTCGTGCGCAATGCGATTTTTAAAGGCGCTTTCACCAACATCCCAGACGAAGGTGACCCGAAGTACGCACATAGTCGTATTGAATGGGTGCGCGATAAAAACGCCTATGCCAAAGCTGTCGCAGAGGAGTTGAAGTACCAAAAGCGTCTCAAAGACTCACCCTTCCTCGCAGACGTCCAACAATTGAATGACAAATATGACAAAGTTCGCCTCGCAGGTGAACAAGACCGGACGCGCAACGTGAAGGAAGAACGGCAACGTCGCGAAGCTGAAGAAAACGCATGGTAAGGCGACCCGTTTCGCCTACCTGCGTATCCTCGCCGCAAGTTTGTCCGAACCCGTTTTCCGGAAAGTTTAAT
Source organism: Candidatus Spyradenecus sp. (assembly GCA_045605345.1). Taxonomy (GTDB): domain Bacteria; phylum Verrucomicrobiota; class Kiritimatiellia; order RFP12; family DVOR01; genus Spyradenecus. The sequence goes on from JAZUPT010000005.1 coordinate 55,765, forward strand.
TCGTATGTTTTTTCTCCGTAAAAAGAATAAACCAACCATCATTCCTCGTTCAGAACACTCCCTCTCCCGACGTGACATTGATCCTGATGCACTCAAGGTGTTGTACCGATTAGCCTCTTTGAATCACGAAGCTTACCTCGTGGGAGGGAGCGTTCGAGACCTCTTATTAGGGCGAAAGCCGAAGGATTTTGACGTGGGCACCGATGCCCGCCCCAATGAAATCCGTCACATCTTCCGCAACTGCTTCCTCGTGGGCAAGCGCTTTCGTCTCGCCCATATCGTCTTTGGCAAAAAGGTGATTGAAACCGCCACCTTCCGTAAAGCGCCGGCACCCGATGCCGTCCAGGACGAACATGGTCTTTATCAGTATGAGGACAACACCTTCGGCACGCCGCAGGAAGATGCACTCCGTCGCGATTTTACGGTAAATGGACTCTTTTATGACATTAAGACCTTCTCCATCATTGACTACGTTGGTGGCTTAAAGGATCTTAAGAACAAGACGATTCGTTCGATTGGTGACCCGTGCATCCGCTTCCAAGAGGATCCTGTCCGCATGATGCGTGCGGTGCGTTTTGCCGCGAAGCTCGGCTTTGAAGTCTGTTCGGCAGATATCAAGGCAATTCGCAAACACGCCGCAGGCTTAGCCAATGCGTCCACCTCGCGCCTCTGCGAAGAGGTGCAGCGCCTCTTTGTCCAGCAAGCCACCGAACGTTCAATTCGCCTCGCCTACGATTATGGTCTGCTTGAAATCCTCCTTCCTTCGCTCCACCAATGGATGGCAACGAAGGCCGATAATCGCGAACAAGTCTGGCAGGCACTTCAAGCATTGGATACAGTGTCGGCAAAGCGTGAAACCACCAATGCCGTTGCCTTCGCAATGCTCTTCTACCCGATGGTCGCTGAAGCCGTGGAGCAACTCCGCGCTCGCACACCCGCAGGAAAGCGCTTTAACACCTTCCATGCGCGCCGTCTCGCCGCAGAAAAAATACTCACCCCCTTGGTCAAGCACTATCGTTTCCCTCGTGCACTGTGGATGACGGCAGTCGACATTCTCGAACTCTCTGACCGCCTCACCCGCAAACCTGAACCTGCCTCTGGACGCGATATTCGCTTCATCAACCACGGCATTTTCCCTGAGATTCTCTTGGGGGCCGAGGTCTTTAAAACCCTCTTCCCGTCGCGCACGTGGCAAATTGAAGCTTGGAAGGCGCTCTACAAGAATGCCGGTCCCGTCGCACGTCAACAGCGTGAAGGCGACTTCGTGCCGCCGGCGAATCCTCATTCGCGCAAAGCGCGCCGTCGCCGTCCGCATAAGCGCCGCAAAAATCGTCAGGGTGACGCCCCACAGCAACCCTCCGCGTAAGGAACTCCACGATTCCCCCTCCCTTCGTCTCTCCCTCCCTTTAGGTTACTCCCTCTATGAAACTCTACCTCGTCCGCCACGGCGCCTACCGTTCTGACTACACGTCAGAGCGTGGCCCTGGGCTCTCTTCCCGCGGCGAAGAGCAGGCAGATGCCGTGGGGCGCTTCCTCCGTGCGCAACGCGCAGTTCCCGAAGTGCTCATCACGAGTGGTTATCTTCGTGCTCAGGAAACTGCCACACACATCTTAGCGCAACTCAATATCACACTTGATCCTGTGGAATCGCATGACTTTTCCCCCTCGGGTGACCCCGATACAATGCGTGCGATTATTGAATCCTTGGCTGCAAAAGAGGTCTTAGTGGTTGGACACATGACCTCAATCGGCGAATTGGCGCATGCACTTCACTTCCAAGCGCCCCCTTACTTTGACACCTGCACCGTCATGGCCTTTGAGTTTGACGGGCAAAAATGGAAATTTCTTTGGTTCAATGATTGCGGAAGGTCCGTGTTATGACAGAAAAACGTGAAACGCTTGCCACAAGTCTTGGCTTCCTCTTAGTCTCCGCAGGATGTGCGGTTGGCCTCGGAAATGTGTGGCGATTCCCCTTTATCGTCGGACAAAACGGTGGCGCACTCTTCGTGTTGCTCTACATCTTCTTCCTCATCCTCTTCGGCTTGCCTATGTTGACGGCAGAGTTTGCCGTTGGCCGCGCCTCGCAACGTTCCGTGGTGTCTTCTTATGACGTGTTGACGCCACGCCCGGGCATCTTCCGCACCATCTCTAAGCTCCAGGTCGCTGGCAACTGGTTGTTGATGATGTTCTACTCCACGGTCGCAGGGTGGATGCTCGCTTATCCAATTGCCCTCCTCAATGGTTGGTGGGACTTCTCTGGATCTGAAGCCTTCTTCGGCAATTTTACTGGCAATGCCACCGCCCAAGTCTTCTGGACTGCCATTGTGACATTCATCGGGTTCGGCGTCTGTGCGCTCGGGCTTAAAAAGGGCGTTGAAAACGTCACGAAGAAGATGATGATGATTCTCTTCGTCCTTTTGATCGGACTCTGCTTCTATGTGCTCACCTTGCCAGGCGCAGGGAATGGCGTCTCCTTCTACCTCAAGCCCTCGCTTGACATCCTCAAAGAACGCAGCCTTCCGCAAATTCTCTTTGCCGCATTGGGCCAGAGCTTCTTTACGTTGTCCTTAGGTATCGGCTCAATGTCCATCTTCGGTAGTTATACCTCTCGCAAATACACCCTCGCAGGCGAATCGGCAAAGATTATCGGCATTGACACCTTCGTCGCAATGATGGCTGGCTTGGTCATCTTCCCTGCGTGCTTTGCCTACAATGTTAGCCCTGACCAGGGCCCCTCTCTGATCTTCATCACGCTCCCCAAAGTCTTCGCGCAGATGCCAGGGGGACGTTGGATTGGGTCTGCCTTCTTCACCTTCTTGGCCTTAGCGGCACTCACCACTGTGATTGCGGTGATTGAAAATATCGTTGCGATGACCATGGAAGCGCGCCAGTGCACGCGCCTTCAGGCAATTAAACGCAATGCGCCCATTCTCTTCATTCTCTCCATTCCTTGCGCGCTCGGCTTCAATGTTTTGAGTGGCATCACCCCCCTCGGCAAGGGCACTTGTATCCTCGACCTTGAGGACTTCTTAGTCTCTAATATCGCCCTGCCGTTGGGCTCCCTCGCCTTCCTTATCTTCTGCGTGAGCAAGCGCTATTGGGGGTGGGACAACTTCCTCAAGGAGGCAAACACAGGCAATGGCTTGCGCCTTGCCAATTGGCTCAAGGGCTACGTCACCTATGTGGTGCTGGCGATTCTCTTGGTTGTCTTCCTCGCCTCCCTTCATCCCTTCGTGAAAAAACTCTTCCCGAGCGATCCCGCACCGACTGAACAAGTTGCCCCTGCGGAAGTCGAAGTCGCCCCTCAAGCCCCCGCTGAACCCGCGCCAACGCAACCTGCAGGGAATTAATCCTGATGATGCTTCGCACCCTCCTTTTTGCAACCTGCATCGTGGCCTTTTTCACCACCTTGCAGGCTGCTACAGTTCCTACAGTTACTTTATCCCCTGGCACCACCACAACGCTTGAAGCAGGCAACACCTACGAAGCCATAACCGATGGCACATACACCCTCACCACCAATGGCACCCCCGTTGATACCACAATAAAAGTCTCCGCGAACGTCACCCTTATCTTAGATAATTGCCATATCGCCTCCACAACCAATTATCCACTCTGGCTCAGCGTCTCAAATAAAACACTTACGATTCTGTTCAAACAATCAAATCAAATCATTGCTAATAGTAGCACCTCCTCTTTCTCCCCCATTTACTCAACCGCCTCCAATTCTACACTTATCCTCGCAAAAGCACCCGGTGCGCAGGATGCCTCTCTCTTCCTTCGTGCTTCTGTCACCAAGACCTCTGCAAATCCCCCAATTTTTACCTCAAACACAAGCTCCGTCATCATGCGCAGTGGCAACATCACCATCGCCACATCAGCCCGAACCGATGGCACCACCTCACTCATCCCTTCTCTCATCTCAACAGGCACGTTTAAAATTCATGGAGGCACTTTAACGGCACAAATGTGCCCACGCTTTAAAGCAAGTGAATTGGTGCTTTCAGACTTAACTGGATACAAACTCCAAAATGTTGAAGGAGTCGTCTCCCCGCTCTTTAATTGCACCTCCTTTACCATGACAGGCGGCATCCTCACCACCGCAGGTGATAAGGTGTGCCCTTATGGAGATCTCCAACTTGTTGCCACCACACAAGCCTATGACACCTCTTATGCTTATGCGCAAAAGCATCTGAACAATCTCACCTCTGCCACCACCATCTCCCAGACGGGTGGCAGTATCTGTGGCCCAACTGCCGCCTCCTTTTACGGCTTCCCGCCCGACAAATCCATTCCGTCTGCCTGTTTTTCCACAGGTGAGTCCGTCACCTCTGATGAGAATGGAAAAGTCAGCGTAACTGGAGCTTACCCCACGTTATGCTATGCCACCCCTCAGTCCCAAGCGATAGCAGAGGTCATCGGAGCACCGTTAAAACCGACTGAAAAGGGTATTTTAGCCGAAGCCACCTTAGGCATTAGCGATATCCAAATTGACACAGAAACCCTCGCCCCCGTTTTGATTCTTGCGCTTGACATTCCAGGAGACACCACCTCCACGGAAAAACTCTTTCAATCCAAGTCTTGAGCGACACCTCCGACACACCTTCTACCGTGATCCTTGATCAAACAATCACTTTTACGCGAGCCTCGCCCTCCGGACACTTCACCACAAGCGTCACTTGTCCCTCCCCCACAACCATTGGCTCCACGCGCTACCGCATCCGCGCATACAACTAACCCCTCCCTCTTTCTCTCCGTGAGCATCACTAAAAGCATCCATCAGGATGCATAGCGTGCAAGACTCAATCCTGCCGCAGGGTGTGGGGGCGCGCCGTCCCACACTTCCCCCCCTAGCCAGCCACCACCCAGAGCGGTACCACACTAAACCGCGGTTGCTTAGACGCCGGCATTTATCGTGGCCACGGCCCACTGCGGCAGGGGGGCACTCTGGATTACGGGTGGATAGAAGACGAATATCACCTATCCTTAACTTATCTGATAGACGGGCCGTTGCCCGTCTAATCTATCCCTTTTGAGATGATCTCCGTCGGCAGAGCACCGAGGTGGCGACTAAAAAAGGATGCCCTAGCCTACATTTAAGGTCTCCTCTGATGTCACCTTTATTAGTAGGAAATTAATCTTCATTTCCCCTCTATTAGTCTTGACGAATAGTCCCTTCTTTTGTCAAACTTTAACGTAACACTCATGAATGGGGAGGACGCTTCCCATAGACGTTATAAGATTAAGGAGAGACTCCAATGAGTCAGGATACGAAGACCCTTACGCCGGAATTGCGCGCTTTCATCGAAGAATGGAAACCGCGTCCAGGCAATTTGATTATGGTATTGCACCGAATCCAGCAGACGTACGGCTATATGCCGCGCGAAATCGTGTTGGAACTTGCGGATCTCTTAGAGGTGCCGTTGGCGAAGATTTACGGTGTGATTACCTTCTACAACTTCTTCAAGTTGAAGCAACCCGGTCGTAACCTGATTCAGGTCTGCCTTGGTACGGCGTGCTACCTCAAGGGCGGCGATGACATCATGAAGGCGTTGGAACAGGAACTCGGCGTCGGCGTGAATACGGTCACTCCTGACGGCGAATTCTCCACCGAAGCGGTGCGTTGCCTCGGATGCTGCGGCTTGGCGCCGGTGATTGTGATTAACGGCGAAGTCTTCGGTAAAGTGACCAAGGCAATGTTGCCGGGAATTCTGGATAAGTTCCGTAACAAGTAAGGAGCAGCCATGTCCGAAAAACTTACACGTGAATCTCTTGACGCACTGCGTGCGCGCTTGACTGAAGCCAACAAGAAGGATGAAGTCGGCGGTAAGCAGTATTTGCTCGTTTGCGGTGGTACCGCTTGTGACTCCAATGGCGGCCTGGCGCTCTACGCAGCCCTGAAGAAGGCGGCTGAATATGCTGGCGCAAATGTGAGCATCGTCCGTACGGGCTGCATGGGCTTCTGCGAACGCGGTCCGATTGTTAAGGTCCTCCCCTCCGACACCTTCTATGTGGACGTGAAGCCCGAAGATGCCGCAGCAATTATCAACGAACACATTGTCGGCGGCAAGGTTGTCGCACGTTTGCTCTACGATAAGAGCCAGGCAGAAGCGGGCCATGAAGGCAAGGATATCGACTTCTATGCCAAGCAGCAGCGTATCGTGCTCCGTCACTGCGGTTTGATTGACCCTGAAAAGATTGACGATTACATCGCACACGAAGGTTATTTGGGCCTCGAAAAGGCACTCTTTGAAATGACGCCCGAAGGCATCATTCAGGAGATTCTTGACTCTGGTCTGCGTGGCCGTGGTGGTGCAGGCTTCCCGACGGGTAAGAAGTGGCAGTTCTCTGCCGCTGTTCAGGCCGATCAGAAGTACATCGTGTGTAACGCTGACGAAGGCGACCCGGGCGCATACATGGACCGCTCCACGTTGGAAGGCGACCCCCATGCCATCCTCGAAGCGATGATGATTGCAGGTCGCGCTACGGGCGCCACAAAGGGTTTCATCTATATCCGCGCCGAATATCCGCTGGCCATTAAGCGCCTGCAGATCGCTATTGAACAGGCTCGTGAATACGGCTTGCTCGGTTGCGAAAACATCCTCGGCACGGACTTCACCTTCGACATTGAGCTTCGCTTCGGCGCAGGCGCATTCGTGTGCGGTGAAGAAACGGCTCTTCTCGCCTCCATTGAAGGTAAGCGTGGCCAACCGACCCCGCGTCCTCCCTTCCCTGCAGTGAAGGGTCTCTGGGGAAAGCCCACTGTTATCAACAACGTGGAAACCCTCGCCAACGTCGCCGTCATCATCACCAAGGGCGCCAAGTGGTTCAGCTCCATCGGCACCGCCACCAGCAAGGGCACCAAGGTCTTCGCGCTCACGGGTAAGGTGAAGAACTCCGGTTTGATCGAAGTGCCGATGGGCATCACCCTTCGCGAAATCATCTTTGACATCGGCGGTGGCATCCCCAACGGCCGCACCTTCAAGGCCGCTCAGACCGGTGGCCCTTCTGGCGGTATGATTCCGCCCGAATTCCTCGACATGCCCATTGACTACGAATCGCTCGCAAAGATTGGCTCCATCATGGGTTCTGGCGGTTTGATCGTCATGGACGACACCGACTGCATCGTGGACGTGGCAAAGTTCTACCTCGAATTCACCGTGGATGAAAGCTGCGGCAAGTGCATGCCCTGCCGTATCGGTGGCCGTGCGCTGCTCAACACGCTCACTCGCATCTCCGAAGGCAAGGGTGAACCTGAAGACATTCAGAAGATGCGTGACATCTGCGATGCAATGAATCGCGCCTCCCTCTGCGGCTTGGGCCAGACGGCTTCTAACCCCGTGCAGGCAATGTTGCGCTACTTCATGGACGAAGTGCTCGCACACATCAATGACCGCAAGTGCCCCTCTGGCAAGTGCAAGAAGTTGGTGCAGTATCGCATCAATCCGGCACGCTGCGTGGGATGCACCATGTGTGCCCGCGTCTGCCCTGCTGATGCAATCGCTGGTAAAATCAAAGAAAAGCACGTCATTGATCCGCAGAAGTGCGTGAAGTGCGGTCAGTGCTACAACACTTGTAAGTTGCACGCCATTGAACTCGCCTGAGGAGCGTTACCATGGAAGAAGCAAAGAAAATGATTCATTTGGAAATCAACGGCATCGCCGTGGAAGTTCCTGAAGGCACCACCATTCTTGAAGCCGCTCGCAAGGTGGCCATCCGCATCCCGACCCTCTGCCACCACCCTGACATCAAGGCGTGGGCAGCTTGCGGTATCTGCGTGGTGCGTAATGGCAACTCACCGAAATTGCTCCGCGCTTGCTGCACAGAAGTGGCAGAAGGCATGCATATCACCACACACGATCCGGACATCGTCCAGATCCGTAAGACCGTGGTGGAATTAATCCTCAGCACGCACCCGAACGACTGCTTGCGTTGCCCCCGCTCGGGCAACTGCGAATTGCAGCGCGTGGCGGCTGAGTTCGGTATCCGCGAAGTGCCCTTCCCGCGCCCTGCGATTGAACACATTGAACGCGACACCAGCACGCCCTCGATCGTGCTTGAGCCAGATAAGTGCATCAAGTGTGGCCGCTGCGCAATCGTCTGCCAGGAAATGCAGAACGTGTGGGCGCTCGAATTCATCGGCCGTGGCGAAAAGATGAAGATCGCACCCGCCGCAGATGTGCCGTTGAATGACTCTCCGTGCATCAAGTGCGGTCAGTGCTCCGCGCACTGCCCCGTCGGCGCTATCTACGAAAAGGATGAAACCAGCAAGGTGTGGAATGCCCTTCGCGACCCCGAACGTTACACTGCAGTGCAGATTGCGCCGGCAGTGCGCGTGGCGCTGGGTGAAGCCTTCGGCATGAAGCCAGGCGAACTCTCCACTGGCAAGATTTACACCGCACTCCGCCGTTTGGGCTTCGAAGCAGTCTTTGACACCAACTTCTCTGCCGACCTCACCATCATGGAAGAAGGCACTGAATTCGTCCAGCGCTTCACGCAGGGTGGCGAGCTCCCGCTCATCACCTCCTGCTGCCCGTCGTGGACGGACTGGATGGAAAAGTATGCCACCGACTTCATCCCCAACTTCTCCACCGCAAAGAGCCCGCAGCAGATGCTCGGCGTGATGGCAAAGACCTACTTCGCAGAAAAGATGGGCATCAACCCCGCTTCGATGTACGTGGTCTCAATTATGCCGTGCACGGCGAAGAAGTACGAAATCACCCGTTCCGACGAAATGCACGCCTCTGGTTACCAGGACGTCGACGTGGTGTTGACCACCCGTGAATTGGCGCGTATGATCAAGATCGCAGGCCTCGACTTCAACAATCTGCCTGAAAGTGATGCAGACTCCATCCTCGGCGAATACACCGGTGCTGGCACCCTCTTTGGTGCAACAGGTGGTGTGATGGAAGCTGCGCTTCGTTCGGCCTACTACCTCATCACCAAGGAAGAACTTGCCAACCTCGACTTCACGCAAGTGCGCGGTTTGGACGGCGTGAAGGAAGCAGTCATTGACATCAAGGGCACCAAGGTCTCCATCGCAGTGGCTCACCAGATGGGCAACGTGGAACAGGTGTTGAATGCCATCCGCGAAGACCGCAAGGCTGGTCGCCCGCCGCGTTGGCAGTTCATTGAAGTGATGGCTTGCCGTGGTGGTTGCATCGGTGGTGGTGGTCAGCCCACACTCGCAACGGATGAAATCCGCAAGATGCGTATGGAAGGCCTCTACAAGGATGACCGCGAAAAGGCAATCCGTTGCTCGCACCAGAACCCGCAGATCACGAAGATCTACGAAGACTTCTTGGGCACGCCTTGCAGCGAAAAGGCTCATCACCTCCTGCACACGCACTACTCTGCCAAGCCGGTTTACGCCAAGTAAGCCTAAGCGCAGAGCGCAAACACAGATGCCGCCCACCCGGGTGGCATCTGTGTTTTTAGCCACCTGCATCACACAATTAAGCACCCCTTCCCCGTGCTCCATACCGTGCAAATTCTCGCTCTACACGTCTTCTCGCGCCACAAATATCCCCGCTTCGCCGCTCCCGCACAATCTCTGCCAACCAATACACCCGTCACCTCATAGACAATCTTTCTCTCTATCTATTAACAAATAAGAATGAAATTTTGCTATAATTAGGGGCGAGATTTTATTTTTTACTCAGACGACTTAGAAGGACACCCGCAATGTGGGACTACACTGACACAGTGATGGATCATTTTCGCCACCCGCGAAATGTCGGTATTATCGACAATCCTGATGGAAAGGCAACCGTTGGCTCGTTAGCTTGCGGAGACGCTTTGACCTTTATGTTCAAGTTGGATGCTGAGGGTAAAATCGCAGAAGCGAAGTTCCAAACCTTTGGATGCGCAAGTGCGGTGGCATCAAGCTCTGCATTGACCGAAATGGTCATCGGCAAGACGCTCGAAGAAGCCGAAAAGATTACCAACCGCGAAATTGCAGCCTATTTGGGTGGTTTGCCCGATCAGAAGATGCACTGCTCCGTCATGGGTAAGGAAGCATTAGAAGCCGCAATTCACAACTATCGCACAGGCGAAGAGAGCGTCGTGCAGGTCCACGAAGAAATTGTCTGTTCGTGCTTTGGTGTCTCGCGCGAAGAAATTGAACGCGTCACCCGTGAAAACAATCTCCACTCCGTGGAAGAAGTCACCAACTTCTGCAAAGCTGGTGGCGGTTGCGGCATGTGCCGTGATCGCATTCAGGAAATCGTGGACGAAGTGAATCACACCGCCGCGGCGGCAGCAGCCCCTGTGCCCGCCCCCAAGAAGATGACGGTGTTGCAGAAGATTAAGCTGATTGAACAAACGCTTGAAGAGCAAGTGCGCCCTGTCTTGCGTAAAGATGGTGGTGATGTGGAATTGATTGATGTCGATGGCGACATCGTCCGCATCTCCTTCCGTGGGATGTGCGCAGGGTGTCGTAGCGCGGCGCTCACGCGTGACAATCTCATCGCCACTGCATTACACGAATTTGTTGACCCCGCCATCACGGTAGTCATGGAGTAACCATGTCCGAAATTATCTATCTGGACAATAATGCTACCACACGCCCCGCACCAGAAGTGGTCGAGGCGATGCTCCCCTATTTCAATGAAGCATGGGGAAATCCGTCCAGCATGCATGCATTCGGCGGCCATGTCGCGCGCCCTGTAGCAGAGGCTCGTGAAACCGTGGCGAACTTCCTTGGCGCAGAACGCCCCGAAGAAATCCTCTTTGAAGGGTGTGCCACTGAAGCAGATAACCATGCCATCCTCGGTGTAGCCGCGGCATGGAATCAGCCTGGTACGATTATCACCAGTCGTGTGGAACACCCCGCCGTCCTCGGTCCTTGCTTGCGTTTGCGCGAATTAGGGCACAACGTCATTGAAATTGGCGTCAACAACGAAGGCCTTTTTGACTTGGAAGCCTATGAAGCCGCGCTCGCCGCCACGCCGGGACCGAAGTTGGTCTCCGTGATGTGGGCGAACAATGAAACCGGTGTCATCTTCCCAATTCGTAAAATTGCCGAACTCGGCAAAGCCGCAGGTGCTACGATTCATACCGATGCCGTCCAAGCCGCAGGTAAACTTGCAATCAACGTAAAGGATGTGCCCGTAGACTTGTTGACCATCGCCGGCCATAAAATGCACGCGCCGAAAGGTATTGGCGTGCTGTATGTCCGTCGTGGCACCCGCATCAAACCCCTTATTCTCGGAGGCCACCAAGAGCGCGGTCGCCGCGGTGGCACAGAAAATGTGCCCTACATCATCGGCTTAGCAAAGGCGTGCGAACTCGCAACCGCCGCACTCTCCGATGGCTCTGAGACCCGCATCGCACGGTTACGCGACAAGCTTGAAGCAGGCTTGCTCGCCACCTGCCCCGATAGCCGAGTGAACGGTTGTCGTACGTGCCGCGTCCCCAACACGCTTAATATCTCCTTTGAATACATCGAAGGAGAAAGTGTTCTCTATCATTTGAGCGACCGCGGCATTTGTGCCAGTTCTGGCTCTGCCTGTGCAGCAGGCAGTCTAGAACCCAGTCATGTGATTCGTGCGATGGGCGTGCCATTCACTGCCGTCCATGGATCCATCCGTTTTTCCCTCAGTCGTTATACAACGGAGCATGAAATTGACACCACCCTGCGTCACGTCCCTGAAGTGGTCGCGGAAATGCGGGCGTTGTCCCCCTTTGTAAAACACTGAGTCCCTCCGCGTCCTAATGGCGCGTCTTATATCCAATCCTGTTCCGGCAGATGCCGTCGCTTAGGCTTCCCGGAATAACTACTGAAAGGTAACCCCATGAAACAGTTCTGGCTCTTCGCCACGGTTCTTAGCTTCGCTGGTTTTCTGACCGCACAAGAAGCAAAGCCCCAGGGCCCCGTGGTCGTTGAACGCGACTCCGCACCCGTCGCTCACTCTGATGAAGATGAAGGCAATGATGGCCGCTTCTACATCGGCGCTGGCGTGGGTGGCATGCGCATCCATCGCACCGCTAATCCGAAACCCGGCACAGGTCTTCGCGGTGTCCAGCCTTACGTCATCTTGCGTCTCGGCTATGACTTCGCAGACAGCCCGTGGTCTGTGGAAGGTTACGGCATGATTGGTCATGCACGTGACAATGACAAGTCTCGCAGCAAGAACCTCTTCGGCTTCGGCGCAGAAGCTCTCTATCACTTCTACGATCGCTATGCGAAGTTTGACCCCTTCTTGGCCGCAGGTGTGAGCTATAACAATGCAAGCAATGCTCCCCTCTGGCAGGATGCACACCGCTCTCACTTCTTCGCTCAGGCTGGCGTGGGTGCTTTCTGGCACTTCAGCGAAAACCTCTCGCTCCGCGGTGACATCCGTTACCATGTGGCGCTTTCGGGTGACTTCATGAGCTTCACCACTGCAGACATCGGTTTGACCTACGTCATGGGTGGCTCCGATGACGGCGCTGTGGAAACCGTGGCTCCGCTCGCCGAACCTGCCACCACCACCATCGAAGCTGATGCTTTGGCATATGACGAAGCTTCCGAACACAAGGATACGTTGATCGACGTGACCCCGGAAGGCTCCGTGAACGAAATGAAGCTCGAGCTCCGCTTGCAGTATGCTAAGGACTCCTCCATCATCGAACCAGCTAACTACCCCGCACTCGACGAACTCCTTCGCATCATGCGCCTCGCTTTCGAAGCAAATCCTGAAGTCTATGTGACCATCGATGGCCACGCTGATCGTCAGCACGGCTCTGACCACGCTTACAACCAGGAACTCTCCGAAGCTCGTGCAAAGAGCGTGCTCACCTACCTCAGCACCAACGGCATCCCTGCTAATCGCATGCAGTCCGCTGGTCATTCCTTCGATCAGCCCAAGGACCCCGTGAACTTGGACGAAGGCACCCCTTCCAACCGCCGCACCGAAATCGTCATCCGCGGCGTGGATGAAGCGACCCGCGCGAAGATTCGCGCTGCAAAGTAAGTCGCACCCAAGCGGGACGTAAATCGCTTACGTCCCGCTTCCCCCTTTCAAATAAGAGCCCCTTGGAGAGAAATTATGGGAACACTTCAACGCTACATCTTGCGTTCCTTCCTTGTTGCTGCAGGGCTGACGGGTTTAGTGCTCACCTTTGTGCTTTCCGTCGGGTTTCTCTTCCAGGTCTTCCAATTCGTGATGCGCGGTGCTTCGGCAGGCTTGGTGTTGCAATACTTAGCCGCCTCGCTTCCTGAAGTGCTGGGCTTCACCATTCCGCTCGCGTTAATGGTCGCCTCTTTGCTCGTCTTCGGTAGAATGTCTACCGATAGCGAAGTCGCCGCAATGAAGGCCTGTGGCGTGAGCTTCCTCTCAATTATGCGGTGCCCACTTATTGTGGGAATCCTCTGCTCCGCGCTTGGTTTCTATCTCCAAAACTATGCCATGCCGCGTGGGCACTACGTCCGCAGAACCATCGCCAATCGCTTAGCCTTAGATGCTGGCGTCCAATTGATGGAACCAGGACGCTTCATTGACGAAATTGATAACCTTGCCGTCTTTTGCGATCGCAAAACAGACATGACCGATGACAACGGTAAGGGTTATACGATTCTCTACAACTTGCTTGCAATTGACCGTCGCGATGGTTTCTTGCGCGAAATTCAGGCCGATAGTGCCCACATGCGTGCCGAAGGAAGTGACATTCTCTTCACCCTCTTTGATGCCTCCATCACCCCTCCAGACAAGGGCATCGTCGGCACAGCAAAGTTCTCCGAATTTACCTACCGCTGCGAAGATGTAGTCTCGCGAACCAAAAAGTATTTGAAGAAGCCGAAAGACTACGACTTTGACGAACTCCTCGCCGCAGAGCGTAAGGCACAGAAACAATTAGACCTCGCCAAGAATCCGCCCCCTGCGACCGATGGCCAACCCGCCACTCCGCTCTCTGAAAAGGCAGCCGCCAAGTGGCACTGTCGTCTCAAATTCCTTTTAAATTACCGTTTGGTTTGGGCGCTTTCCTCATTCTGTTTCGTCTTGGTCGGCGTCCCGATGGGATGCCAGGCGCAACGAAAAGAATCCTCCAAGGGAATGGTCATGGGTCTTTCCATTGGTATCGCCTTCTTCCTCTTTATTTTGTTGTCTGAAGCACTCGCCTCCAAGCCTGCGGCGTTGCCGTGGCTTCTGGTATGGTTACCCGTCGTAATCTGTTTCTGCACAGCATGTATTCTCATCCCTAAAAATCAGTAAGGAGTCCGCCATGGCAATTCATCCGCTCGCTTTTGTTTGCGAAGGTGCGAAAATTCATCCCGATGCCGAAATCGGTCCGTTTGCATACGTTGGACCGGATGTCACCATCGGTCGTGGCACCAAGTTGCACCACCATGCCACGGTTGAGGGTCACACCACCATCGGTGAAGATTGCGAAATCTTCCCGCAGGCTTGCGTGGGTATGAAGACACAGGACTTGAAATGGAAGCCCGGGAACATTACCTATGTGGAGATCGGCGACCGTACCGTCATCCGTGAATGCGCCACAATTCACCTCGGCACCATGGATGGTACAAAGACCGTCATCGGCTCAGACTGCTTGATTATGGCCTACTGCCACATTGCACATGGTTGCGAACTCGGCAACCACATCATCATGTCCAATAGCGTGCAAATCGCTGGCGAATGTATCATTGAAGATCACGCCATCATCGGTGGCACCTCCGCTATTCTCCAATTCACTCACGTCGGTACCTTCGCTATGGTCGGCGGTGGCACCCACTTGCGTAAAGACGCACCGCCCTACATGCTTACCATGGGTGTGGATAACCTCGTGGTGCGCGGTCTTAACTCCGTGGCCATCCGTCGTCATCCTGAGAACTTCACCCCCGAAGCTTTCAGCGCACTCAAGGATGCCTACCAGATCATCTACTCCGAAGGACTGCCGCGTTCGGTCGCATTGGAGCGCATCACTAAGGAGTTGCCTCAGTGTCCCGAAATCAAGCACCTCTTGGACTTCTATGCCAATGCTTCCAAGCACGGCGTGGTCTAATTCAGTGCCTCCACTCACTACAAAAAGAAGTGCGGTGAGCCGCACTTCTTTTTTATTTCAACAATAATGAATAACAATCCTTACACCGATTTCAACTGATTGCGCACCCACATCATATCATCCAACAACGATTCTGATAATGTCTTCTTGCGTAACGTCTCAGGATAGACAAAATACGCATACGACTCCACCTCTAACGGCCAGCCGCCCGCACGCACATAGCGCCAGAAAGCAGGCGTTAACGTGCGGCGCGTCGACTCCAATTCCGTACTTCCCTGCCATGCCAACGGCACATGGTAATGAATGCGGCCACTCTGTCCCACCAACTGCGGCAACACCTCCTCCGTCAAATCAGGGAAACACGTCAACTCCGCATTCGCCTCACGCCGACGCACTTGATGCAGATACTCACGGTCAATGAACGCTCGCAACGTCTCTTCCGTCGTGTAGCAATTAAACTCTAACGCCGCCGACACCTGAATTCGCGCCACAGGGATATTCGCCGCCACGATACTTCGAAGCGCATTCAGTGGATCCTCATAACTCACCGCAAAATGACACGTATCAAAACAAAGGCCAATGTAAGGCCGATAACTCGGCACCCACAATGGATGCGACCACAACCGTTCAAAGAAATCAATCGTCTGCTGCGTCCGCTCCAACAAACAATCCGGCTCAGGCTCTAACGCCAAGCACATCCGTCGCCCAGTGAATCCTTCCAATTTCCGTAAAAAGAGTGCCATCGAGCACAACTCTTCAACGACAATCTCTGGAATCTCCTGCCCACGGTCATATGCCAATGGTACCGTCGTTACACTTGGAAAGTGATCTCCCAAGCGCGCCGTAGGTAAATGCGACAACGCATAAAACAAATTGCGCGTATAAACCGCTCGCTCAGGATGTGTCCAATCAGGTTCGTACACCCTCTCCTTCACCACACAATCATGAAATGTATCATGTGGGAACCCATTAATTCCCATCACTGACAACTTATTGTGCACCAAAAAATTTGAAAACCGACGCAACGTCTCAGAATCACGCAATAACTTTGCCGCATCTGCCCCTATTCGTAACCCTAATGGGAATGTCCCCTCTGCACTAAATACCTCACGCAAAGGGATTGTCACCTCCACCAAAGCCTCCTGAACGGATGCCAAATCCTCCCCACGATGCACATTCATACAATACGTAATCGCATTCATCACAAATCCTCTTCCTGCCCTGTAGTGTACCACATTTGCCCAAACCTCGCCCATTTTTTACACAAAACCACCGACCTCACTAATCTACCCTCATGGCTAATAACTAAACATAATCCGTTGATTGATCACCCACGGACCTACGAATTTCATCTCGTCACAGAGAAAAATGTTGCCACCTATCGCCAAACCTGCCACAAGACCTGCTTTTGAGAACCCAACATCACTGCTCAGGAATCCTCGATTGTTGGGGCTTTCGTATGAAAACTTGGATGAAAACGTGTAACTTCGTGAGATGAAGCCTCTAATTATGGTAGAATGTTGAGCGTTTTGGAGTTTTCTCCATAGGTAGATGTAAGGATTTATTTTCATGACGTTGCAAGAATTACAGCAGGAGCATAATACCTCCCTCGCCGCTCTTGAAGCCGCTCAATCGCTCGAAGCAGTAGATGCGTTGCGCGTAAAATATTTGGGTCGTAATGGTCTTCTCCCCGCATTGGTCAAGCAGATGAAGGATGTGCCGGCGCAGGATCGTCCCGCGTTTGGTAAGGAACTCGGCGCTTGGCGTGGCGAATTTGAAGCACAATTGAATGCGAAGACCGCCGCTCTTCAGGCGAATGAAACCCCTGTGGCGGGTTTTGACGTCTCGCTCCCTGGCCGTTGGCACGCTGAAGGCATCATTCACCCCGTGAGCCGCGTGATTGAAGAGACGGCTGAAATTTTCCACCGTTTGGGCTTCACTGTGGCCGATGGTCCTGATATCGAGACGAAGTTCAACAACTTTACTGCGCTCAACACGGCGCCTCATCACCCTTCGATGGACCCGAGCGATACGTTTTGGTTTGACGTTGAAACCGTGTTGCGCACACAGACGAGCCCGGTGCAGATTCGTACAATGTTGGACAATCCTCCGCCGGTGCGCATTATCAACCCAGGCCGTTGCTATCGTCGTGACACGACCGACGCCACGCACTCGGCAAACTTCCACCAGATTGAAGGTCTTTATGTGGATGTGAAGCCGGTCTCTTTGGCCGACCTGAAGAGCACGCTCGCCTACTTCGCCCGTGAAATGATGGGCCCGGATATCGGCGTTCGTTTCCGTCCTCACTTCTTCCCCTTCACTGAACCAAGCGTGGAAGTGGACTTTACCTGCCATGTGTGTAAGGGTAAGGGTTGCCGCGTGTGCAAGAATTCGGGATGGATCGAAATTGCGGGCGCTGGTATGGTTGATCCGCGCGTCTATCAACACGTCGGCTACGATCCCGATGCCGTTTATGGTTACGCATTCGGCATGGGCGTGGAACGCATCGCCATGATTAAGTATGGCATCCCGGACATCCGCTTCCTCTACGAAAATGACATCCGCTTCCTTAGCCAACTCGGCTAAGCGGAACGTCTTCTCGCTTCACGCCTCGTGCGTTTACACAACGTTCCGCAACGGTTTCCCGACGGGACGTTGTTTCAGTTTAACCCCATTTTTACCACCATTTACAAAAGGTTTTAACCAATGACAACCATAGACATTCTCTCTCGTCGTAGCGTTCGCAAGTACACCACCGATTCTGTCGGAGACGATCAAATTCGCATTGCACTTGAAGCCGCCATGGCCGCGCCGAGTGCACGTCATTGCGATCCGTGGCACTTCATCGTGGTGAAGGAGCAAGCTGGACGTGATGCCCTCGCAGATGCGCTTCCCTATGGGCAGATGTTGCGTGGCGCGGCGGCAGGCATCATTGTCTGCGGAGACATCACGGCGGCCCATCGTGGCGAACTCTCCTATCTCTTGCAGGACGTTTCGGCCGCAATTGAAAACCTCTTACTTGCCCTCGATTTGCAGGGGCTCGGCGCAGTGTGGTTGGGGATTCACCCGAATGAAGACCGCATTGCCGCCGTGAAGGCCGCCTTCAATCTGCCAGACAATATCATTCCCGTGAGCGCAATTGCCCTGGGATATCCAGACGAATTTCTCGAAGCGCGCACCCGTTACGATGAAACTAAGGTGCATCACGGCACATGGTAATGAACGACTGGTGCCAACGCTTACTGACATGGTATCAGACCGCGCGACGCGAAATGCCGTGGCGCGGTCACCCTGATGCCTACGCGGTCTGGGTGAGCGAAATCATGCTCCAGCAGACACAAGTCAACACCGTTCGCCCCTACTTTGAACGTTTCTTAGCCACCTTTCCTGACATCCCAACCCTTGCCGCGGCCACCGATGATGCGTTGCTCAAAGCCTGGGAAGGGCTCGGCTACTACACGCGCGTGCGCAATCTCAGAAAGGCTGCGCAACAACTCGTTGAAGAAGCCGATGCTCAACTCCCTCGGACCGCCGCCGCGCTCAAACAACTGCCTGGCATCGGTGCCTACACCGCCGCCGCAATCGCAAGTATCTGTTTTGGCGAAGCAGAACCCGTAGTTGATGGCAACGTTGCACGCGTCTTTGCCCGACGCAATCGTCTCACCGAAGACTTCTCAAAAGAGCCCAATCGACGTAAGTTAGCAGATTGGCTGCGCCCCTTCATTCAAGCCGTTGATTCACCAGGAGACTTCAACCAAGCAATGATGGAGCTCGGCGCTCTCATTTGCACCCCGCGCAACCCCTCCTGTGAGGCTTGCCCCCTGCGCCAAGAATGCCAAGCCGCAGAGACCCAAACGCAAAGCAACTACCCCGTCATCCCCGCAAAGAAAGCCCTCCCAGAACGCACACGAGAGGTCTGCCTTCTTAAAAATGCCAATGGTGCACTCCTGCTTGCCCGTCACGAAGGCGAACGCCTCCTTGATGGGTTTTGGGAACTACCCGCCCGCGATGCGCTCCCCTTCCAACTGCGCAAAGCCAAGTTGTGCCACACCCATCGCCAAACCTTCACCCACTTCCGACAAATTTTACGCGTCTACACTGCACAGATTCCAGTAGACCTTCCCGAACTCCCCACAAATTTCTGTTGGAGCCTTGCCCCTGACACACTTCCGCTTACCACGGCGACCCGTCAGATCCTCTCGTCTCACTGATACTTTCCTGCGGCAACCCGTCTGAGTCTCTCACGTTGCTAATGCATTACAGCGACAATTTCCACGGCAATTGCCATCGTGCACCCCCCAGTAAAAAATAACGAAAGCGATTTTTTACCCTTTCTTTTTCCCGCCAAAACCTTTATACTAATAACAGTTTAAGGAGTTTACGACCATGGCATACATCAATCCTCGTCTCCGCAATCCCGCTGAAGGAGCCGCGGTACCCACCAAAACCACAGGCAGTGCAGCCCCTGATTGGATTGGCGGCGCTTGCGCAATTATCGCTTTCTGCCTCGCAGCGGCGACCCTTACGATCCTCTATCTTGAATGGGATCTCTACACGAAGTTCATCGCCAGCTGATGAACCTCCCTATGCCTCGCCCCATTGCAGTGCCACTCTTATGCGGGCTCTGCCTTGGTGTGCAACTTATTACGCACCCCAATTTACGTCTTCCGTTACCCCTTGGAGCGGAAGACCTTTTTATTACTGACTGGTTCAAACAATACCTTCCTCTACAGGCCAACGCAGTACAAATAGGCGAACTTTGGCGCACCTTCACCTACGTATTCCTTCATGGATCTTGGTGGCATCTCGCGCTCAACCTCTTCGGGCTCTGGATTACGGGCAATACGCTTGAAGCACTCCTCGGTTGGCGAAAGACCTTCCTCCTTCTTCTCACAGGAGCTACTGCAGGTGCCGCAGGGTTCTTCCTCTCGATTCTCCTTGATCCACGCCTTTCCCCCTACACCACTTGCATCGGTGCATCCGCCCTCCTCACTGCTTGCATCGGTGCAGTCATTACGCTTGCCCCCCAAGAACGCATTACCTTGTGGATTACTGCGCTCCCTTTACGCCTTAAGGCCGTGTGGTTGCTTCCCTTAATGCTCCTTTTCTTCATCACCGAATGCTTCCTGCCACAACTCAGCACCGCCTATGGCGCACACTTAGGCGGTTGGCTTGCAGGACTCCTCTGCGGTTTTCTCCTCCGCGAACCACACCGCAATTCGTAATCCATTCCCCACACCAAACCCACCCCTCCACCATAACACCCCTGGCAATGAGCACCTCTATACCATGGGGAACAAATCGTGTAGGTTCTTTCTGTAAATAGCGTAAGATTCTTTCTGTCAATTGATTTCAGAGGAGAGTGGGCTTAAAGAAAGCGGTCCTCATCTTCCCAAGCAGTCTTTTCACATCACAGTTTCAGTGCAACGCATTGAGTATTTCACGGTTATTTCTCAAAGTAAATGCACTTTAGTGGGTAAAAATGGGTGCATTTAAGTTGCCAAATGGTAAAAGGCAGCTAGTCTGCCAAACGTCAAAAAGCGTTTACTTTGCCAAGAGGATTTACATTGGACTATGGATCGG
>JAZUPT010000006.1:0-39160 GCA_045605345.1 Candidatus Spyradenecus sp.
AAAAACCGCCGCCATGCCGAAGCATTTTCAAAAAACTGCGTCGAAAAACTCGCATTGTTGATAACTTGTTGATAACTCAAAAAAGTTTTCAACAGCCGAAAAATCGCCAAAATTTTCGAAAAAGTGACAAACCTGCGTAAGAGATTTTGAAGGGAATTTTGAAGGGATAAAGGGATTTTGAAGAGATAAAAGGGATAGAAGGGATGATGTGGGGGCGACGCCGCCCCCACACCCCTGCGGCAGGACTGAGTCCTGCACGCTACGCATCCTGACGGATGCTTTTACTAGTGCTCACAAGGAGAAAAAGAGAGAAAGAAAGGCGAGGGCGCGAGGGGTTCGGGGAGCGCAGCGTCCCCGTCGTTTGGTACCACACTGGATAGCGACTGATTAGAAGACGGCAGGCAAGGATGCGAGGGGTACGGGGAGCTCAGCGTTCCCGTCGTTTGGTACCTCTCGGGACTGCGGGTGGCTGGGAAAGGGCCTGTTAGGTGAGGCGGGAATGGCAGGCTGCGGCCTGCCAATCAGATAGGTGAGCGGCTGACGCCGCAAAGCCGCGCAAGCGCGGCCCTCCAGAGGTGATGAGGCACATCGCCAGCCCACGCTTGACTGTCACAAAGGGGCAGAGATGAAGCCAATGGCCGAAGTGTGGGATCTTCCCCGTGCCTCTGACGCGAGGGGTTCGGGGAGCGCGGCGTCCCCGTCGTTTGGTGTACTTCCTTAAGGCTATTGTCTTAGGGGGGCTTTTATGGTATGATATGCATTCATTTTGTTTCTATTAAATATACCGATGCGTTTTTAGATGAGGAAGTTTTGATGGTAACACGAAACAAGAAAGACGAACCGATTACAGCGACGACCCCGACGTTGAATGCTGACCTTTTATCTCGTTATGAAGCTTTGGCACGTGAATGTGCACAGATTGATCCGCAGTTGTACCGTAAGTTCAATGTAAAGCGCGGATTGCGTAATGAAGATGGGTCTGGCGTATTGGTCGGGTTGACGCGCGTAGGTTCGGTGCATGGTTACGTGGTTTCCGAAAACGAAATCGTGCCGGTTCAGGGTGAACAGCTCTTCCGCGGCATTAATGTGCAGGATCTGGTGCACGGTTTCCAGAAGGAATCTCGTCCGGGTTTTGAAGAGACGGCGTATCTTTTGTTGTTCGGCCGCTTGCCTACTCGAGCGGAATTGGAAGAGTGGTGCCATGTCTTGGATGCTAAGCGTGCCTTGCCGTATGCTTTGCTTGAAAAGATTATCCGTGAACCGAGTCGCGACATCATGAACTCTTTGGCGCGTTCGGTCTTGGCAGCCTACACCGATGACGAAACGCCGGATGCGGTCAATATTCCTTCGGTTTTGCGTCAGAGCATTGAATTGGTGGCTCGTTTTTCAGCAATGGCGGCATATGCTTATCAGGCAAAGATGCACTATTACCACGGCGAGTCGCTCTTCGTGCGCAACCCCATGCCGGGCAAATCCACCGCAGAAAACTTTTTGATGATGATGCGTGAAGACGCAGCCTACACCCCTCTTGAAGCGGAATTGCTTGACTTGTGCCTCGTGCTTCATGCCGAACACGGTGGTGGTAACAACTCTGCCTTCACGACCCACGTGGTCACCTCGGCAGCAACGGATACCTATGCCGCAATCGCCGCTGCGACCCTCTCCCTGAAGGGTCCTCGTCATGGTGGCGCCAATCTGCGCGTTTGCCACCAGATGGATGAGATTCGCGATGCACTCTCCGACTGGACAGACGAGGGGGCAATCGCCGATTATCTGCGCAAGATCCTGCGTAAGGAAGCAGGCGATGGCTCTGGGCTCATCTACGGTCTCGGTCATGCGGTGTATACGCTTTCCGATCCGCGTGCCCAATTGCTCAAAGAAAAGGCGAAGGAACTCGCCCAGAGCAAAGACCGCATGGAGGAGTTTTACCTCTACGACGCAATTGAACGTCTCGGCCCCGCAATTTTCAACGAAGGTCGCGAAAAGCAGAAGGAACTCTGCGCGAACGTGGACTTCTACTCTGGCTTTGTCTATGACATGCTGAACATCCCGATGGACCTCTACACGCCGCTCTTCGCCATCTCTCGTGTGGTGGGCTGGTGTGCACACCGTTTGGAAGAATTGGTGAATGGCGGTCCGATTGTTCGCCCTGCATTCAAGGCAATTTCGGGCCCGACAGCCATCTATTCTCCGCTTGATCAGCGCAACGCTTGATCGGAGTTCGCAATGTCAGATTCTGTGACGCCTGTCACATCAAATGCTCTGCCGGACGCCGAAAACGGCGCCGGCGGTGCTTTTTCCGTTCCAGAGCCTGTGTTGGTCACAGGCGGTAGTGGATTTTTGGGCATCAATTTGATTCGGTGGTTATTGGCGCATGGCGTTCAAGACGTGCGCTCAATTGACCTTCTCCCCTTTGACTATCCCGAGGCAAAAGACCCGCGCATCACGACTCTTATCGGCGATGTGCGTGACCCCGAAGCCGTGAAGGCCATCTTGAAGGGATGCCAATCGGTAGTGCATTGCGCCGCAGCGCTCCCACTTTGTAGCGAGGCTGAGATTGTTTCCACAGACGTTGACGGTGCAAGGATTGTAGCGGAGGCTTCGGCCGAAGCCAAGGTACGCCGATTTGTCTACATCTCCTCAACGGCTGTTTACGGCATTCCCGACCACCACCCGCTCGTGGAGGGGGACCGTTTAGAAGGCGTGGGCCCCTATGGTCGGAGCAAAATCATTGCCGAAGGTATTGTGCGCAACCTTGACAGCGACGACTTCCCTGTGTGCATTCTGCGTCCGAAGAGTTTTGTGGGGCCCGAGCGCTTAGGCGTTTTCGCGCTTTTGTATGACTGGGCCTACACGGGGCACGGTTTCCCAATGATTGGCAACGGCAAGAATCGTTACCAACTCCTTGACGTGGAAGACCTCTGCGATGCCATTGGCTTAGCCCTCACCCACCCTAACCTCGCTGTCGTTCGCGACACTTACAACGTAGGCGCTGCAAAGTTTACAACCATGCGTGAGGAATGGCAGGCTGTTTTAGATGCCGCAGGTCACGGAAAAAAGATTCGCACCACACCGGCGGGGTTAGTCATCGCTGTACTCAAAGTCTTGGAAAAGCTCCATCTTTCGCCCTTGTACGCATGGGTTTACGAAACAGCGGCACAGGATAGCTTTGTGAGCGTGGAGAAGATCCAACGTCAATTAGGGTGGCAACCGCGCTACTCCGACAGCGATGCGCTACTGCGCAATTATGCTTGGTACATTGAGAATCTTGATAAGTTCCGCGGCAAAAGCGGCAAAACCCATCGTGTACCATGGAAGCAAGGTATTTTGAGTTTGATTAAGAGGTGTTTTTAATGCGCACGCTAATTCTTGACCGCTCCTCCGCTTTTACACACGTTGCCTACAATGGACGCGTGCTCACGGTGGATGGACGTGATGACACCTGGGTGGCAAAGGTGCGTGACTTCCTCGGGAACGAACGACCTGAAGCACTCGCCGTCGGGTTAGGCCCGGGCTCCTTCGCTGGCATTCGCGCAGCTATTGCCGCGCTGCAAGGAATGGGCATCGCATGGGGGTTGCGACCCAAAGGTTTCCCCTCGGCCGCAGTCTTAGCGGCGGGCGCAGGCTCCACCGAAGTGACCGTGGTCGGCGATGCGCGCCGCAATACATTGTGGATGGTGCGCTATCGTGTGACGGATACAACCATTGAACAGCTCGCCGAATTTGAAGTCCGCAAACGTGACACCTTCGCGTCGGACGAGACGATGGTCTCGCCCGATGCACAACGTCTAACCGAGTTTGCATTGCGCGCCGCAACACTTGACCCCGCCTTACTTGAGTCGGTGGTTGAACGCCTCGGCGATGCGCTCACGGCCGACCCCAAACCCTACTATCTCCATCCTGCAGTGGGAGCCGCAGATGCGAAATGAACGATTAGAGGCGTTTGAAACCACGCTCCTAACGGTGTTGCATGAGATTGATCATGCTTTGGAAGCGCGCTATGGTAACGCCGTAACGCGCCATCCTGCGCGTCCCTCCCACGGAGTTACGGCAAACCCACAGTATGATGGGCTCTTTGCGGTCATTGCCAATTTCACCGCAGGCATCGGCTCCTCCTATGGGCCCGGGTACACACTCGACCTACGCATCGCCACGCTCAATGCGGTTGACCCCGCCCTACGCGAAGCCTGCGAGACCTTTATGGTGGACACC
The DNA here is from genome assembly GCA_045605345.1 of Candidatus Spyradenecus sp. GTDB lineage: Bacteria > Verrucomicrobiota > Kiritimatiellia > RFP12 > DVOR01 > Spyradenecus. The sequence goes on from JAZUPT010000006.1 coordinate 4,213, forward strand.
CTTCGCAAGCGCCTGCCCGAAGTTTTTCCAGATCGCGAATTAAAGATTGAGCGCGACCAACATGGTTGGAAGCTCTTCGGCGACCTCTCCCTCAACTAAGCCCACCGAGAAACGACCGTGACTCAGTCCACCACACTTCAGTGTCCTCCTCCACCGCCCGCGAAGCGAGAGCGCGTGCAACGTTTTTTGCGTGTGCACGCAGTGACGATTGTCTCGGCGATTGCGGCGGCAGGGTCCTTTTGTTTTTCGCCAGCGGTCACCTGGTGGAAGGCGATTGACTGGACGACGCTTAACCTGCTCTTCTGCTTAATGGTCGTGGTGGCGGGTATGCGAGAGTGCGCGCTCTTTCGGACGTTGGCTGCAAAGTTGCTCAAGGGGCGGCAACGCTATCGGACGTTGGCCCACGCCTTGGTGCAGTTGACCTTCTGGCTCTCAATGCTCATCACCAATGATGTCGCCTTGATTGCTTTAACCCCTTTTGCGATTTATCTGCTCAATAAACTCAACCTGCGTGACCGCATTCCAGGATTGATTATCCTTCAAACCGTGGCGGCGAACTTAGGATCAATGGCCACCCCCGTGGGCAATCCACAAAACCTCTTTCTCTACACAGCCTATACCTTACAGCCCGGCGACTTCTTCTTTGCCATGCTCCCCGTGACCCTTGCGGGCGCAGGCTTATTGGCAGTGGTAACGCATTTCGTGAAAGACGCAGACTTGGACAACGTCATCCCTCCCCAAACACCCCCTATGCCGCGCCAGATTTGGGTCTATGGCGTACTCTTTGCGCTCTGCCTTTGTGCCGTCTTCCGCGTGGTGCCAGGATGGATTACCTTTGTGGTGGTCACCTTGGGCGCGTTAATCTGCGGCGGGAAGGCGCTCCGACAGGTAGACTTCGGCCTCTTGCTCACCTTTATTTGCTTCTTCATCTTCTCTGGCAATTTAGCACAGATTGAGTGCATTAGCACCTTCTTCGCGGGCTTTTTGGAACACCATGCCCAAGCCACTGCGGCGGCGGTCAGTCAATTCCTCTCCAATGTCCCCGCGGCGATTCTTTTAGAACCCTTCACAACAGATTGGAAGGGATTGCTCTTGGGAGCTGATATCGGTGGATTTGGTACGCCAATCGCCTCCTTGGCCAGTTTGATTTCCTTCGGCATTTACTTGAAAGAGCCTGACGCAAAGCCGCTCAAGTATCTGTGGCACTTCACCTTACTCAATGTGCTCTTTTTCGTTTTTCTCACCCTTTGTTCCTATTTGTTTTAACTGAATTAGGGAAAGATGGGCATCCATCCTCTCCCCATAGAAAAGAATCCATTTTATGAAGACAATTCCGACTAACTTCCCCTCTCCTTTTGAAAGACTGCGTTGGGTCTTGAAGGCGTTGCGTGCGCCAGATGGATGCCCTTGGGATCGCGAACAGACCTTACAGAGCATCCAACCCTGTTTGCAGGAAGAGTGCTACGAACTACTTTCGGCAATGGTCGGAGATGATTTGGCCAATCACAAGGAAGAGCTCGGCGATGTATTGTTGCAAGTTCTCTTCCAAGCCGACATCCGCGAAGACCAGGGGGACTTCACCTTTGATGAAGTGGTGAATACGCTCGCAGACAAATTGATTCGTAGGCACCCACATATCTTCGGTGATATTGATGCGAAGGACACCGAAGCGGTGTTGCGCAATTGGGAACAAATCAAGCAGACCGAACACAAGACCCCAAAGACGTCGGCCCTTGATGGTGTGCCCGAAGCTTTACCCGCACTCTTGAAGGCGCAGCGTACCCAACACAAAGCCGCGAAGGTGGGATTTGATTGGCAGGATGCCGAAGGGCCGAATGCAAAATTGGACGAAGAGATTGCCGAACTGCGCGCCGCAATCAAGAGTGGCGACAGTGAAGCCATCGCCGAGGAATACGGTGATGTGCTCTTCTCGTTTGTCAATCTCGCACGCTTCATTCATGTGGATGCCGAAAGCGCATTGCGCGCCGCCACGACCAAATTCTCGCGTCGATTCCGCGCAGTGGAAGCACGTGTAAAGGCATCAGGCAAGGAAATGAAAGACCTCACCTTGGCAGAACTGGACGCCATTTGGGACGCAGTCAAAGCGGAGGCTAAACAATGAGTACGCTTGAACAACCCACCACCTTCGTTGCCTTAGATTCCGATGGGTGCGTCGTTGACACCATGGCCGCCAAGCAACACGGTTTCTTGCAGCCCCTCATGGTCAAGACCCTCGAGCTCTCACCTGAAGAGGAACGCATCTATCTTGCTTGCGCTGATTACGTTAATCTCTACTCGGTCACGCGCGGAATCTCTCGTTTTAAGGCGATTCTCTTAAACTTTGAAACCTACAATCAACACCCCGACGTACTGAAAGCTGGCTTACCAGCCATCCCGACAGAGGACTTGAAGGGATTTGTTGAGAGCGGACTTCCCTTGGGAAATCCGGCCCTTAAGCAGTGGCTCGCTGAGCATCCCTCCCCCTTCTTGGAGAAGATTTTGGCGTGGAGTCTTGCTGTCAATGACGCCATCGTCACCTCTGGAGCGACCTTCCCTGCCTATGAAGGAGCCCGAAAGGCTTTGCAAGCAATGCAAGGTCGGAGCGAAACGGGCATCGTATCGCAGTCGCCTGAAGCGGTCTTGCGCGAAGACTGGGGCCGACAGGGTGTCTTGGGGTATGTGCAGCACGTCGCAGGCCAGGAATTGGGACTGAAGGTGGCACAGCTCACGGCACTCACAGATGGACGTTATCCGCGTGATAAGGTCTTGATGGTGGGTGATGCTCCTGGCGACCTTGAAGCGGCACGCGGATTTGGATGTCGTTTCTTCCCAATCCTGCCTGGACGCGAAGAGGAGTCGTGGGCATTGTTTAATAGTGGCGTGTATGAAGCGTTCGCCACGGGTAATTACACGAAAGAGGCCGAAGCCGAACTCATCGCCGCCTTTGAAAAGGTATTGCCTGCACAACCGCCTTGGGCGAATCAGGCACAATAAGGAGGTCTTAAGCTCATGAATTCTGTTTATAATTTTTGCGCTGGACCGGGGATGTTGCCCCCCGAAGTGCTTGCCGCGGCACGCGAAGATCTCTTACGGTGGGGCGGATTGCCCTGTGGCGTTTTGGAAGTTTCCCATCGCAGTGCCGCCTACGCGGAATTAAAGGCACGCGTGGAGGCCAATCTGCTCAAACTCTTTAACTTGGATAATCGTTATACGATCCTATTGCTTCAAGGTGGAGCATCGGGTCAGTTTGCGATGTTGCCGTATAACTTCTTACGCGAAGGCGCGGCGGCAGATTATCTCGTGAAGGGATACTGGGGCGAAAAAGCAGTGCAGCAGGCAGGTCGCGTCGCTCGTGCGCGTCGGCTCGCATCGTGGACTGAGGGTTGGGATGAACGCGCGGTTTATGCACATGTCACGACCAATGAAACGATTGCGGGGACTGCGCTTCCCGAAGATTTCCCCGCGCCTCCCGTGCCCTTGTGCGCTGATATGAGTAGCGATATTTTGGCCCGTCCACGAGATTACTCAAAGTATGCCCTCTTCTATGCAGGTGCGCAGAAGAACCTGGGCGTGGCAGGCCTTGCTGTGGTGGTAGCCGAAAAGGAATTCCTTTCGCACGCCAGAAGAAACCTGCCCGCAGCCTTCTGTTACCTCGAACACGCGAAGGCAAACGGCCTCTACCACACGCCAAACGCCTTTGCCGTCAATGTGCTTGGCCACTTGACCGACCACCTCTTAAAGTGTGGCATTGAAACCATTTGGGCTCAGAACCAACGCAAAGCCGAAAAGCTCTATGCCGAAATTGACCGAACCGCCTTCTGGCGTCCTTTGGCGCCGAAGGGAGAATGTTCGCTGACCAATGTCACCTTCCGCCTGCCCACTGCCGCCCTGGAAGCACTCTTCCTCGAAAAGGCCGCAGAAGAAGGCCTCATCGCCCTAAAGGGTCACCGCGCACTTGGAGGTGTACGCGCCTCCCTTTACAACGCAATGCCAGAAGCAGGTGTGGACAAACTCACCGAATTTATGAGACAATTTGAACAAACCCACGGATAAAGGAATACCATTATGGCTATCGAAAACGAAGTCTACGCCGACGGCGTCTATCAAATCCACATGTTGGAACATACCATTCGCCTTGATTTGATGCGCTTGCAGCCTAGCCCCGAAAACAAGACCCCAATCCCCCGCCCCTTTGAACGCGTCATTATGAATCCGCAGGGATTCTTGCGTACTTATGAAGCGATGGGGCAGATCATCCAGAAGCTTGAAGAGTTGGGCGTGATTCGTCGCAACAACCCCGATGAACCGCAGCAGTAAGACCTGCCACACAATCGGTTCAAACATGGGCGTTTCCAATTGGAAGCGCCCATTTCTTTCCCCCTCTCTTTTAAAGGGTTTTCCAATACTCTCGTTCAAAAGTATTCTAATGCCCGTCCAAAGGCATGCCAATATCCCCATTCTGTAGTATTCAAATATCTATCCACAGATGGTCAAATACCCCATTCAAAGGTATTCCAATATCCCCATCATTGAAAGATCAATCGCACGAACGCCGTTTACACAAAACACCCGCAGGCACCCACATCAGAGTAACACTCATCCTGTAAGTACATCGCTTTATCAGAAAAGTAAAAGAGAATAAAATAGAAACCGTGGCACCAAAGCACCACGGTTCTTCTTTAACCAATCAAGTTTACTTAATCGTGTTGCGCGTAGCCTTCACCAATGCCTTCCAGAGCGCCTGAGGCGTCTCGGCATCAATCAAAGCATTACGATTTGCCTCTTTGAGGAAAGCCTCCGTCAAGCCAGAGATTAAGCGCATATAGAACGCACTCACGGCCGCAGGAATCGTAATCAAGAAGACAATGCTCGTCTTCGTGCCAGAAGCATCCCACTCAAAGGGTTCCTTACTCACACCGCAAGCGAGCGTCAGAGAGCCACCTTCCACGCCACGAATATGCGGAAAAGCCAAACCGAAATCCATCGCAGTGCTCAACATTGATTCACGTTCTAATGCCGAACCAATCAATGCGTCTGAGTTATTGATGAATCCTGCCGCTTCCATCTTCCCAGCAAGAATTTCAATCGCATCCGCCGCACTTCCTGCAACCATGTCCGGCACCATCAACGTCTCAGCTGAGAAACGCGAAATGCCATTCTTACGCGGTTCGCCACGAGAAGGTGTCGTACCAACCCACTGGGGAGCATTCAAGTCTTCATAAAGAATACGAGAGCACCCCGGGCAATACTGAATCGCCTGGCACTGACGCACCGACTGCACTTGGCTAATCGGCAAATGCATACCACACACCGCACAAGAACCCTTGTGCACAGGAGCCATAATCACATGGTCACGCGTTATCAAACGCGAATAAAAAGAGCGAACATTATCAGGTAAGCCAACTGTCATTGATTCTATCGCTTCATTCAAATGCGCCAAATGCGCACCATCGCCTGTAAGACGATGCTCGTCACGCGCAAGAATCAACTCTTGGAGTTGGCTCAATTGATTCAAAACACTTTTCATTTAACACTCCGTTAAAGAAAATTCAACAAAGGGAATACTCGAGAGGAAAATAACAAATACTTCCCGAAAGAAGTCGTTAAAAACACACCTCAGAAAGAAAACAAAACAGCCTTCAACTGCTCTTAGCAACATCCAGCTTTGATAAAACAACTTTTAACATATTGCGCCGTACGGTTTCGTACGGCGCAATCATTTCGTCATTAGAAGAGACGGTCAAACGGCAATGCGTGTAACGTATTACCCGTCGGAGCAGACCCGTCCGGCGATGCCGCATGTTTCTGTAAGATACCGCACAGCACCAACGTCACAATCATTGCGACCACAGCTGCTACAACGGCAATAATGGTGAACACCTTTGCGCCCGTGGATTCCTCTACGGGAGCCATCGACAAATCAGTCAACGGTGCGAGATCAACATCGTCCAACGATTCCAACTGTTCCAATTCGGGCTCAGCCTTCGGCGTTGCAGGTGTAGTCGCCGCAGGCGTAGACTTCTTAAGCCCAATCGTACCCGGACGCTTCAACTTAATCGTCGGCGCTTCGGCCTTATCCTCTGCAGCAGGTGCCGCAGGCGCAGCGCCCATCGGGGCAGAAACCGTCGGCTTCGTTGCACTTGCAGGTGTCGCACGCTTCAACTTAATCGTCTTCTGCGAAGAAGTATTGGCCAAGGGCACATTCGAGTTAATGCCACCCAACACCGCGTCAAGTTCAATACGCGCCGTCTTCGACTTAGCCGCCTGAGGATTTTCGGTCGCTTCAGTTGCCGTTTCGCTAATCGGCTTCAACTTAATCGTCGGCGCTTCGGACGCACCGCTCATCGGCGTCTGCGTGATTTCCTTAGGCAACTCAATGCGAGAGGTCTGACGCTTGGCCTGTTGAGCAAGTTCTTCAGGCGTGGGAGTCGCTTCCGCCGCGGGTGCCGCGGGTGCTACAGGTGCCGCGGGTGCTGCAGGTGCTGCAGGTGCCGTGGCAGGAGCGCCAGGTTTCTTCAACTTGATTGCAATTTTCGGCACTTTCGGAGCTTCCGCAGCAGGTGCTTCAGCGGCAGGTGCAGCGGGTGCTTCAGCGGCAGGTGCAGCGGGAATTTCCTCAATCGGCGTCAAGGGAACAAGTTCGGGTTCCGCAGGAGTAGCAGGCGCTTCAGCGGCAGGAGCCGCAGGCGTTTCCACGATTGGCGTCAAGGGTTCAAGTTCAGGCTCAGCAGGAGCGGTAGCTTCTGGAGCAGGAGTCGGTGCAGGTGCAGGTGCTGCGGGTTTCGCCACGCCTGCAGGTTTTGCGCCAACGGGCCTCAACTTAATGGTAATTTTACGAGGTGCTTCTGCCATAACTACCGCACTCCTTTGTCTACTTGTGAAACCAGGAAAAACGAGTCAATCAATGATTACACTGCCATAACTTCTGCTTCTTTCGCCTTGGTATCAGCATCCACCTTGGCGATCTTAGCATCCGTCAACTTCTGAATATCATCCAAGCCCTTCTTGGCTTCATCTTCAGAAATAGTGCTATTCTTCTGCATTGCCTTAATGGCATCGTTTGCGTCACGGCGCACGTTACGGATAGCCACGCGGCATTCTTCTGCCTGAGTCTTGGCGACCTTCACGATTTCCTTACGACGTTCTTCGGTAAGTTCCGGCATCGTGATACGAATCATGCGACCATCATTACGAGGCGTCACGCCGAGGTTAGCGGCGAGGATTGCCTTTTCAATATCAGAGAGCACCGAAGGATCAAACGGAGCAATCGTAATCTGACGTGCTTCAGGCGTGGAGATGTTCGCCATATCCTTCAAACGGGTCGGCACGCCATAGTACGGCACCTGAAGCGAATCCACGAGCGAAGGCGAAGCCTTGCCGGTGCGCAAGCCAGAAAAACGATCCTTGAGCGCTGCCAAAGCACCGTCCATACGGGTGGTAGCGTCTTTAATTACATCCTGTGCATTTGTCATAGTGTTTAACCTTACTATCAAACTTACTCAATCAAAATCAGTTATTATCGCCGCCAACAACAGTGCCAAGCCCTTCCTCACCGCAAATAATGCGACGCATTACATCCGGAGCATGGAAGTCAAAAACGACAATTGGAATATTGTTGTCGCGACAAAGCGCAAAAGCGGCCGCATCCATTACGTTCAAACGCTTCGCGAGTGCTTCTTCGCAACTCAAACGTTCGTAACGCGTAGCCGTAGGATCTTTCTTAGGATCGGCGGAATAAACGCCATCCACCTTTGTCGCCTTCAAGAGAGCATCTGCACCAATCTCTGCGGCGCGAAGCGCTGCACCAGAGTCGGTGGAGAAGAAGGGATTGCCAGTGCCACCGGCAAAAATCACCACTTTCCCTTCCTTTAGATAAGTATCTGCAAGACGCGCATTAAACGGTTGCGCAATCTGCGGCATCTGCTGGGCGGTCATCGTTACAGCCGCGGTCCCTGCAGACTCAAGCGCATTCTGCACAGCCAAAGCATTGATGATCGTGGCCAACATACCCATTGTGTCGCCAATCACGCGGTCAGTGCCATTCGCTGCGCCAGAAAGCCCGCGAAAGATGTTGCCACCACCCAATACCACGCCAACCTCAACCCCGAGTTCAACCAAACCCGAGAGTCGCTTCGCCACATCTGCAAGAATTGCTTCATCGTGACACGCCGTGGAAGTTCCCTTAAGAACTTCACCACTGAGCTTCAATAAAATGCGCTTGTATTTCGGTTGCATACCTTCGCCACTTTCTTTACTTACCTCAACATTATAGGAGATTTTCATTCTCCGTGCAAGGGTTCAAGAACAGAAAAAACGCTTTTCCCTACATTTTTACCACTTTTCACACCTCATCATCGCACATTCCCCTTACATCCGCGCTCAAGAACCTCCATCTCTATAGACTCATTACACAAAAAACGCCACCCGTTGTCACCACTTAACAAGGCTTCTCAATAATATTACTGCGCGCAATACTTTCCATGTAGTTGCGAAATTTTACTCTTCACATGGATGTGGTGTAGGTTTTGGTGCGCATTTGTGGTGGTAAACGTGTTATAATGTACATTCATTGTAGATGGATGTTTAATTTAGGGATTTTTATGATGCTTTCGCCTGCAGAAGATGCTGTCAAACGTTTTGAAGCTGGGGCTTCTTGTGCACAGGCTGTTTTGGCAGCGTGTGCGCCCAAGTGGGGGATTGAGGTGGCAGAGGCAATGCGGTTGGGCTCGGCTCTCGGGGCGGGCTTGGCGGGCTTGCGTGAGACGTGCGGTGCGGTGACGGCAATGGCGGCTGTCATGGGGTTGCGCTATGGCAATGAATCTCCAATGGATGCCCAAACGAAGGCGGCGCATTATGAGCGCGTTCGAGCGGCAATTGCAGCCTTTGACGAAACCTTTGGCACGCATAATTGCAAGGAGCTTCTCCAAAAGGCATCCATTGAAAAACAGGCAGGCGTCCCTCCTGAAGCGCGCACTACCGATTACTATGCGAAGCGTCCTTGTGCGGCCTTTGTGCGGTTTTGTGCGGCGTATGCCTCTGCCGACGCGTCTTCCGAAGATTAATCCCACCTCTTGCGTCCCAATCATTTTTCTTGCACTATGACGCCCTTCTCTCTTCTTATCAAACCTGCAGGCGCAGATTGCAATCTCCGATGCGCCTATTGTTTCTACTTAGGGCGTGCAGAACTCTATCCTGAGACTTCTTGCCATCGCATGAGCGACGCAACGCTCACACGGTTGGTGCGGAGTTATTTAGCGCTTCCCTTCCCTTCGCATACGTTTGCCTTTCAGGGGGGCGAGCCCCTTCTTATGGGCGAGGATTTTTATCGCAAGTTAGTCTCGCTCCAAAAACGCTATGCCCGACCTGGCGCCCAGATTACCAATTGCGTCCAGACGAATGGCACGCTCCTTACGGAAAGCCTTGCGGAGTTCTTTGCACAAGAGAATTTCCTTTTAGGGGTGAGTGTGGATGGCCCTGCGGAGATGCACAATCTCCGTCGCCCGAATCTCCATGGCGATGGGAGTCATGCCATGGTCATGCGCGGATTGGAGAAGTTGAAGGCGGCGAAGGCGGAGTTCAACCTCTTAACGTTGGTCTCACAGAGCAATGTCCATCATCCTTTGGAGGTGTATCGCTATCTCCGTGATGAATTGGACTGTCGCTTTATGCAATTCATCGAGTGCGTTGAGTTTGACGCCTCGGGTGCTTTATTGCCAGATGCCATCACGCCAGATGAGTGGGCCAATTTTATTATCACAATCTTTGATGAGTGGTATGCGCATGACAAGCTCCGCGTCTCCGTGCGTCTCTTTGATAGTATCGTTGGAAAACTGCTCACCGGCAATGCACATAGTTGCGCCATGAGTGGGGACTGTCGCGCCTACTTTGTGGTGGAACACACGGGTGATGTTTACCCCTGTGACTTCTTTGTGCGGCCCGAGCTTCGCCTCGGCAACATCCACACTGAAGACTGGGACGAACTCTGGGATGCGCCCTTGCATACCCGTTTTGGCGAACGCAAACGTCAGTGGAATGCCGCTTGCACGACTTGCCCTTACCTAAAATTCTGCCAAGGCGACTGCCCAAAGAATCGTTCTGGACATGATTTTAGCGCCGACCCAACGCGCCTTTCTTGGCTCTGCTCGGCCTGGAAGCGCATCTACGCACACCTATTGCCCCCCTTACAACGTGAAGCCGAACGCCTTCGCGCCAACAGGCTTCAGTAATCTAGCCCCGCTCCCTCCCCTTTTCGCTTTTAACCTCACACACTTTAATCCTATGAAACTCGAAACCCTCAAGCACTTTTGCTCCTTACATGCCACGCCTGGCGATGAACATGAGGTCTTTGACGCCCTGATTCAACGTTGGAAAGCGCAAGGTTTGGACACGGAACGCATCGGCAACTATGCCGTGATTGCCCAACCCGGCGAACACAAAAAGGCCGACACTGTATTGCTCCTCGCCCATGCCGATAGCCCAGGCTTCATCGTTCAATCGCTACGCTCGCCCACCGAGGTGGAGGTCATCGCCTTAGGTGGCGTACATCCCACGCACGATGCGACACTCCTCCTAAAGACCTCCAAGGGTACAATCCCCGCCCTCCTCCACGCACCAGACGAAGACCAAGCGTGGAGTCGCACCATGCCGCTTCTGGTGACACTTGACCAACCCTGCACAGATGTCCAAAAGGGCGATCGTGCATGCTGGGCATTCAATTGGGAAGCGAACGAAAATGAAGTTGCCTCCCCCTTCTTGGACAACCGTATCGGCTGCGCATTGATTGCCGATTGGTATGAAGACTGTGCCACACGATTTGCGGGAATGAATGTCATTTTGGCCGCCTCTGCGATGGAAGAAGTGAATGGCTTTGGCGCGAATGTGCTTGCCCAACACGTGAAGGCAGACTTGGTTTTAGTCTTAGACATCACCTACACCGATGCGAAGCAAGGCATTGAATTGGGCAAAGGTCCCGTGATTACCCTCTCGGATGCCTCGGTGCTCCTTTCCCCAAAGGTGCGCGACCGCATTCTTTCTGCGCCAGTCCCCTTGCAGACAGAAGTCTACAACTACTCTGGCACCGATGCACGCGCCTTCCCTGCGCAGGGCATCCCCACCCTGGCAGTGCCGGTCTTAATCCCCACCGAGGGGAATCACTCGCCACGCGAGACCTTACACCCCGCAGATCTTGAAGCCTGGCCCGCCGCCTTAGAAGCCGTGGCACAAGCTGTTTTATCCCGTGATTAATTTTGAAAGAGACGACACCTCATGAATCCATTAGATAATATCCGCGTCATTTTGGTTGGCACCCTTTACTCTGGCAACGTCGGGAGTGTGTGTAGAGCCATGGCAAACATGGGTCTGCGCAATCTCACCCTCGTCGCGCCCCGCATTCTTGATGACTGGAGTGATGGTGCACGTATGGCGGTGCATGCGGTAGACTTGATGGAAAAACGGCGCGAAGTGGCGACGTTGGAAGAAGCCGTGGCAGACTGTGTCGCCGTGGTGGGCACCACCGCACGTGGCGGTCTCTATCGCGCCACGGTGCAGACACCGCGCGTCATCGTGCCCGAGTTATTACGTTTGGCGGCACAAGGACCGGTGGCCATTGTCTTTGGTCGAGAAGATCAGGGCCTGCACAACGATGAAATTGCGCACTGCACGCACCTCATTCGCATCCCTGTAGATGAACAATACCAGAGCCTCAACCTCTCTCAAGCGCTCCTCATCGTGGCCTACGAACTCTACACAGCCACGGGCACCTATGTCAGCCCCGTGGAAGAGGCAGACTCACTTGCAGATCAATCCATGAAGAATGCGTTGATGATGAAGTGGCGTAAGGCGATGTTGGACATCGGCTTTATGGAAGAACAAAAGGCCGACCACATGATGCAAGGCTTTCGCCGTATCTTCTCTCGCGGTGTAAAGACCGTACCAGACGCACGCATTATGCTCGGTGCAGCCCATCAGATGAGTTGGGCAGGTGAAACCGCTCGCAAGGTGGAAGAACCTAAATCAAAGTAAGGCATCGTCCCAAATAAAGGGTGTCTTCGGAACCGTCTCCCACGAAAAGCGCGGAATTAAGTCCGCCAACGTGGAGACGGTTTCATCTTTTTGCAACCACCCACATGACCGCGCCAAAGCCGACAAGATGCGCCCAGGCGGAATCCCTGCAGCACGATAAGCCGAAATACGCGTATCCCCATGGCGTTTTGCCAAACGCGCACCATCAGATCCAGTCACTAAGGGCACATGGAAAAAGCACGGCTCGGGAAGACCCAACTGACGATAAAGCACCACCTGCGCAGGGGTCGCCGGCAAGATATCATCCCCACGCACTACATCTGTCACCCCTGTCGCTGCGTCATCTACCACCACGGCCAACGTGTAGGCAATCGCCTTGCCACGTGCCACCACAAAATCACCCATTACCTCCGCAGCAGGACGCGTCCACTCACCTGCAAACCCATCGGTAAAATACCCCTCATCCTTTGGCGAGAGGGCCAATCGCCATGCCGCCTTTTCAAGACGTTCATCGGCATCTGCTGGCAAGGGTTTACCACGGCACGTTCCAGGATAACGTAAGACCTCTCCAGGATGAGGCGCAGATTGGGCACGTTGGATATCCGCACGCGAACAAAAACACGGGTAAAGCTTTGGGCGAAGTTGTTCAAATGCCGCCTCATAAAGAGCAAGGCGTTGCGTCTGCCAGAGCGGCTCCTCATCCCAATCAAAACCCAACCACCGCAAATCCTCCATCAAAGCAACATCCGCGCCAGCCTTGTGCTTAGGGTGATCCAAGTCCTCAATACGCAACAACACCCGCCCACCACAAGCACGCATCTGCAACCACGCCATCATAAAGGTGCGAATATTTCCCAAATGCAATGCACCCGTTGGTGATGGCGCCAAGCGCCCCGTCCGTCTCTTTTGAGTTGTATTGTCTACGCACATAAGGTTTTTTAACGTATTGTTGATGAAGACCTATGCGAAACTCACGAAAAGCATCTCATTTTAACCATCCACTCATCGCACAGTCTAAACCGTTTTATCGCAAGCAGCGCGGGTATCCTTCACCTGCCCAACTTTGATTTAGGATTGCGCTTCTATCGGAATCAACTGCGCTTGACGCAGATAAGCCATCACGCCATTTTGCGTATTCGGCAGGGCACGGTGCGGTGTGAGCGCTTGAATCGCAGGCAGTGCATTCCCCATGGCCACGGCATGAACGCCACCTTGCATCATCCCGGCATCATTCAAATAGTCGCCGAAGACCATCACCGCTTCAGACGCGCAGTTAAAGCGACGCATTAGGGCGGCGAGGGCGTTTCCCTTATCAATCGTGGCAGCCTGCACGTCCACCCAGTTCGGCCCCGAAAGAATCACCCGCACTGCGGACGACTCAAAGGGCGCGAGCGCAGGATAGAGCACCTTGGCCGCATCAGGGTGATAGATGGCCACCTTACAAATCTCAAGCGATTGCACCTCATCCAAGGCATGCCACTGCGCCGTGTTTTCAAAGTAACGTGAAACCTCGGCAAAATTTTCAGGGTGATTATCCTGCACCCAAGCGCATGTCGCACCACAAAGCACTGCGGTCGCACCATGAAGCGTCATTGCCACACGCAAAACATCTGTAAAAATAGGCACGGGAGTGAGGTCGCGAAAGAAGGGATCAGCCTCCTCTGCGCACTGTGCCAAAGCGCCATTTTCAGCAATGATATCCACGGGCACTTTAAGCGGCGCAAAGCGTTTTTGCAGATTAGCCAATTGACGACCACTGGCAATCACCCACCGAATCCCCCGTTGGCGCAAAGCCGTTACGACCGATTGAAATTCAATAGGAAGACGGTGCTGCGCATCAAGCAGCGTGCCGTCCATATCAGTAACAATGAGTTGGAAAGAAGTATTCACAACAAAATCCGTCAGAGCGTTGCCAGAGGAACGGCTTGCCCACCCGATGTGCGGGAGGCTTCCGCAGCAAAGGCCATTGCATGGGCTTGGATACTCGTGTGGAAACGCTTGGCATATGCCTCAGGCGAGAGGGTGCGCATGGAATCAACCCAATCGCGCATCAGACCATCATTCCCCAAGACATAAGAACTCTCACGCGCCGCATTACCATTTTCCAAAGCCGCATCCCACTCAAAGGTTTTGCGATCCGAAAAGCGACGAACAATGATTTTGCGCGCATCGCCCCAAATCTCACCTCGTGTGAGGAAGACACGCGTCTCGCGATCGCGGCCCCACGTGTGGCTCTCCATGCAGTGTTGCACCGTAACGCCATTCTCAAAGAGCAGGTTCACCGTCTGATGGTCCACGGCGTCATTGCCACAAGCATAAACGCATCGACCCTGCGAACCATGTAAAGCGCGTTCAATGCCTTCAGGCGAAGCATCCGGAAGCGCATAGTGCAATTCCGTACTTTCGCGCAAGAGGCGAATAGCAGAATACGGACACTGACGTTCAATCGCCGCAGGACAGTCAAGGCAACGTGCCGCAGCGCCCGCGGGGGCTTGTTCGGGGCGGAACTGATAAAGCCCGCCAAAGCTCTGCACCGATAGACACGGCTTACCCGTCCACCACGCAAAGAGGTCAAAGTCATGGCTACACTTCTGAAGAATCATCGGCGAAGCAACTTCCGTATTGCCGAAAGGTCCGCGACAAAAAGCGTGTGCTGCCTTACGATAGCCCACCGGTTCCAAGTGGCGAATACTGACCAATTCCCCTAACGTGCCACCATGAATCAGCGAGGCAATCTTTTGATAGTACGGCGTAAAGCGTAGGATGTGCCCCACTTGTACGCAGCGTTTAGCTTCGCGCACCGCCATATCCAACATGACGCACTCATCCCACGTGGCACCCACAGGCTTCTCTAAGAGCAGGTGTAACTTACGATTCAACCCTTCAATTGCCGCCGTCGTGTGCAAGCGATCTGGCAAAGCGATAATCGCGGCTTCGGGTTCTCCCAAATCCAATGCAGCCTGCCAATCCTCAACCGCACACTCAGCAGACAAGCCTAACTTCGCAGTCCACGTCGCACGAACCGCAGGATCGGGTTCGGCGATTGCGACGACTTTGATATCCTCTGGATGCTCTAACGCCCACTGTGCATAGACACGGCCACGATAGCCCATGCCTAAGATGACCGTGCGAAAGGGTTCTTTGTGGCGAATTGAATATTCGCATCCGCAATAAATCTGACGATAAAGCCCCAACGCTGCGGCGAGTTGATTGGAGTGTTGGAAACCGTTTTGCTTCTTAAAGTCGTAAGAGAGAAAACGTTCACCACCGATTTCTTTTCCGATTGCGTGCAAGAGTTGACTACGCTTGTGCGGCGACACAGAAAGACTCGTGGTAAAGGCTACACAATTAAGACGCTCCAAGGCATCAAAGGCGCGTTGCAAAGAAAAACGGAAACACCGCGCACACCGTGCGCCCCCTTCAGGCGCCGACTCGTAACCCTCTGCCACCGCCACTTGCCAGGCCGCATGGTCGGGCAGATCCTCTTCAAAGGGGATTTGCTCTGCGCGTGCCAATTTCACCGCCGCCTCACGGCGACGCAAATACTCACGGTGCGGTGCGATATTGAAATTGGAGAAAAAGAGAACCGGCTCCCAACCGTCTGCCTTCAACACATGGATACAATGCGACGCACACACGCCGCAACAAGTATGTAAAAGAATTCGTCCCTTTCCATCCATAACGCTACTATTTTATCAAAGAGGCTCCTTTATTAAAACACTAAAACCACTGCTTTCCACCATTGAATCATGCTTTTTAAGACTTTTCCCCCTACGCCACCGTCACGTTCAATAAAGTTCATCCCATTCATCCACAAGGCATCCCCTCACTCAAGCACCCGTCACCACGCATCCACTTTTCGCCCAATAAACAAAAACGGCACCCGCATGGATGCCGTTTTTGTTGAGTACGGTGATGCGATTAGATTAGCGGCAGCAGAAGTAAAGCACGCCTGCGACCACTGCAGAGCCAATCACGCCAGAGACGTTCGGGCCCATTGCATGCATCAAGAGGAAGTTGGTGGGATCGTATTCCAAACCAACCTTGTTGGAGACGCGAGCTGCCATCGGCACTGCCGAAACGCCTGCAGAACCAATCAAGGGGTTCACCTTTTCCTTACAGATGAGGTTCATCAACTTCGCCATCCAGACGCCACCCGCAGTACCCACGGTGAATGCGACCACACCGAGGATCAAGATGCCGAGCGTTTCAAAGTTGAGGAACTTTTCAGCAGCGAGCTTAGAGCCCACCGAGAGACCGAGAAGGATGGTCACAATATTGCAGAGGCCATTGGCCATGGTATCGGAAAGACGATCCACCACGCCGCATTCCTTAGCGAGGTTACCGAGCATCAATGCACCGATCAAGGGAGCTGCAGAGGGCAAGAAGGCTGCGCAGAGCAAGAGCACCACCACAGGGAAGAGCACCTTTTCGGTCTTCGTGACAGGGCGGAGCTGCTTCATCTTGATAAGGCGTTCCTTCTGCGTGGTGAGCGCCTTCATGATTGGCGGCTGAATCACTGGCACGAGTGCCATGTAGGAATAGGCCGCCACTGCAATCGAACCGAGCAAGTCTGGCGAAAGCTTGGTGGTCAACCAAATAGCGGTCGGGCCGTCAGCGCCACCGATGATACCGATAGAGGCGGCATCCGTGACGAAGAAGTTAATCCAGTCACAGCAGAGCGTCAAGACCAATGCGCCGAGAAGTGCCGTGAAGATGCCGAGCTGTGCCGCTGCACCGAGAAGCGCCATGCGGGGGTTTGCAATCAACGGACCAAAGTCGGTCATCGCGCCC
Source organism: Candidatus Spyradenecus sp. (assembly GCA_045605345.1). Lineage (GTDB taxonomy): Bacteria > Verrucomicrobiota > Kiritimatiellia > RFP12 > DVOR01 > Spyradenecus. The sequence continues at coordinate 21,028 of JAZUPT010000006.1, forward strand.
ACACCCATGAAGATAAGAATCGGGAAGAGACCCGAGCTGATACCCATTTCGAAGGTGTAGTAAAGGAAGCCACCGGGTTCAACCACGTTGCCCAACGTATCCAAAACGGGAGCTGCCGTCACGCCTGCGAAAGGAATGTTTGCCAAGAGACCACCGAAACCGATGGGGAGGAGCAAGAGGGGTTCGAAGCCCTTCACAATGGCGAGGTAGACGAGGAACAAGCACACCACAATCATCAACAACTGGCTAATACCGAAAGGAAGAGCCGTCTTCTGATGACCACCCGGGAGCGCTTCCACGCGACCCGCGGGCGCAGGTTCTTCCTTAGCCGTGAAGCCCATGATACCCGTAGAATCCCACATGCTTGCGATACGGCTTGCGGTCAACTGCCAGTCACCCACCTGGTGGGAGTGAATCACGCCAGAGACCTGAGGGAGGTCAATCTGCTTACCGACGAGGTCGGGGAACTTCAACTGACGCAGACCCGTCTTAGGGTTCACATAGTAGTTGTAAGCTTCGTACTCATCCTTGTTAGCGCCAGGCGTATCATCCGTGGTCATGAAACCATTCGTGATATGCAGATAGGCACCCTGCAATTCCACGTCCGTGTCGTTGGACTTATCTTCGTAGGCAGCCTTGTTTTCAGCCAAGAGCTGACGACGAAGCTTGACCAACTGCACCGTTGACTGAATGCTTGCAAACTTATCGTCTGCCTTTGCCTCGGCCACCGCTTCAGGTGCGGACTGAGCAGGCGTAGCCACCGCTTCAGGTGCCTGCGCAAACGCGCAGACACTCATCAGCATTGCTAAACCTAAGGTAATGTATTTCAACATTGGAACATCTCCTCTGGAAGCGACTTACATCGTTGCGAGCGTGTCACCGGCATTAATCTTATCCCCGTTATTCACGGCGATCGAAGCGACCACGCCATCCTTCGGAGCCTTGATGGGCATTTCCATCTTCATGGCTTCGATGACGAGGATTTCATCATCCTTCTTCACAGCGGTGCCTGCAGGAGCGGTAATGCGGAGCACCAAGCCCGGGAGCGGAGCGGTGATTGCTTCACCGGTTGCAGCGCCAGCGGAAGCGGCAGCAGGAGCGGCGGCGATGCCGTCAGCAACGGTGTAGTCATAGGTCTGACCATTGACCACAGCCTTGCCATCCTTGAGTTCCACACCATAAGCCTTACCATTGATGGTCACGGTGCAGGCGCCACCTGCGGATGCTGCAGCCTTCGGCTTTTCGTTCAAGCGAATGCCGAGCGGAGCATTGGCAGGATCCTTCAAGTAAGCGATACCCTTTTCAAGGCAGGAAGCGGCGATGAAGAGATTTTCTTCCGTCACAGGGAGACCTGCATCCTTGAGCATCTGCTCAGCGGCGGTGCGCCCCTTCTTGGTGTCAGCATCATTGATTTCGAGCACCGTCTTGGTGGTGGGTTCGAGACCGAGCTGTTCTGCGGCAATCTTGACCACTTCCGGATCAGGAGCGGCGGGCGTCTTACCGAAGTAGCCGAGCACCATCTTGCCATAACCAGGAGCGATCTTCTTCCACTTGCCGAACATCACGTTGTTGAAAGCCTGCTGGAAGTAGAACTGCGACACGGGCGTCACGGACGTACCGAAACCACCGCAGCGCACAGCGTCATACATTTCGTCGATCATCTGATCGTACTTGTCCATGAGACCGTTGTCGCGGAGCATTTGGGTATTTGCCGTGAGTGCACCACCGGGCATCGGAGACCAAATGATCACAGGGCTGGCGGAGAGTGCTTCCGGCGGGAGGAAGTAATCCTTCATGGCTTCCTTGAAGGCTTCTTCAGCGCCACGAATCTTGTTGATATCGATATCCAAATCGAATTCAGAGCCACGGAGTGCGTGCCACATGGTGATGATGTCAGGCTGGCAGGTACCACCAGAGACAGGCGCCATGGAGAGGTCGATACCATCTGCACCACCTTCGAGTGCAGCGAGGTAGCAGGTCAAACCGTTGCCCGCCGTTTCGTGGGAGTGGAACTGAATGTGCGTGCCAGCGGGGAGGAGCTTACGAGCGCGCTTGATGGTTTCGTACACCGTGCGAGGAGCGGTCGTACCAGAAGCATCCTTGAAGCACACGCGATCAAAAGGAATTTCAGCCTTGAGAATCTGCTTGATACGTTCAGCATAGAATTCAGGGGTGTGAGCGCCCTTGTTATCCACGCCAGGGGGCAAGCCCATCATCGTGACCACCACTTCGTGCTTGAGGCCTGCATCGTGGATGCACTGACCCGACCACTTGAGGTTGTTCACATCGTTGAGTGCGTCGAAGTTACGGATGGAGGTCATGCCGTGCTTCTTGAACATGTCAGCGTGCAACTTGATGATGTCAGAAGGCTGGCTGTCCAAGCCCACCACATTCACGCCACGGGAGAGCGTCTGCAAGTCTGCTTCAGGGCAGTTCTTGCGGAATTCATCCATCACATCAAAGGCGTCTTCACGGCAATAGAAGTAGCAGCTCTGGAAACGTGCACCGCCACCTGCTTCAAACCAACGAATACCTGCATCATATGCCACCTTCACTGCGGGCATAAAATCTTTGGAGAGAACGCGAGCGCCGTAGACCGACTGGAAACCGTCACGGAACGCCGTGCACATGAACTTAATTTTCTTGCTCATTCTTAAACCAACTTTCTGAATTGTAAGGTATTGTGTTAGCTAAAGGGATTAACGACGGCTATTCGCCACGGCGATTGCGATTGCGATTGCCGTATCATCAGAGGCCGCCTTAGGTGCGGGCGTCTTCGGCGCAGGTTCAGGGAAAAGCTGCCAACGAGGAGCGACTTTACCCATGATGGATGTAACAATAGCCAAAAGCGCAAGGAATCCGACAGCGATGCCCATCCCTGCCACAAGAAGAACTAAACCTTGTTGAAGCATTTTTAACCTCTTTTTTACGTCTTTCAACGACTACAAAAAAATCACGCCTATTGTATCATAAACATTTCTTAAAATGTACTTTAATTTGTAAGAATTCGGTTAGAATCTTACACAATTCACCCCGTTTTCCTACCCTTTTTGTTTACTCCGGATTGATGACTTTCGCATTTAAGGCTTCTTTGATGGCGCGGGCTAATTCAAGCGTAATGCCAGGTTGGGCCGCGATTGCTTCTTCACTTGCCGCCGCAAGACGTCGCACCGAGCCAAAAGTGGAGAGTAGTTGTTGCTTCCTGCGCGCACCGATGCCTGGCAATTCATCCAAAATGGACTCGCGTAACGCACGCAAGCGCAACGTTCTATTGAAGGTAATCGCGAAGCGATGCGCCTCATCTCGCAACCGCATCAAGATGTGCAGCGCCTTACTATCCCGAGGCAAAATGAGATTGGGCTTCCCCTCATCCTGGACAATCTCTTCAAAGTGTTCATTTAATCCCGCCACAGGAATACGCTCATACAAACCCAATTCCCGCAACACCTCACGCGCTGCACGCACCTGCAGATTCGCCCCATCACAGAGAATCAAATCGGGATACTGCACCCCTTCTGGATTCGCCGCCATCTCTTCGCGCAACCGTGTATAGCGGCGCCGAATCACCTCCGCCATTGCCTGCGGGTCATTATTCTCCACCGTCTTAATGCGAAACCGCCGATAGCGTCGCTTATCTGGCATCCCATCAATCGCCGTAACCATTGACGCCACAGTATGCGTCCCCTTCAAGTGGGAAATATCAAAACACTCAATGCAGTGCGGCGGTCGTGCCAAACCAAGGAGTTGCCCTAATTCTGCCAACCCCTCCTCTGCCGTCGGCTTTGCCAACGCGGGCAAATTCCGCACCTTTGCCTGTTCACGTGTAAAGGCTTTGAGGGCCAACCACGTATCGCGCAGGCGCGCCGCCTTTTCAAACTCCTGCTTCTCCGCCGCGGCCAACATTGCCTCGCGCACCTCTTCCAGAATCGCAGGCCGCTCCCCACGCAAGAAAGCACACGCCTCCTCAAAGCGCTTCCGATACTCCGCTTCAGAGATGCGCCCCAGACACGGCGCCGTGCAAAAACGAATCACGTCGGCCATGCAGTGCTTATGATCCTCTTCACAAGGCGTAAGCGCCGTACACTTACGCAAACCAAAACGTTTTTCCGTGAAATCCAGTGCCGTCCGCACTTCCGTTGACGAGGGGAAAGGCCCAAAATAACACGCGCCGTCCTCACGCATAATACGACAGGTCATCAAGCGTGGGAAGGGTTGCGCTGGGTTCGCCTTTAGCGCCAAATAGCGTTTGTCATCGCGCAACAAAATATTGAATCGTGGCCGATAGGTCTTAATCAGATGGCTTTCCGTTAGCAAAGCCTCTGCCTCACTTCGCACCACCCGAATCTCCAAATCCTCCACATGGTGCACCAAACTTCTCAACTTCGGCGGTGCCGTGCGCAAGGTAGACGCACGAAAATAACTCTGTACACGGCGGCGTAGATTCACCGCTTTCCCCACATAAATAATCTTACCCGAGCGATCTCGATAGAGATAACACCCGGGCTTTTCGGGCAAATGCTTTAATTTTTCCCGCAAAACATCATTCATTGTTCACACCACGCTGCCACGCTTACCACCGAGTTCAAAAAAAGGGCAGGATGCGTTGAGACGCGCCCTGCCCCATTTTGTCGCCATCCGACAGGCGCATTCCGATTAATCGAAGTGAATGCGCGGGTCAATCAACATATAGCAGAAGTCGGAGACCAAGTTACCGAACAGCTGAATCGAAGCCGTCATCACGAGCATTGCCATGAAGACTGCGTAGTCATGGCTCATCAATGCCGTCAACGAAAGCTGACCCATGCCGGGAATTTCGAAGAGCGTTTCAATAATCATCGAACCCGCGAAGAGCACGCCGAGCACACCACCGAAACCGGTTGCAATCGGAATCAAAGCATTACGCAGCGCATGGCACCAAATCGCACGACGACGCGTCGCACCCTTAGCAAGCACCGTACGCACATAATCTGCGCTCATCTGCTCCATCAAAGAGTTCTTCATCATGATGGTGAGCAGTGCGAACGACGTCATCACATACGCCGTCACGGGCAACACCATGTGATAAGCGCGATCCCAGAAAAGCGTCCAACCGCCCGCTGCTGCCGCCGCATCACTTTCAAAGCCACCGATAGGGAAGATATCCCACAATCCATCCACCGTGCCACTCAAGCACATCTTCAAAATCATACCCACTGCGAATGCCGGCACAGCATATGCCGAGAACACCACAATGCTCGACCCGAAGTCAAAGGGAGACCCATGTCGTAATGCCTTCGCAATGCCCAAAGGAATACACACTAAGTAGCTCATTAAGAAAGAGATAATGCCGAACCACACCGACACCGGCAGACGGCTACGAATCAATTCCCACGCCGTGCGGTTAGGATATTCGTAACTCTTCATCTTCATGCCCAAGCGATCACGCACCGCCCAGTTGCAATACTGCTTCCAGATGGGTTGGTCAAAGCCGAACTGGCGTTCCAGTTCCTTCTTCATATCCTCACTGACCAAAGCCGCATTGGCGCCGCCGCCAGCTTCACCGCCGCCGCCACCGCCACGCATCTTAGCCATTGCCATTTCCACCGGGCCACCCGGCAGAAGACGCGTCAGCAAGAAACAAGCCACGGTAATACCGAAGAATGTCGGCACCAACAACATCAAACGTCGAATTAGGTATTGAATACGATTCATAAATCAAAAGGCCTCACGTTAAAATCAACTATACTTTAGCACATTCTGACGTGTCATAACCCGAAAACCTGCGAAAAGTTCTGCTCCCCCTCCTTTTATTAAGGAAAGTGCATCCCCCTCGCCCCATCTTACGAGTCTACAAACAGTTCCGCCGTTGCGAACAAGGGGTCATTCGTTGCACGAATTCCCAAACGACGCAAGCCTGCCTCATCACCTGGCGTCAACATGTGCGACAAATGCATCTCGCAGTCGCGCAACGCTGCCAACTTCTGTAAAGCCGCCGCCGCATTCGCATCCGTCGCCGCACAAATTGCCAGCGCCACCAACGTCTCATCCAGGTTCAACGAGCCATAACGGCCCTTCAAAATCCCCTGCTTCATCCCGCGCACACTCTCCACCGTCTCTGGCGCCAAGAGGTGCAACCTTTCAGGAATCCCTGCCAAACGCTTCACCGCATTCAGCACCACTGCCGCTGCCGCGTGCAATGAAGAAGAGTTCTTGCCCTGAATAATTGTACCATCGCGCAACTGCATTGCCGCACCGCAAGCCACCCCTTCGAGCGTCTTACGTTGGGAAGCCTCATGCGCCGCCTCACGAGCAGGATGCACCACAGGACGATCTTCAGGTTGAAGCCCCAACTGCTGCATCAAACGTTCCAAAATCTCCACTGGGCGCTTATCCGAGGCACCCTTCGCCACCGCATCCGAAAGATGACGGAAATAACGGCGAATCACCTCCTGCTTTGCCGCCGCAATGCACACCTCATCATCCACGATACCGGCCGAAATGCAATTCACGCCCATATCCGTAGGACTCTTATAGGGGCACACACCGCCCATGTTTAAGCGTTCCCAAATCTCCCTCAAGAGCGGGAAAGCATCCACATCGCGGTTATAATTCACGGCCACCTTCTCATAAGCCTCCAAGTGGAAGGGGTCAATCATATTGATATCACCCAAGTCAGCCGTTGCCGCCTCATACGCCAAATTCACGGGATGCTTTAAGGGCAAATCCCACACCGGGAACGTCTCAAACTTAGCATACCCTGCCGAACGCCCCGCAATGCGATCATGATACAGCATCGTCAAACACGTTGCGAGCTTACCCGACCCCGGACCAGGGCCCGTCACCACCACGATTGGACGCGTCGTCTGCACATACTCATTTGCGCCGTAACCATCCTTCGACACCACGAGATCCAAATTCGAAGGATAACCCGGCACTGCACGGTGCAACTTCACCGTGATTCCACGCGCCTCTAATTTGTTACGGAATTGCAACGCTGCAGGCTGACCATCAAAACGCGTAATCACCACCGCGCACACATGAATCTGCCACGCCCGCAAGCTATCAATTAACTTCAACGTATCATCATCATACGAAATGCCGAAATCCGCACGCATCTTCTTGCGTTCAATATCCTCTGCATACACACAAAGAATAATTTCAGCCTTATCCCCGAGCGACTGCAAAAGACGCAACTTCGCATTCGGGTCATACCCCGGCAATACACGCGCGGCATGATAATCATACATCAGCTTACCGCCGAATTCCAAGTAAAGCTTATTGCCGAACGTCCGCGCACGCTCCATCAAGCCTTCCGCCTGATGCTTCAAATACGCCTCATTATCAAAACCGATGCAGCCCATCTAAAATCCTCTTTCCAAGGGCGAGACACCTCGCCGATTCGGGCAAATAGTCTACCAAAAATTACACCCCCCTGCACCTGAAAATTAAGGAAGGCCTATTCAAAGGACTGCATTTAAGGTTCGGTCGCCATGCCCTCTTGCAATCCAAAACTCAAGGTTCAGGGACGCTTGAGAACGTGCCTCCACCTGTTTAGTAGTGTCTCCGCGCCGACAGAGCTCACCTCTCACGTTCTCTATTTAACAGGATGTCGCACCGATGTTACGCCTAATCCTTCCAAATTGAAAGAGCCACCTCGCAAGGTGGCTCTTTTAATTTATCGCACATTCAGCACTGGGCCATACTCATTTTCATGCGGCTCACTTGAACAGAGCATAAAGCACAACATCATAATTGCAGGAATGAGGAGAAGCAATCCAAATAGACCAATCACTTCTTCACTTCATTTTTTATTATTTTCTCTGACGCATCTGTAAGCTCTTCTAAATATTCACGATATCTATATTCACCCAAACATTGATACCAATATGCCTTTTTACGTCCTGTATAATTTTCTAAAAAGGTATAGTAAACCACTTCCCCTTCCTCTATCTCCATCTTTTTTACAAAAATGTTTTCCTTCAACGCTTCAAGTAATGCAACTCGTAGTTCTTTTGAATCTAAAAATGCGATTCCTTTTAAACTCAAATAAGTCGTGCACTCACAGTCAAACGGGTGAACACTCAACAATAACCTTATACACTTCTCTGCTTTATGTCCGATTGCCAAATTCCAAAGTGTTTGATGTGTATATGGCAATATCTTGGGAAGAGGTTGCGGTTTGGTCGCATCCATTAAATGTGACAATGCGGTTACATCATCTTGAATAAAGATGTCTTCAACCATAAGTTCAAAATGTTCAAGTGGAGAGAGTCTCGACAGTTTATTACTATCATCATTGTGACATGCACAACAAACAAGCACAAGCATAATAATGAATCCATTACACACGTGAGACATACAACGAATAAAAAAATTACAATCAATATACTTCACTTTAGTCTCTCATTCTTTTCTTTAGATTTCTTCTCTTCATAAATACGCCTCAAATAATTTAACCTAAAACAAGTTGCCTCATTTAATTCCTGTAAATACTCATTGTATCGGGTTTCGCCCAATGCGGACTGCCACTTTTCTTTTTCAATTCCATTATACAACTCTAAAAAAGTGTAGTATTCAATTCCTCCTTCACGAACAATCATCCGTTTGACAAAAATACACTCACGAACGATTGATTTAAGAATCTTTATGCGTAGTTCTTTATTATCCAAATAAGGTAAGCGTGCCAAAATATCATGTGCAGAATATGGCGTAGTGCCATATAGAGTGATTACGATTTCTTCAATACACTTCTCTGCATTAAACTCAATTGCAAAGGATATAAGTGAACGATGAGAAAATGGAAGTTCAAAAGGTAAGATTGTATAATGTGCCCATAGTGCTTTAAGTCCATCAACATCATCGCGCTTAAGCACATCAATCCATTGTTGTTCAAATGTAGTATACGAAAACGACATGCATCGTGTATGATGGCAACCATTCATTACAGACATCACGAGCATTAGAACAAATATTAAACAAATACGTATAGCTCTAATCATACTTATTCTCCTATACTTTCTTTGAGATTCTTCTCAATCGCTTTTGTAAAGAGAGCATATAATCCTCTTCACTTTTAGCCTCATAATTAAGCGTACACATTATCATCTTTCGCCTAGAAGTTTCTACAACATTCCAATCATAATAAATCTTGTAAAAGAAACAACACTTCTCTTCACATTTTTTATATTCAAAAGTTGCAAATACACGAAGTATCAACCCGGAATCATCTTCTGAGACATTCTTATTGCCATCAAAAGTGTAGAAGAATTTGTAGCCCGTGCCGTGCTGGGTGAAAAGCGGTCGCGTCGCCACAGGTTCGGTCGGATCCCAAACGAAAAGGTTTATCTGCGAATTATTGTTAGCGAGGCAATGGTGTTTAGCCACGCTAAACCCTTGCGACAGTTTTGCCTTTGTTAAACAATAACCCATCTCATCCTTCCACAAACACGACTATTCTACACCTTTTGCCCTACCACAAGCAAGCAGTTTGTTTGTAAAATCTCCGCGCTGAAGTGTTTACAGAAAAAGACAGTTACACGCTCCTCAAAAGCGATGTCGGAAGTCAAGGCTACAACGTGTACAACAATAAAGGTTGTAGCATTCTTGTTGCTCAACAAGGCTAGCTACATTCTTACACTGTCATTTCGCAGAAAGAGTCACAATGATTATCATTTACAAATCCTGTATGCATAACTCAATAAGAATGTTGACTAGCAGTGTTACTATCGCTGAAATGATGATTAGATGAATGCGTTTCCAGTTAACATCCCTAAAAAAAGAAACCAGATACTCAAGAAACACTAAAAAGCCTAATACAATAAAGAAAACAAGTAGCATAATGCTCTCTCCATTTCATCCATGGTTACATTGCACAGGCAACGCACACTCTCAGATGTATAAACTAATTCTGCATACACCAATCGCAAATCTTTCGCATAATTTTGGCAATTGTACTTTCCTATCCCGATAAATCCTATAAGTGCATAAGGTTTTGGAACAACCAATTTGACGGCTAATCTCATCACACAATCATTAAACCCAATATGAGCCTTTTATTCTTTTACCCCCACACTTGGGACTTGAACCGAATCAGATACTACATTTTCCCGTAACGAAAAAGAGGAAAAGAAATCCATAATAACTTGTTCTGCATTCTCCCGAGCTGAATGTACATGCGTATTTGGATAAAGGTCACACCAACAGCTGTATGTAGGAACACCATATATGCCTATTGATACATATCCATATTTAGAAAGGCCGTATTTAACAAGATCGTTCATTATACCAAGGGGTAATAACACATAAGTAGCATCGTGCTCAAAATCATAAACAAAAATTCTACCTGTCCGTATATCATAGACCCCTATAATTGAAGTTGACATCTCTTGTTCTGACATTTCTAGTAATGAACAACGAGCGCCCTCTTGAAATGTATCGCTTGACAAGAACTCAAAAGCCGACATAACATCATTTGGGGCGTCTAAAAAACCTCGTTGTATCAAATGTGTCTTCAATGTAAAGGGATAACTAAAATACTCTTTTTTAGAAGGGCTTATTTTAAATTCATGTCCAAGAGAACGCCTACGAACCTCATGAATATAGTCCCATTCCTCATCAGTACATTCCTTACTTGACTTACATTCAATTTTTCTCTCACTCCAAGCACATTTAGCATAACTTGACATTAGCACTAACAGTTTACTTTCCATTATTGTGCTAATGCTATAACGAGTACGCAAATCATGATCTATTAAGTAGTCAAAACTAAATTTTCCGGAGCAATCAATGTCTTTTAGAAAATGACGAAACGATACATCATGTGCTTCATTGACAGAAGCCCCTAAATAATCTTTACAATTATAATCATTGTGACGTTCTTTAGGATCTTGTGCAGCAGTTAACACAACAAAGCGATTTTGCGTTGCGGATACTGCAAAAACTGCGTACAAAATTGCCAATAAGATTAACCATTGCTTAAAGCAAAACATTTCTCACCGCCTATTTTGATGAATTACGAACTCGCTCTTTTTGGTGAATTACGCGCACTTTTTGGTGAATTACGAACTCGCTCTTCCATATCTCCTTTATCTAATGGGAAAAAGATTTCATCAGGTTTAAAACCTAAAATTTTCAATTGTTCTTCAAACCTTCTAATGGATTTATCCCAAGGCACTAATCGAGAGGCAAAAAATTCCGCATCCTCGCTCATGCATTTTTTATATTTAGACGCATGTGTTAACAGATTGTCAAATTCATTAATTAAAGCATCATACGCTTGAGACACCGTCACCGCGGGCGCTTTCCTACCACTTTTACGCTTTCCTGGAGAAATTATTGTGTTTGAACGCCCACCAGCATAATCTGGCGTGCTCGTAGGCAAGTCATTTTCACTTTTTGCAAAGCAAGAGACTTGAACAGTAAACACGGCCATACCAGCACTTTTTTGACGTTCAATTCGAGCATTAACATCTTTATGAATTGCGCTTGTAGAGTGTCCATAAAATAAGTAATAAACATATTTTTGCTTCTTCAAAATTTTTTTATCAACACAACATTCTATTTTATCATTGTACATCCCAGCACCATCACAGCACCGAGTTTTCAATCCAAGTGAATCAAAATAACTATTTAAATTATTACCAATAAAAATATAATTATTCATCCAATCATTTTCAATAAAATCGTATTGTAACCACCTTCCATCAATGGGATTGTAGTGACGATAGTTGTAATACACTAAACCTAATGTGTCGTCGTGGTATTCAGAGGAGAAGCGGAAGGGGTTATCGGTGGTGAAGGTGTTGTCCGTGATTGCGGAGGCAGAGATGGCACGGGTAACGGCGCCGAAGGGGGCATAGTCATAGTGTGCTGCAATGCCATTACGTTGTTCAAAGTGCACCATCTCTGACACATTCTTATTGCCATCGCAGGTATAGAAGAACTTGCGGTTGCCGCTTCCAGTGGTGAAAAGCGGTCGCGTCGCCACAGGTTCGGTCGGATCCCAAACGAAAAGGTTTATCTGCGCGTTGTTGTTTAAAGCATCCACCTTCTGAACACAGAGGTAGTTGTCATAGACAAACTTATAATGCTTCGTCACCACACCTGCAACTTCTTCCTTATAGAAGACGCGACGGCCCATGCGATCAAAATTCATTGTAACCACAACATCACCACATTCCCAACGCACAGGGCGGTTTTCAGCATTGTAGTTGACTGACCAAATGCCTGTACTCGTCTGTATTAGCGTCTGATTACCATCCGCATCATATTGCGGTTCAAAAGTATCAATCGCGGTGTACTGATTCAGATTATTGGCGGTGTAAGTCTTTCCTTCGGCCGTGGTTCGGTTGCCAATATCATCGTAATTATAGGTCAAACCTTGGCCAGAGATGAGTTCATCACGGGTGTTGTAACCATAATCCTGCACTTCATTTTGTACCATCATGGTAGCTGTTCAGCATTTTGGGAAATATTCAAGAAGTTATTGATATAACCATTACACGTCTACCGTTGTGTCAATTCCCATGATCCTCTCGTTCAATCACCTTTAAGGTCAAAAGCAATTTGTTAAAATCATCATAATACAAAGAATCCTTTCGACATTGCTCAAGCGTAAGTGGGGTAAATGTAGACGTAAACTTTCCATCTTTTATCAGTTCAAAATAAACCACGTTTCCATGATTTGTAATCTTTTGAACACTGCTGAGCTTTTTAATTTTTTCAACAGAAATAATTGGAATCCCAATAACCAAACCTTTAATGTCTTCTAATGAAAAAATATCGTAACAGTAGACATGAAAAACAGAACTCATTGTACGGCCATATACCTTCTGTGTACTCTTAGTACCCGGAACAAAGTACCAAGAATTTCGATTTAGTTGTACAGCAAGTGGTCCAACCTCTGTTTTATCTTTCCAACGCTCACTCTCTTTATCTTTATACCAAAAGATGGCTTCATAATAGTCAGTTGCAGGGAATATTACATCTACCTGAGCCCAACACACAAAAGCAAAGGACAGAACTATCCCTCTACTCGTCTGCTCAACCAATGGATCCCTTGTAGAAAGAAGTTCTAGGCCCTCAATCCTTGAAGGATATTCTTTTTTTATGATTGACTCAAATGAAATACATCCGATACCAAGAATTAGCAACGAACAAAAAAAGACTTGGATTACAATCTTCATAATAGGACCTCATAACATCTTACTATAGTTAATTGAACTCTACAGGGGTGTCACCAACCAGTCGCCGCCAGCGCATTCGATTAAAACGAATCTTACACCCCCTCGATTCTTTAACTATCTCCCCCCAAGCCGGGAAGAATTGCACCCCTTCAGAATAACTCTCATTTTGCTTACTCCCTATTGGTTGTGACTGGTAACAAGAAATTAACACAATACGTCCATTTGTTTTTAATGTTTTAAGAAAGTTTTTTACGTCTGCTGTAGGTTGATTGTCCATGCCATACCAAATCTCATCTTGGGGAGCAAATCCAATAACGGGAGTTCGGGGTTTAGGATTCTCCGGAACTGTTCCATGTAATCCAATCACAAGGGTGTCGTTATTTCCCTCAAGCATTTGAGCCTCCGACTCAACCTTCTTCTTAAACTGTGAATATGTTGGAATTGAATTAAATGTACAAGAACTTCTCTGCTCCCTTTCAACTTCTCGAATATATGCTTGTTTATCGCCTTGAAAAACCACTCCGTCAATTGTTACGCTTTTGGAATCCACAAGTTTCTGGAATTGTTCGTCTGAAATCTCTTCTATTTGACGAACATGCGCATCTACAGCATCCGTATTTTCTTGAAAACCCTGTGAGTTCATAGTCTTTGTAACCCCATAGTCAAGTGCGATTATGAATAACCCCTTATAATCATTAACATCCAATGACCTGTTTTGAACGAAAAGATAAAGATTTATTCCGCCATTTTCTTCTAATAAATCCCGCCTGCACCATCTACCATCAATGGGATTATAGTGCCGATAATTGTAGTACACCAATCCTAATGTGTCATCGTGGTATTCAGAGGAGAAGCGGAAAGGGTTATCGGTGGTGAAGGTGTTGTCCGTGATTACGGAGGCAGAGATGGCACGGTAAAAGTTATAGAACTGCGCATCCTGTTTTTCGATGTTGTCGAACAATACCTTTCTGACATTGTAGATGAGCATCTGGGACGAGTGCTCATACATCATGTTGCTTCCATACTGAAGAGCGCCGCGAAGCAGCGTAAAGCCTACCATCGCAATGAGCATCAGAATTAGAAGATCGGAATGGTTCTTGATATTATCAAGAGCATTCTCATTGATGATGAACGTGTCCGTTATCTGCTGTGTAAAATACGGTGTGAGAATATACATGGACTGACAAATCATTGTCATACACAATGCTACTATGTAGATACCGCGACAGCCTTTCATGTTCTTCCACAGCCATCTGAACAGAAACATACGATCCACCTCTTTCTTTTAATATACTTATAATTGTTTTCGATACATCATATCTTTGCAGAAAATCGAAATATAATATTTCCTGCACTTTAGTTATTATAGCAGAAAATATGGATTTGTAAAGGGGTTTTAGACAAAAAATACTAACAAATTATGTTACTTTACTCTGTTTATTTTGTACAGAATTACAAACAAGATTTTGTGCATTAGTTATGAAGATTTGTACAAGATTTAAAGAGATTTATACGATTTTCAGAGCACAAAAGACTGCCCTTATCAAACGACAAGGGCAGCAGTTTTATTCACTTTCAAGTTTATAGTAAATAGTGTACAGCTCCTGCACGGAGTTTTCAAGAAAATAATAATGCTTGATATACGGTATCAACAGTATAAGAAACAATGAAGAAAGAACCAGTATCGCAAACTGCTTTATCATCATGAACATCATAAGCGACAGCAGAAAGAATATAGCAAAAGCAAGTGTAACCAACAGATGTATCAGTCGCTCATGGCGGTAGAACTCTATTCGTTGAAGAAGTAGTGCTCGCTCCCGGCAATACTCTTCCCTGCTGTGTTCTTCCTTCATGAAAGCTCGGATATGCACGAGATACTCTTTTATCTGCTTTGTCATAAGTCAAACTCCTCTAATGCAAGGGACGCTTCTTCCCATACAATCATTGCCTCTTCCTGTTTTGTTCGCAGTTCCTCTATTTCATTTGATAGCTCCATAGCAAGCTGATAATCGGTAAGACCAGAAAGCTCATTGGTCTTTTCCTCAATAAGAGCGTCAAGCTCCTCTATCTCCTTTTCGGCACGTGTGATCTTGGTGTTCAGCTTACGGCGTTCGGACTCGCGTTCCTTCTTCAGCTTATAGTCGTTGACCTTCTCAGACTTCTGAGGTTTTACTGCGGTCTGTGCCTTCTCCTGCTCCTCGGTATTCTGAATAGTAAGAGCATAAGCGTCATAGGAGCCGAAATACTCCTTCACGCCATCCGGTGTAAGATAGTATATCCTGTCCGCAAGCTTATTGATAAGATAACGGTCGTGAGAGATTATAAACATCGTGCCGTCATAGTTCAGCAGAGCGTTTTCCAGAGCCTCGCAGGATGTGATATCGAGATGATTGGTAGGCTCGTCAAGGAGCAGGAAGTTTGCTCCCGAAAGCATAAGCTTCAGTATAGCTATTCGAGCACGCTCTCCGCCGCTAAGCTCTGATACGTGCTTAAACACATCGTCGCCCTTAAAAAGGAACGAGCCGAGCGCTGTTCGCACCTGAGTTTCAGTCATACGCGGATACATATCCCATATCTCATCGATGGCGCGCTTTGCTTCGGAAAGCCCTGCCTGTGCCTGATCGAAATACCCCATCTGAACTCGTGTGCCATAGCTGAACTCACCCTGATCGGCGTTATACTGCTCAGTAAAGATCTTGAAAAGGGACGTTTTGCCACAGCCGTTACTGCCGAGAAGAAACACCCTCTCCCCCTTTTTGATGTCGATATTTACATTGCGGAATAGTCGCTTCCCGTCAAAGCAAAGTCCGACGTTATCTGCATGGAACACATCGTTTCCGCAGCCGTCTGCGCTTTTAAAGTTAAATTTCAGTGCCTCGGGAGCGTCCTCCGGCTTTACAAGCGTCGCTTCAAGGCGGTCGATGGACTTTTGCTTGCTGGCGATGGTAACGTAATTATGCGCTTGATTCCAACGTTTCTGCTGATCAATGATGCCCTCAATACGCTTGATCTCTTTAACAGTACTGTCATAGACCTTACGGCGACGCTCCATCTCTTCTGCTTTCAATTCAAGAAAACGGGTGTAGCTGCCCTTATAATCATCAAGATGACAGTTTTCCAGCTCAAGAGTACGCTTTGTTACCTTATCAAGGAAATAGCGATCATGTGAGATAACGATATATGCACCTCTGTAATCGTTCAGGAAGCGTTCCAGCCACTCGACAGACCTTATATCAAGATGGTTAGTAGGCTCGTCCAGAAGAAGCAGGTTTGCGTCGGATAGCAGCAGCTTTGCAAGCTGCAGCTTAGATTTCTGTCCACCGCTCAGAACACCGACCGAAAGTCTGAAATCTGCCTCCGAAAAGCCAAGACCGGTCAGCGCAGAGGCGGTGCGACTGCGATAGGTAAGCCCGCCATCCCGCTCAAAACGCTCCGTAAGCAGTGTCTGCCGTTCGATCGTATCAAGAGTATGGTCACCCTGATCTATCCTGTCATGTAATTCCTCAAGCTCAAGCTCCATATCCTCAAGCCAGGAAAATACGGTCAACGCCTCATCAATCACAGTCCTGTCAGAGTTCCTGCATGAAAACTGCTCCATGAAGCCCATCTTACAAGAGCCTGCGATGTGTATTCCGCCCTCGTCGGGAATATGCTCGCCCTTCAGCAAGCGGAACAATGTTGTTTTGCCGCATCCGTTCACGCCGACAAAGCCGATACGGTCGTCATCGTAGACATCAAATGAAACACCCGAAAACAGCTCTCTGTCAGCAAACGACATTGCGACATCATTTAAACTCATTAATAACATGATTCACCTCAGGGACATCATAGCCACGATGCTTTCCCACAGCAAAACGAGCTTTTCATCCGTTTCGGGTATGGGATTATCATGGAGATATGTGTAAAGCTCCAGCAATGCGCCGAGATCACCGCTGGTTATCTCACATACTGACATATGACCTCCAAAAACCGCACCGCTTACGCAATGCGTAAGCGGCTGGTATATTGATTACTCCTCGTCGTTGTTGAATACCTTGTACTTATCGGGAGAGTACTTGTTGTTTACCAGGTAATCATCAAGCTCTACCTCATATGCAGCACCGGTTTCAGCAAGGAAAGCGTCAAAGTCATCGCCAACCATCTCATCGAGTATGGTAGCCATGTTATCATTCTTCCACGCATCCTTTGTAGTGATATCCTCACGTACAACAACATAGCAAGCCTTCTCGGTCTCAAGCAGATATGCCTTGCCGTCAGCTTCAAGATTCCAAATAAACTCCGTAAGCTCCTCGCCAAGAGAGGAAGATGTCTTGCCGACAGCAGTTTCAAGCTCCTCAACAGTTTCAGCCTTTTCAGCGGTTGCGTTAGCCTTTGCCTCTTCCATAGCTGCGTTCCACTCATCATCGGAGGGATTCTCAAATGTAGCAGCCTCGAAGGCAGCCTCACGGTCAGCCATAGCCTCGTTCTGAGCGACCTCAAGATCGAAATCATAGCGTACTTCAATGAAGCTCTCGCCGTCGTTAAGTCTGTCAACGTAGCCCTGTGCCTTATCCTTTACAGCCTGAATCTCATCCTCAAGCTGAAGTGTAATGCCATACATATCCGTGAAAGGAACTTCGATATACTTTACGTTTGCATAGTTATCTGTGAGATAGGAGTTGATCTCCTCGGCGGGAAGAGCCTTGGATCCGCCATCGGAATAAAGTGCCTCCAGCAGCTTTGCTTCCATCTGATTAACGGTATATACATCTCTTACAGTGTCTATACCCATGCCAATGGAATCATAATACTCGCCCATGGTGTTGGTGCCGTAGAAATACTGAGCATACATATCCTCTGTGTCCCAGAGATCGTTCACATAATCATTGATCTGTGCAAGATCTTCAGACGTAAGCTCCAGACCGTTTTCCTCAAAAAGACGATTGACAGCAACATAACAAGTCGGAGGCCAAGCGGTCTTAGGAAGACAA
>JAZUPT010000007.1:0-2939 GCA_045605345.1 Candidatus Spyradenecus sp.
GTGTTCAGTGTTCGGGGGATGGGGGGATGGGCGTGGTTTTCATAAATCAATGAACAGGTCCAACAATGGACCTGCACAAAACATATTTTTCGCCAGCGTGCGCTTACGTTGCACGCGAATTGCGTGACAAAGGTCAGATGGACCTGCACAGAACATATTCTTCGTCAGTATGCGCTTACGACTTCTTACTTCTTACTTCTTACTTCTTACTGCAAGGGTGCGAGGCGACCGAATATGCGCTCGAGCACGAAGTGCTGAGAAACTCTGAACCGTGCCCGAAACTGTAAACTGTAGCAAAGCTACGATAGTCTCTTTGTCCCTTTTTCTTCGCCGCCCTTAACCGCATCTTTAGCGTTAACCAGCGGCTCTGCCGCTTACCCATAGGGCGAAGCATTGTTAACCGCGAGCATCGCGAGCATGGCTCATTGGGATAACATCAAATCGGTGTGGAGAAAAATTTCTTGCAACGCGTAGTGGGTATGTGATAGGATTTAATCATTAACTGGTTTAGTGGTATTGAAAGGCTTGGCGCGTGTAATATGTTTCAGCAGGCATCGGTTTTGGTTTTGGCGGTCGGGATGGCTGTTAGTGTGGCCTTCCGTGAAGCATTTGTTAATTTGTTTGTGGATCCGCCAGTGGTTGTTTGTGAGGGGGATTGGGTATCTTGGTGTGAGCGTGTGCCAGGTGGGGTTGAGATTGGGGTTTGTCAGGCGCAGGATGTGGTGTTTTCGTTTGAGGGCCTTTCTGAGGGTGTATCACTGGGGTATACGGTGGTGGATTCTCTTTCGGGGGAGGATTTGTTTGCGGGTGAGGGGGTGGTTGTCCCGCTTTCATTGACTTCGGGGGCGGTATTCGTGCGGTTTTATGCGTTGTCAGGTGAGATTGATTGGTCGGAGGTCTCAACGATTACGGCCTCGGCGCAACCTAAGTTGATGGCGCTTTCAGTGGCTGCGTCTGGCACGTCTGCAGAAGATTCACTGACTGCGGAGATGAATCCTCCACGTTTAAAGTATACGGGTGCGCCTCAAGGGGGGCTGGTTTCTGAGGGGCCGTATACGGTTCATGTGACGACTGGTGCACGTTTGACGGAGGGGTTTAATATCTTTGGTATTACGCATGGCACGGTAACGGTGCCAGATTTTCGTTTTGTGGATCCGACGAGCCCTGGGCATTGGAATGCGTGTACGAATGTGGTGTCGGGTGGCTTTTCGGTATCAAAGCGGGGTGTTTATCGTTTTTCGGTGTTGGCAGACGATGTTGGGAAACTCACGATCGCAGGGACGATGGTTGCGGGGGCACTGAATGAGTCTGAAGATATTGTTGAAATTGAGCTTGAGGAGGGGGAACATACGCTTGGGGGGCGTTATGAAAGTGTGGGTGGTCCGATTAAGTTTACAACGGGTAGCTTCGCCGAGTGGAGTCATCAATGGATTGATGGGTATGGGGCGACAGTTTCTCCAACGCGCTTTGTGATTCCTTGGGAGAAGGATGGGAGTGCAAGTGGCACACTTACGCTGATTCCGCCAGAAAATCAAGACGAGATTTTAATTACGCCTTCGTGGGAGATTACGGGGGCAAGTTGCGTAACGCAAACAACTGGCGGTTTTACGATTGATTACAATACGTTTTATGCAGGTGGAGCGCAAGCAACAAATGCGGTCGTGACGTTGGCACAGTCGTGTGAAGGTGATGCTGTAACAAATGAGGTCGCTACTATTACGATTGAACCTACGCCAACGACGATTCTGGGGGATAAATATAATTTAGCGGTAGGGCTCGGGTTGTCTGAAGTGGCTACATTTCAAGGGCAACATAAAGAGGTATTGAATTATACTTTGAGCGGAGGTGAGGGGTTGTTGACCTTAACTCCGTTTGAGGAAACAATTCAGGTTACAGCTTCTGCAGAAGCATTGGAATTGACGGAGACGCTTGAAGAAGAGTGTGAGACTCGTGTCTTGCCGTTGACGTGGACGGCGCTGTATGGCACGGTGCCTGTGGCTTCTGGATGTTTTGATTTTAATTTAACGTTGCATCGTTCGGCGAAACCTGAACAGGCGGATGCGTGTAACAGCTGCGCAGAGGGAAGGACAACGGCGAGTGATTGTGTTTCCTTCTCGCAGGTGTTTGGGCGCACGCCGCTTTTGGCGGGGATGCCTTTAGGAGCAGTAAAGATTGAAGAAGAACGTCGTCCAGCGTCGCTTTTTTCAACAAAAGCGCTCTATTATGATCATCCGATGATGCGGAAGTTGAATCCACAGACGCGAGTGGTAACGCTTCCAGATGGGGATGTGATTTCGTATGGTGTAAATGGCAAACCATGCGGGACCAAGATTGCGTCAGATAGTCGTTTGATTAAAAATGCAGATGGGACGTTCTGTGAACGTTTTGCCGATCGTTCGAGTGTTGAGTACGGGGAGGACGGCCATGTGGTGGCTTTAATTTCACCGCAGGGCGTGCGAGTTGAACGGGATGAACTGGGGATTACGGTGGAGCGCGGTAGTGATGGCGCGATTACGAGAATTAGTTCTGTGGCAGATGGTGTGATGGAGGTCGAGGAAGTAACAAATGGTTTTACAGTGACGCGTAAGGAGCATGATGGCACGATTGTAAAGGTCTTTACCTTCACGTGGGATGGTACACACGAATGGTTTGCCCTCAATGATGGTGGTTATCCATTACGTTGGGAATGGGTTGAGGAAAATAATGACTGGATGTTGATTCGTGGTAGTGGCGTAGAGGCGATTGCAGAGACGCGAACTGTAACGACCGACTTTGAAAATCAATGTTACAACATTACTAAAACCTATTCCAAGGGCGGCGTGGTGGCTTCGGAAGAGACGGAAGTCATTGACGCGATGGATGGCAATACGGTGGTGGGGCGTACGTCGGGTGGACGGAATACGTTCTCGGCGACGCGTGTAACAGAGGGGAATGGGCGT
>JAZUPT010000008.1:0-42838 GCA_045605345.1 Candidatus Spyradenecus sp.
TAAAGGACAGCATGTGTTTAAGTTTTCCACGAGCGTAGCTCGTTAACCAGCGGCGAAGCTGCGAATCCACTAATCCTCAGCGAGCACCGCGAGCGTAATCTACAGGTGCGAAGCGCCGTAATCTACAGCGCCATAGGCGCATAATCCACAGCGGCTCTGCCACTTAACCACGGGGCAAAGCACCGTTAACTAAGGTATGCGTGCCCTCACCCAATTCCGCAATGCGCAGTCGCTGCAGAATTAAATTAACCATTTTGTTTTCTCTCTTTATATGGTAGAATGGGAGCGATTATTTTTCCGTTGAGAATTATTGCGGAGTTGAAACATGAAATATGCGTTTTTTGCGTTAATTCCTTTCTTCTTTCTTTCGGTCGGGTGTATGCCTGATTCGCCGGAGGCTTTGGCACTCAAGGCTGAGCAGGCGTACACAGAGGGCAACTATTCGCGTGCGATTACGACCTATGAGGCGTTGTTGCGCAAGACGGGCGAAACGCCGATGACGTGTTACAACTTGGCGCTCGCCGCGTTTCAGACACAGGATTATTCGTATGCGATTAAGATGCTTGAAAAGTCGATTGCCTCGGGAGCGAAGACGGAATTAGCGGATGCCTGCTATGAACTCTTGGGCTTGATTGCCGAACGAGAAAAGGACTTGGGGCGTGCGGCAACCTATTACCGCAAGGTTTTAAATTCTCCGGATGTGGCGCTAAAGGTGCGTGTTCACTCGCGTTTGGCAAAGGTGTACACAAAGCAAGAACATTATGATGCAGCTTTAGCCCTGCTCCTTACGGCTCAGGAGCTCAATCCTGGCGATCCTGTGACGCTCTATAACTTCGGCATGCTCTGCCGCCATGAAGCGGTGAATTTGCGTCATGCGGCGTTGGACAGTTTCCGTCAGGCAGAACGTCTCCTGCCGGCAAATTCGCCCAAGTTGAAGGATGCGAAGAATCAGGTGAAGCGTCTGGAGGGGTACTTAACTTCGCTGAAGCAGTTGCCCACCATCACAGGGGATGCGGTGGCGTGCGAAAAGGCGCTCAAGCAGATGCGTGATGCGCAGAAGAAGAAGAATTACAAGACGGCCGAACGTCTCGCGCGCAAGGCTTCTGAAGCAGATCCCTCCAACTACGAGGCGGCGCTCGAATTGGGCCGGTTATGCAAGCAGAACAAGGATGCCACGGCAGCTCTAAAGGCTTACGATACGGCGCTCACTATTCGCCCAAATGCCTCCACGGCGCGTCAGGAGGCGGCGAAGATTGCCTTTGATGCGAAGAAGTACAAAGAGGCGGCCAACTATCTGCGCCCTGCTCTGGTCGCAGATCCGCGCAATAGCACGCAGGCGGACTTGATGGGGCGCATTCTCTACACGCAGCGTCAGCGGGTCAATGCCAAGCAGTGGTTTGAACGTTACTTGCGTCTCGCCCCGAACACCACGGAACAGTATCGTACATGGGTCAATCAGTTGCCCGAGGCCTAAACGATGATTGGTATTTCTAAGCTCTACATGGGGCAAGCGGAGGCCGCGGACCCCTTGCGTTATGGTCGCCGCAGCGCCCATCTCCCGAGCCACCTGCTCCAATTTTCCGAAGATAAGAAGCCGATTGTGGTGTGGAATATCACCCAACGGTGTAACTTGAAGTGCAAGCACTGTTATGCGGCAGGGATGGCAGATGTCTCCCAAGAACTGACGCATGAGGAGGCTCTGCGCGCGATTGATGGATTTGCGGCGTTCGGATGTCCTGTTCTCCTCTTTTCAGGTGGCGAACCCTTTATTCGCGAAGACATTCTTGAATTAGCGACCTACGCTCGCCAAAAGGGTTTGCGTGTGGTCTTTTCCACCAATGGCACTTGTATCACCGAGGAGATTGCCAAAAAGATTGCGGCGATTGGGGTGAGCTATGTCGGCATTAGCATCGACGGCGTGCGTGAAACGCATGATGCCTTTCGTGGAGTACCAGGCGCCTATGAACGCTCTTTGGCAGCGATTCGTTACTGCCGCGAGGCGGGGGTTAAGGTGGGCTTACGCGTGACCCTCACCCGTGCCAACGTCAAGGAAATCCCCTCCATTTTCCAACTCATGCGTGAGGAAAACATTCCGCGCATCTGCCTCTACCACCTCGTCTACACGGGTCGTGGGGCAGATTTGAAGAGCGAAGATTTGTCGCATGAAGAGAGCCGTGCGGCGGTGGACTGCATCATCAATGAGACCAAGGCCTCCTTTGAGGCGGGGCATCCCTTAGAGGTGCTCACGGTAGACAACCACTGTGACGCCCCCTACCTCTGGATGCGCATGGTGAAGGAAGGTGCGCCGAATGCCGATGAGGTCTTAAAACTCCTGCAGATGAATGGCGGCAACTCTTCAGGCAATGGTCTCTCCTGCGTCTCGTGGGATGGCACGGTCTACCCTGACCAATTCTGGCGCGACAAACCACTGGGTAATGTCAAAGAAAAGCCCTTTGGAGAGATTTGGGGCAATCCGCCGGAAGGCTCTTTCTTGCACCAATTGCGCCATAAGCCCGAACACGTCACGGGGCGTTGCAAAACCTGTCGCTTCCTCAATCTCTGCGGCGGCAACTTCCGCGCTCGCGCGGAGGCAGCGACCGGAGATGTGTGGGGTGAAGATCCTGCGTGTTATTTGACCGATGAGGAAATCAGCGGCACCTTGCCGTAATGCCCAAGCTCCCGAGGTAACCGATGGATCTCTTCTCTGCAATCATCGTCATTCTCTTCGTCTTTTTCCTCATCCGCGGTGCGTGGCGAGGATTTTCAGGAGAGCTTGCGCCCCTTGCAGGGATTACGGTTTGCATTGGGATCCTTTGGTATGGGTACACGCCGATGCAACACCTTTTAGCGGCGTACTTCCCTACGTTAGAGCCCAGCGCCTGCGTCTTTTACGCCGCGGCACTGATTACCGCCTGCGGATGTGCAGGCTTCCTCCTCATCACCTACCTCGTCCGAAAGTTGGTCAAGTGCATCCTGCCCCAACCCTTTAATGCCATTTTGGGGGCACTCATTGGGGCGGCGAAGGTCATCCTCTTCGTGAGCTTGGCGGGCGGTCTCTTCACGATGGCACGCAATACGGTGAAAGAAGTGCGTGAAGAATCAGAACGCAATCCCTTTATGGCGGTGGTCATGGAATTTTGGGTGGGGCAATTGGAAAAAATCCCCGTGGTGCGCAATCTCACCGATAGCACCGACGCCGCGCCCGACGGTCAGAAAGGGACATTTTAATGGCCTCTTTCGACCAAGTCACCTTAGCCGAAATTAAAGACCGCATTAACCTCGCCGACCTCATCAGCGAGTATGGCATTGATATCAAACGCGTGGGCTCTTCCGTCAAGGCGTGCTGTCCCTTTCACAACGAAAAGACCCCCTCCTTTCACATCAACACCGCCAAGGGATTTTATAAGTGCTTTGGGTGCGGTGAACATGGGGACATTTTTACCTTCGTGCAGAAGTATGAGGGCATTCCTTTCACGGAAGTCGTTCGCAAACTGGCCGAACGTGCGGGGGTAAAACTCGAAGAGCGCTACGATCCGCAGGCACACATTCGTAATCGCCTTTACCAAATCAATCAAGAGTTGGCCGCTTTCTATCGGCGTTGTCTTCTGCAGACTCGTGAAGGCAAAATTGCCCGCGATTACCTTGAATCACGGGCACTCCCAGATGCCATCGCCGAACAATTCCAACTCGGCTACGCACCTTTAGGTCAAGACACACTCCTTAAGTGGGCAGACAAACACGGTTTTACCGCCGATGAACTCGTGGCGGCAGGACTCCTCGCGCCACCCCGACGCCCAGGCGATCGCTACTACGATCGCTTCCATGGGCGCCTCACCTTCCCCATCTGCGACACTCAAGGGCGCGTGGTCGCCTTCTCCTGCCGCCTCTTACGTGAGGCAAAGAACACGGGTAAGTACGTCAATAGCCCCGAGACCGACATCTTTAAAAAGTCCACCACGCTCTATGCGCTACACCTCTCCCGTGGGAACATTGCCAAAGCCTCCCCGAGACGTGCCCTCGTCTGCGAAGGACAAATCGACGTGATTCGTTGCCACGCCTGTGGCTTCAATACGGCGATTGCCTCGCAAGGTACCGCCTTTACGGCAGAGCATGTGGCACTTCTCAAGCGCTATGCCGACACGGCAGACTTGGTCTTTGACGGCGACAAGGCGGGTGTGAAGGCCGCCTTACGCACCATGGAACTCTTTTTGGCCGAAGGCATCCCCGTGCGTATCGTCTCCCTCCCCGAAGGGGAAGACCCCGACTCCCTCTTGCGCACACAAGGCTCGGCCGCCTTCCAAGCCTGCCTCAATGCAGCAGAAGATCCCGCACCCTTTTTAGTTCGTAGCCTCAAAGCGATGGAAGCGGCCCCTGAAACCATGGAGGCCACGGTTCGTATCGCCCGTGCGGCGGTGATGACGGTCTTAAATTGCCCAACGCCAGTGCTCACGGCACGCTTCTTACAAGATGCCGCCCAAGCGCTCAATCTCCCCGTGCAGACCCTCTCAGACGACTTAGAACATGTGCGGGCCGACGCCGCCGAGGCGGAACGTCGCCGTGCAGAATTCTTAGCGCGACAAGAGGCACAAGGCCGCCCCCAACGTCCTGCGCCGGCACCCGTTGAGATGGTGGAAACCTATGATGACGATTTGATGCCCGACACTGGCGATGGCGACTTCCTCCCCGAAGAGGACATCCCCCCGATGGACCCCGATGTGGAGATGGCAGAGCCCACCCTCCCCTCGGCTGACGACCTGGACATCTCGCGCAACTTAGCGGGAGCGCTCTGCGAATTGCTCGCGCATCACTTCACCGATGCCGACGTGATGGCCTGCCTCCTAAAGCACCTCCCGCCCTCCTTCGTGCGCAACCCCTACGCCTCCAAACTCTACGATTTGGCAATTCAGGCCACCTTAGCCCAACGCCACTTTTTGACGCCCGACCACTCCGACGTCCCCTTCTCCACCTTCTTGGCGCAACTCTTCGCCACGCCTGACCGCGTCACCTCTGGAAGTGAAGAGATTACCCCGCTCGCTTATGCGCAGGACGTCGTGCGGTTATATTGGCTACGCGAGTTTGAATATCGCACGAAATTGGTGGACCCGACCTCCATTGAAGCCTTCCATTTGACTCTCCATCGTAAACGATTACAATCGCTCCCTTGGGAGGCGGCGGCCCCCTTCATGAATGCGCTGGACCCCAAGTTCGCCATGCCCGAACGTACCCAAAAGTCGACTCCCACGGTGGCGGCCGAAGTGGCGGCTGAAACAGACGCTTCCACCCCCTCAGCAGAAGATGCCCCTTCGGCAGTAGATGCCCCCGCTCCAACCAATTTTGAGCCCGACACCACCCCTGAATCCACAGAGTGGCTCCCCGAAGAAGACGAAGTCAATATCTATGACACCCTTTAATGCCTCCCAATACCCTGGACGCCAGAAGCTCGAAGCGTGGGGATTAGCGCGGTGCCCGCTTGAACAGCTCCCGCGACTCGAACCTGCCGTTGAGGCGCTCTCAATGGGCTTTACCGCCGAACGCCCCGACACCTTCTCCGTCTACTTAGATGACGCAGACACCCAGACGGCCTATGCCCTCTGCTTCGCCCCGCAAACCTATGCCCGCGTTTATGAAGCACTGCGCGGCATTTTTGCGCGGTTGCCCGACCTCCCCAAGCGCGCCCTCCGCGTGCTTGACCTCGGCTCAGGGATGGGTTCGGCAGCCTTAGCAGCGCAAGACTTCTTAACGGAAACCATCGGCGTGCCGCCGCAGATTACCTGCGTAGACTGGTCTACCAAGGCATTGCAAACCGTGCAGGAATTGATTCCAGAGGCGACTTGTCGCCATGCCGATTTGCGCACCTATCGTCCTGAAGCGACCTACGATCTCATCCTCTCCAGCTTCGCCTTCAACGAAGCCTTTCCGCTCCAACACGATGCATTGGAAGCGCTCCGGCTCTTCCATACGGCACTCACACCCGATGTGCCCTCCTTCATCCTTCTCTTAGAGCCCGCCGACCGCGCCGCCGTGCCCAAACTGCACGCCCTACGCACCTTCTTAACCGATGCACCCGTCTATGCGCCCTGCCCCCACAGCAAGACCTGTCCGATGGTCGCCACGCAAGATGGGGTCTGCCACGATGTGCGCCGATTCCGTCCAGAACGAGCGATGACCCTCCTCTGCCGTCACCTGCGTGGCACCGTGGCCGATGTAAAGTACGCCCTCCTCGCCTTTGGTCGAACGAATGGGCCTGAGGCAGAAGGATTTAATGACCCCGAATTCCTCCGTCTGACGGGTCCCTTCAACAAGGCAAAGGGGTTGCTCACCTGTCGCGTCTGCGCAGGAGATGGACGCCTCAAGCGCCTCGAAATCCCCGCAGCAGCCCTCTCCACCGAACGACGCCATGCCTTATTGGAACGCGAACGCGGCGACTGTGCGTGGTTGGATGGCCCCTTGGAACTGCGCAAGCAACTCAATGACGGCGCAATCCAACGTACCGCCGACCTGCGCTTTACTGATGAAGCGACGATTACCTTAGATGAAGCCCTGGACGATTTCTCCTTCTCCATCTAACAACGCCAAACAGCCCTCCTAATAAAATAAAAAGCCGACGCGGAACTCCGCATCGGCTTTTGTATTGAATGTCTGCTTTGTTGTTAGGACCTCGTGCCGATTAGAAATTCGGCAAGATGCAGCACGCAATAGCGTGGTCAAACAAGACCGTCGTCTTAATTGGAATGCGCGTATTGCGGAACATTGGGAAGTTTTCAGCCCATGCGCCGCAGAGATCCATGCCCAGCATCCCCGTCGCAGGGTCGGAATCACGAATCTTAAGGTCAGTCGGCGCGAAGCGAATGCCCACGCCCAATGCCTTTGAGATAGCCTCCTTCGCACACCAGAAGCGCAAGACTGCCGTGGGACCGTCACCACTCTTCGTGGCGAGTTCCTGTTCCTCCAACGTAAAGACACCGCGCAAAAAGTCCTCTGTAAGGTCACGCTTCACCGATTCCACGTCCAGACCAATACGACCCTGCGCCGTGGCGGCACCCAAAATTAAGCCTTCAGTGTGGGCAATCGTAAGGTCAATCGGCGTAGAAACCTGCGTTTCCCAGTCACCCAACGGGTGCGGTTTGCCGAGGTTATCCTTCCAAATCGTCACGTCCGCAGAAGATTCGTAGACATTGTAATTACCCACCAACAAGCGACGCACAGCCTCCTTCGCAGCGGTACGACCCAAGAGCCACTCCAAACGACGCGGAGCTACGCCACCCATTTGGGCATAGTTTTCCCGTTCATTCGCCGTCAAGACAGCAGAAGCGAGGGCATTGAGCCACAACTCTTGATTGGAAATGAAGAAGTCGGGCGTGTTATTGACATACAAAGCGCCCACAATCTGTGCGTCTGGATCGGGGAGAATCGCCGCAGGCAAAGGTGAGGTGATGAAGTTCTTCGCAGGATTCATCACAAAATCATGCAAAGTCCGCACCGCACGTCCGCCCACTTCTTCCCATCCCTCAATCTTTAGAATGGGGTGACCCGACATATCCGTGACAAAGATATCCACTTGGAAAGTGCGCACTGTCACATTGACGAGACGCAAGGCACAGCGCAATCGCGTACCCGCCAAGACCGAGGCGGCGTAGTAGTGAATCTTTTGGCAACGGAAGGGCAAGGAGATCGCGCCGTGGAAGCGTTCGTGTGAACGCCACAAAGGGAAGCCTGAGACAACAGCGTCCAATAAGAGCGGCATTGCATTAAAGAGTGGCTTGCGCGTATGGCGAACCGTGGCGGCACGCGAAGGGACACGCACTTCGTAATCTAAACCATTGTAGCCCCAACCAGAAACCTTACGCACATTGCGCAAGAGGGGACCCTGGAAGAGGCGTTGCGGATAGATATCCTGCACCATCCAGTTCACAGGCTTCGGGCTGACCAAGGGCGGAGCGGCAAGTTCCTCTTCCGGTTCAGGAACGGTTTCACCAAAGTTAAAGACCGCCTCCATCGCAATGTGGGCATTATCATCAAAGGTATCTTCAGGATAGATACGCACCTTAACCGACCGCGAAGCCCTCTCATTACTGGCTAATAACTCTGCCGTCACGCGCAGTTTCAAGGTACCGAAGGCAAAGGAGAGCCAACGCGGCGAGCGCAGGTGGTCGATGCGTTGCAAGACCATATTCGGCAAGAGGCGATGGGCCGTTTCAGCCATCAATTCCAATCCCGACGGCACCGAGAAGAGCGTCAACCCACGCATCTGCGGATCGTGCATTGAAACGCCCGAGGTACCAATCGCATAGTCATTCAGATAGGGATAATCCTCCAAACGGAGGACACAACGCAATTCCAAGGACTCTGCCGTACGCGAACGTTCAGAAATCTCACGCAAGAGGGGCGTCTCCAAGCCACCGCGCAAGAATTCCTCCTGCAAGGTGTGCGAGTGCGAGAGGCCAACATCCTCGGCCACCACGGTCTGTTGCATCCCGAGAATACGAGACGCATCAATCAATTCAGGGTGAATCGCAGGCAATTCGCGCAACAATTTTAACGTCAACGTCTTGGCCACTTCATCCACCACAGGCGTATTAAAATCCAAGCGCTTGGCATGGTTGAAAAAGCGAATCTTTGAATAATCCACAGGGACGCCATGTGCGGCGAGAAGGCCCAACGCCTGCCCCACCTGCACCCCGCCCGAGCGGTGCAAAATCTGCATCGGGATTACGGCGGGCGGTTCGTCCGTCTTATCCGCCAAGACCTCAGAGATGAGCGGCGTCAACAAGCCACGGGCACCGACTTCCACAAAGATACGGCAGCCATCCGCATACATTTGGCGAATCATCTTGCGGAAATTCAAGGGCTCGGTCATCTGTTCGACCAATCCCTCAAGCACCGCTTCAGGGGTGCTCCCCATCTGATGTGCATCCACTGCGGAGTAGAAGGGAATCTGCGGCTCACACGTCACGTGACGTTCGAAGAAGCGACTGAACAAGGCACGAACCGCCTCTGGGCAACGGCCCGTATTCACGGGAATCACCATCGGCTCCGCCACCGATGCGCCACCCTGCGCAAGCACCGCTGCCTCAACCTCGGCAACTCGCTCAGGGGCGGCAACGAGAACGCAGTCGTCATCGGTTAAGTGTTGGGTAATAATCATCGCCCCCGCGAGCGAGGACTCCAATTCACGCAAGGTCGCGACAGGCACGCCAGAGACCGTCAACTGCGACCACCCCGTGAAAGGCGTCTCCTCAGCACCCAACTGCAAGAGCAAACGACCTGCATCACGCAGAATTTGCACCAAGCTCAGTTTCGGATTGTGATGCGTCGCATGGAAGGCCGAAAAAGCACCTAACCCCACACCGCAGACCGCATGAGGACGAACGCCAACAGAGAGCAAGAAATCGGCGAAGACCTTACTCGCCAAATAAGTCGAAGCCGAGGCAAGCAAGGGTAAGAAGTCGCGCGAGGCAGCGAGGGAAAGAGTGTGTTCAGGCGCAGTAGAAAAGAGCCACTCAGAGGGAGAGGCCACCTCGCAGAGTCCCGAGTAGGCCTCTTCCATGTCGTCAAAACGTTGGCGCACACCATCAAAGGTTAAGGCCAAGTCACGCATCATTTCCAAGTGGAAAGAGCCCGTGCCAGGAAAGACAAAGGCCACTTTACCATTGGCATGCACGAGCGGACGCGCCGTGAAAAAGACGCCCGACTTATCACGCATACGGGTGCGGCCACTCTTGAGGGCATTGAGGGCAAAGCGGAGTTTGCGTTCCATCTCCTCCAAAGAGGTGACCCAGAGGCCCACTACGTGGGGATGTTCGCGGGCATCACAGGTGGCCGTGTAGACCACATCAATGAGGCGCAAGCCTGAGCTCTTCTCAATAAAGGTGAGGATGCGCGTCACCTCATCGGTCAATTCTGCAACGGAATCAGCGCCAATCAAACACAAGACGCCTTCAGAACGTTCCAATCTCATTCCGCCACCTCCTCGAGGATTGCCGCGCCCGAATTACCGGTGTGCGAAATCGTTGACACAGCCAATCGACGCGGACGCGTGGAAGATGCAATCCATGGACGCGCCTCCTGCACCCAGTAGTACGCCTGCTCAGGTTCTTTCAATCGGAAGGATTCATCAATCGGTGTCACCGAGGGCGGCAAGACGCGATGGCTCACCGCCAAGATACCCTTTAAGAGGCCCAACGCACCTGAAGCGGTCATCGTATGACCAAAGGAGGTCTTCGCAGAACCAAGCGCCAACAAGGGAATATGCGCACCACGATTCATCGTTAAGCGCTTCAAGAGCGCCTCTTCGGCGGCATCCTCCTGCGGGATGCCCGAGGCATTCATCTCCCAATAGTCAATATCACGGAAGCCATTAGGAATGCGACGCAACGCACGATGCAAGGCGCGACGTAGCGTCTCCTCCAAAGCGGCGGGGCTATCAGGAGCGATGCCAGACAACTGACTGCTGCCATGCAACTTCGCATAGATCGGTGCGCCCGACTTCTGTGCGTCACTGAGGCGACGCAACACAAAGGCGGCACCGCCCTCCCCTGGGAGCGTACCGGTGGAATTTTCCGTAAAGGGGGCTAATGAAGTTCCACGACTAAAGGGCAAAAGCGCCGCCTCGCCCGCCATTTGGGTCTGCGGGATGGGAGGCTGCAAAGTTAGGACGACTGCCACGTCACATTGGTGTTGGCGCAATGCATTAGAGGCGGCTTCCAAACCCGCATAGACCGACGTCTCACCTGCGGTGCAGAGGCTCGCCGTGTCACACGCACTAATTGTCTGGGCCAACGCACGCACCACGCCATCGCCACGCGCCATCGCCAATTGGCGACGCTTCAGCAAGGGCAAGGTATTGGTAATCTCCGTGCGTAAGGCATCCATCTGTTCGTATGAAGCCTCCGGGAAGAAACGTTGCAACGTGCCCAAAATCTGCCCCACGGCATTGGCATGCCATAACCAGTTGACCAAGGCAGGGTTCAACCCCGCATCGTAGCCCACATAAAGTGCAATACGGTCCGTTTGATTCGTGCCAGGCGGCAAGCCCGCATCACATAACGCATCATGTAAGAGCTGTGCGGCAAACCAAAAGTCTGTGTTATCCCCAATGCCCAAATCTGGCGGCAAGGGAATATGGTCCGCACGACAAGAAAAGGAATCATCTAACGACGCGCAAACCTCTGGCGGTGGACAGCCGGGAAACAATTCCTCGGCGGTATGTCCATCTGCCGTCTCTGGAAGGGGCGCAAAAAAACTCCGTTTGCGCAAGATTGCCTTCCAAATTTCACGCGGCGTAACAGCTCGAGCAAAACAGCCGCTCAATCCTGTAAATACAATATTTTCCGCAGTAGTCGTCATCATAGGCGCTGCTCCAATTTACGCTACCATTATAACATAATCAAAAACCTGTAAGCTACATTCTGCATACAGATTCATAGGGTTGCGAAGGGGCCAGGGGAAGTGATAGACTATGTGAAAGAGTAAGGAACCGAAATCATGCGCATTTTACAAATTCTTCCTTCTTTAGATGACGGTGGCGTGGAACGTGGTACCGTGGACTCCAATCGCCTCTATGTGGCTGCCGGGCATGAGAGTTGGGTCATTTCTGCGGGCGGTAAGCGCGTGGCAGAGATTGAACGAGACGGCGGCAAGCATCTCACACTGGACGTCAAGAGCAAGAATCCACTGACGGCGCTTCCGCGCACCTTTGCTTTACGTCGGGCTTTACGTCAAATTCGCCCAGACATCATCCACTTCCGCAGTCGCGTGCCAGGGTGGCTCACCCTGTGGGCAAATGCGGCACGCGATTTGAAGATTCCCGTGGTCTCCACCATGCATGGGCTCAACCATCCCTGCTTTTACAGCAGTGTGATGGTGCGTGCCGACCGCGTCATTTGCGTCTCAACAGCGGGGCTTGCCTTCGTGAACGAACACTATCCGTGGGTTGCCGCAGAAAAGATCAAGGTCATCCCGCGTGGCGTTGACTTAGACACCTTCTCCCCCGACCATTTAGACACAGCGTGGATGAAGGAGTTTATTCAAACACATCAGTTAGAGGGGAAGTTCATCGCCACAGCAGTGGGCCGCGTCTCTGCTCTCAAAGGCATTGACACCCTTGTGCGTGCAACCGCAGAACTGAAGGACACCCTACCCGAACTCATCGCCTTAGTTGTGGGGGGACCGCAGAAGAATCAAGAACACGTGATGGATGATTTGCGCACCTTGGCGGAAAGTCTCGGCATCAGCGATCGCGTCCTCCTCGTGGGAAGCCAACGCAAGATTCCCGAAATTGCGGCGCTCTCCAATGTGGTCTGCTCCTGCAATACCAAGAAACCCGAGAGCTTTGGGCGCACCGTGGCAGAAGCCCTCGCGATGAACACTCCTGTGGTGGCAGCAAAGCATGGGGGCGTCCTGGACATCATCCGTGACGGTGTTGATGGTTACTTCTTTGAGCCCGGCAACGCCACCGCACTCGCAGAAGTCCTCCTCAAAGTGAAGCAGACCACCTATGGTGATTTGCGCACCCACATTGCAGAAAACTTCACAGCGGCGTGTTTGGCCAAATCAACCTTAGCCCTCTACGAAGAGGTGCTACGCAACAGTTAAAATCTCCCGTTCTCGCCGTGCACCTGCGCAAATAAAACTTGCACAAAAAAGCGGCGATATGATAGGATATTTTCCAATGAGGGCGGCATCGGGCTGTCCGAAGCACTGAAAACCTTTTTTAACCATTAAGGAACAACGCAAATGAAAACACAGCTCAAGCAAGGCTTCACGATGATTGAAATGCTCGTCGTTATCGTGATTATCGGCATTTTGGCAGGCTCCCTCTTCGGACCTGTGACCAACTTTATGCTCCAGGGTGAATTGACGGGTATGATGGGTAATGGTCGTAAGATCGTTCAGGCCATCATCGCAGCCGATATGTCTGGCCGCTATGAATCCATCGCATGGCCCTCCTCTGAAAATGCCGAAAACGCTCCCACCGAAAAGCCCAACGGTCCTGATATGTACCAGGACTTCTCCTCCACTGCTAAGTACTTCGAAGAAGCACTCTACGTGAAGGAAGCCGATGTTACCCGTCGTAATCGTTTGAAAGTTCTCAAAGATATCGAACCTTCTACCATCTCTGGTAAGGGCGTGACCGCCGCTTCTGGCACCACCATCAATGACAACAACTGCGCTTGGGCACTCGCTAAGAACACCTCCAATGCCCCTGCAAAGGCTCCCGTGTTCGTGACGCGCAATGTCAACACCTCGCAGCTCGTCTCCGTCGCCGGTAACGATGTCGCATCCGATGTGGAAACCCTCCTTAACTCCCAGAAGCCCTTCCAGAAGGACGGCTGTGTGTTGATTTACAAGGACGGCTCTGGTAAGAAGTTCGCAGCTGACGAAGTGTTCCCGAAGAATATGATTGGCGAACTCGGCACGGGTAAACTCAATGAATTTGAACAAGGCGAAGGCAATAAGTTTGAATTCCTTAAGTCTGGCAACGCTAACTAATCTTTGTTGCTTGCCAACAGATTACCGAGAAGCGGCATCTTTTGAGGTGCCGCTTCTGCTTTCTACACATGACTTCTTCTACACAAATCCTACGCGCCCACGCGCTTAATTATGGTATAATGCGGGCGATATGGAGACCGCCAGACCCACTGATGCAATGAACCAACGCAATGCGTCCTTTGACAATCGCTTGCGTCCGACGCAATTTTCCGACTTTCTCGGCCAAGAAAAAGTGCGCGACCGCCTCATGTTGGCGGTTGAAGCTGCGCGTGGTCGTGGAGAACAACTTGACCACGTCCTTCTCTCGGGGCCACCTGGCTTAGGCAAAACCACCCTCGCCTACATCCTCGGTGAAGCGATGGGGGTGCACGTTAAGGCAACGAGTGGCCCTGTTATTGACAAGCCTGCAGATTTGGCAGGTCTCTTAACCTCCTTGGAACCAGGTGACATCGTCTTCATCGACGAAATTCATCGTATGCAACGCACCGTGGAAGAGTATCTCTACTCGGCGATGGAAGATTTCGTCATTGACATCATGATTGACCAAGGGCCCAATGCGCGTAGCGTACGATTGGAACTGCCGCACTTCACCTTGGTGGGAGCCACGACGCGCAGCGGTCTCATCTCCGCCCCCTTGCGTTCGCGCTTCGGCCTTCAAAATCGTCTGGACTACTACTCCTGCAACGAACTCGCCGCCATTGTTACGCGCAGTGCGGGCCGTCTCAATGTCTCCATTGATGCCGAAGGCGCACACCAAATCGCGGCACGCAGTCGTGGAACACCGCGTATTGCCAACAATCTTTTACGACGTGTGCGCGACTATGCACAAGTTAAAGCCGACAATCACATCTCGGGCGAAGTCGCAGACAAGGCACTTTCGCTTTTGGAAATCGACCCACAGGGGTTGGACGAGATGGACATTCGTATCTTGGAAGCCATCACCGTGAAATTCAATGGCGGGCCGGTTGGCTTGGGGACAATCGCGGTGGCAGTCGGTGAAGAGCCCGACACCGTGGAAGAGGTCTATGAACCCTACTTGATCCAAGAGGGATACATCGACCGCACCCCCAAGGGACGTGTCGCATTGCCCAAGGCCTACCAACGTTTGGGACTTGACCCGCTCGGTCGTCAAGGCGAACTCTTTTAAGCGCATTTGTAGGAATCCTTATGTCGGTTACGATGTCTAAGCCCCCAAAACCATTTAAGGTGAAACGCGACCCAAACGTGGTGAGAGGTGTCCATTGGCGGAGTTCTGAAGAACGCCAAGAGGCTAAGCGCAAGATTGAGGCAATTCGTCGCGCCGCAGAGCGCGCCCATCTGGAGATGAATCACGGCGTTGACCTCTCCGTCTTACACTCCCCCAAGGTCATGCTCGGGCTCCTATTGGGCTTGGTCGTCTTAGGTGGACTCGTGATTAGCGCTTTTAATCGTCCACGCCCCGTTACCGTTTCTGCTCTGCCGCAACAGCAACATCGCGCCAAGCGGAGTCTGCAAGCCGTGGCGACTGCGCTCACCCTCTACCGCGTCCATACGGGAGGATGGCCAGAACAACGCCTCGGCCTCTATGCCTTAGCCCGCAATTACAATGTGCCAGGGTGGAAGGGGCCTTACATCAATTGGGCGTATAAAGATCCGTGGGGCACCCCGTACGTTTACACCATGCCCCTCTCTCCCTTTGAAGCCCCCGTGCTCTACTCCTGTGGTCCGGACACCAAGCCAGAGACCAACGATGATATTCGCGTCTTTGAAGATGATTTTTCCTGTAATGAAGGCACATGGCGTCGCCAAGAAGTGACCGAAGTGCCACACGAAGCACCCGAAACGCCGCCCGTTGAAGAGACTGCGCAATGAAAAAACTCAACCTTTTCACCCATCCATTCACTTGGGGCATCGTCGCATTGATTCCCCTTTACTTCTGCTTAACCCCTTGGGTTTATCCAGGAGAAGCGGCCACCCTTTTGGCGCATTTGACAGGCACATGGCAAGCCTCAGATGCGATTGTCACCGCCCATCCGCTCGTGAGCCTGCTCTTTGGCGCACTCGGAAAGGTTCTTTCCCCAACGGTCGCCGTGCCCCTCTTCAATCTCCTTGCGGTGATTACAGGTGCCCTCTGCGTGACCCTCCTCTGCCAGATTGTGCGTCACTGCGTACACTACCTCGCGGACGAACCGCGCACCCTGCCCGCCGTGGAGAAGGCGGCGAATGCAGCGGCCCCAATGGCAGGTCTTGCCCTCTTGATTTCACCGACCTTCCTACGTGCCGCCTCCCACTTCCAGTGGCAGATTTTTGATCTCTTTTTGGCACTCAGCACGCTCCTGCTCCTCTTCCGCACGGCCCAACGTCCCACCTTGGCGCGGGCAGGCCTAACGGCATTCATTTGGGGGTTAATCGCCTTTGAATCGCCGATGTTATTGGCCATCACCCCCCTCTTCGCGATTGCGCTCTTAGCCGTCTACTGCGCGGAGCAACACCGCCTCCACGTGGGGCCCCTCTTCAAGGGAATTATCTTACCGTTGATCGCAGGCGCAGTCGTCACCTTCACCCTCGTGGTGCTCCAAAGCCTCTCCCTCAATCCCTCCCTCTCCCTTCGTGCGGCCGTCTTAGTGCGTGGCTATGCACTGGTGGTTGCCCTCATGAAGTGCTTTGCGGGGCCGTGGATTTTGGTGGTCTTAACGGGCATTCTGCCTGGCGTCCTCGCCTTCTTTGTCCTCCGTGAAGCAGGCAAGAACCACCGCACCCCCGCCCTCTTCTTCACCTTCCTCTCCGTGGTCACACTCGCCATCTTGGCTGTGCTTCCGCAACAGTTAGGCGTTGAGACCCTCTTGAGCAATTGGGGTGAGTGCTACCAACTCCTCCTGCCCTGCTTGACCGCCTTTGCCTTCGCCAGCTTGACAGCGATTAGCGTGCTCTTCTGCCAAGTGAATCGTCTGCCCGAAGCGGCTAATGAGCTTGCCATCATCCGTCCCTTGTGCCGCTTTGCAGGTTATGGGTGCCGCCTCTTACTGCCCATCGCGCTCTTGATTTCTGCCGCCACATTGACCTTTTCCGCCATCAAGGAAGACAAGGTCTATGCAAACCTCCCCCTCGCCTACACCGATGCGCTCTTAGACTGCGCTGAAAAGGGTGAAACGTGGATGCTCTCCGATGGCTTCATGGATGCCTACTTGGCCCTCCGCGTAGCACAAAAGGAATTGCCCGTCGTGGTCTTCTCCCTCTCGCAGGATAAGAATCCCACGGCATTGGCCGCATTGCGAGCGCGCCTTGAAGCGTCTGCACTCTTCGCGCAGCAACCCGAATTGCGCGACACGCTTTCCCGTGCATTGGACATTGGCTTAATTCCCTTCATCCAAGATTGGATTCGTACCGACAAGGGTGCCGAGCAACACTTTGTCACCCTTGGGTTGCCCGACCTCTGGTACACGGGCAATCGCCTCCCCCTGCCGCAGGGGTTGTGGTACCGTGGTGTGAGCGACCGCGCCACACAACATGCCGCCCTCTCCGTTCCTTGCTTCAAAGCATTGGAATCTACCGAACGTGAACCCGGCAAGGCGCTCTCGCCCTCTCTCGCCATCTTCCGCGTAATGGTCCGTCGTCAGCAAGGGTTTATCCTCAACAACGTCGCCTTTTACCTCGCCGATGCGGGCAAGACCGAAGAGGCGTACACCCTTTTCAAACAGATTTACGCAAATGATAGCGACAACATTTCGGCGTTGTTCAACATCTTTGAACTCATCAATGGCGGCCTTCACCCCGAAGATCGCACGTGGTGTGAGCAAGAACTCAATGAACGTGTGCGCCGTCTGAAGGGACGCCGTTACCAACTTTGGGCGCTCGCACGTACGTATGGTTACATTCGCTCACCCCAGCTTATCAGTATGTTTGTCGGCGCATGGGCCATGAGTGGCCAGACAGGGGCCGCCTTAAGTGGCCTGGATTTGGCGTTGGCCATGTTGGACGACGGCAAACGCGTGGCCTTCAATCAAGTCATTGCCGACCTCTACAAGGCCGACCCCGCCCGTCGTGGGGAAGCAATTGCCAAGTATCGTGACCTCTTAAATAATGCGACCGACCGTCGCCAGAGCCTGGTCTATGTGCGCGAATTGGTGCGTATGAACATCCTTGAAGGCGACCTCGCCGCGGCGAAGGCGGCCCTTGAACAACTCGACCCGACGGGCGATTCCCCCGATTTGGCCTATGAACGTGCGTTGTGGTTTGCCTCTGCGGGGCAAGAAGAACGCGCACGGACCGAATTGGAACGTTGCTTAGAAGTTGACCCGCGCCATACAGAAGCGCTGGCAATGTTGGCCACACTCCAACTGCAAGCAGGGGAATTGGCGGCGCTGACCTCCTCCACCCTGCCCAAGTTAAAGACGGCGGCGGGCACCGAGGATAACTACTTTGTTCAGATTATCACCGCTCAGCTTGCGGAAAAGAACAATGCCTTAGTCAAAGCACGCACCGCCTACCTGCGCGCCCTCGCCCTCAAACCCGAAGTGCATGCGTTGCGTAATACCATCTTGACCCTGGACATTCGTCTCAATGATAAGGCAGCAGCGGCACAACACGCCAAGGACTACCTCTACCAAGACCGTAAGTTGCCTTTGGCTAACTACATCATGGGATCTTTGGCATTAGGCGAAGGCAATGCCAAGCGCGCTCTCTCCTATCTCTCTCAGGCGACTGCTCCCGACGTAAATCCGCCCTTGCCCGAAGCCTTCAATGACCTCGCCGAAGCCCATCGTCAATTGGGCGATTGGCCGGCCGCACTTGCTGCCGCCGAACACGCCTGTAAGCTCTCGCCGAAACTCGCCATCGCCCGCGAAACTGCGGCAGCGGCACTCTTGGAATTGGGCCGTTATGCCGAAGCACACAACTACCTCGCAGAGGCGTTTGCATTAGAAACGCAACTCCGCCCTGGCCAACAACCCGACCCCCGTCTCCTTATCACCCGCGCTCGTCTCCACGAAAAGGAAGGTCATCCCGACCTGGCGCGCGTGGACTTGGCCGCGGCTCGCGGACAGTACGACTCACTTGACAAGAACGCAAAAGCTGAATTTGACGCCCTTGCAGTAAAGGTCAATCTAAACTAACCCACAGTCTTCTCGGTGGAGGTCCCTTATGGCTCGTTATGACAATCGCAATTCTCTCATCCTCGGCGCAGGACGTAGCGGACTGGCTGCGGCAAGATTGTTGTTGGAACGCGGTGGCCGCGTGGCGGTCGTTGATGAAAATTGGCCAGGTTCGTCCTTGGCAGACTTCTCTACCGAAGGGATCAGTTGTCTCTCTTCAGACCATGACCACTTGCCCGATGGGGCTTATGACTTAGTGATCGTCTCGCCCTCCATCCCATTGACCCACCCGTGGATTACCATCGCCCGCCAACGCGGTTTGGCGATGATTTCCGAACTCGAATTGGGTGCAAACTACTGGAAAGGCGAAGCGATTGCCGTCACTGGGAGTAAAGGAAAGAGTTCGGTCATCAAGTGCCTGACTGATACGTTGAACCTCGCAGGGATTCCGGCGGTCACGGCGGGCAATTATGGCATTCCATTGTGTGCACGCGTCCTTGAATGTGAAAATGCAGGTGTCGGTGTGATGGCGGTGACTGAAGTTTCCTCCTTCCAATTAGAACACACGCGCACCTTTGCCCCCACCCTTGCCGCCATCTTGAACATTCAGGCAGACCACTTAGATCGTCACGAAACATTGGAAGCTTACTCCACCTTAAAGCGTCGCATTTTCCAGGCGCAAGTCGCAGGGAAAGCCACGGCGTTCCTGCCGAAGGAAATCTCCATTTTGGGCGTGCCGCAAGGGGTGCCTGTGGAAACCTTCGGCACCAAGCCGTGGGACACTTGGCGTTATCACGAACAAAACGTCATCCATGGCGAGGTCTCCATCCCAGTGGTCGGCTTCTTCAACAACAAAGTCTTGGGACCTGCGGCGGCATTAATTACCGCAATGCTCACCCACTTAGGCGTGGCGCCAGAGATAATTGCAAAGGGCTTTGCCGAATTCAAACCCCTCCCACATCGAATGCAACGTCTCGGCGCAATCAAGGGTGTAACGGTCATTGATGACTCCAAGGCCACCTCGCTTACGGCTACACAGGCGGCATTAAAGATGATTGCCCCTGCCAAGGCACACCTCATCGCAGGTGGCCAATTAAAGGAAGACGATTTGGACTTCCTCGACCTCGAACTCTCCAAGAGCGTGAAGAAGGCCTACCTCATCGGTGAAGCGGCGCCAGCTTTGTATGAGGCATGGGAAGATCTCTGCGATTGCGAACAGTGTGGCGACATGAAGACCGCCGTGGACCACGCCCTTGCAAATGCGGTGGAGGGCGATATTCTTCTGCTCTCCCCTGGATGCGCAAGCTTTGACCAGTATGACGGCATGGCCAAGCGCGGCGAACACTTTAAAGCCTGCGTGGAAGCCCACGCCCCTCTCGCTTGAGGCCACCCCTCTGCGCTCCACCCTTCTTCCGCGCTTTCCATGACACGCGAAGCCATTTTAAATTATCTCACCGCTCCCACGGCCGACGCCTTATTCGCGGAAGCCCGTCGTGTGCGCCATGCGACCAAGGGTAATGGGGTCTTTTTGCGTGGGCTCATTGAACTGTCCAGTATCTGCGACCGCAATTGTCTCTACTGTGGGATGCGCCATGACAATCCCAATGTTCGCCGTTATGCTATGCAAGATGACGAAATCGTGGCGTGTGCGGCTTTGGCGGCAGATCTCAATTTCGGCACGGTGGTATTGCAAGCGGGTGAATGTGAGCGCCTTTGGACGCAAGCGCGTATCTCGCAATTGATTCGTCGCATTAAGGCAGAGACAGGGCAAAAGATTACCCTCTCCCTCGGCGAACGGTGCGAAGATGACACGGCGGCATGGAAGGCGGCAGGTGCAGACCGTTATCTCTTACGCTTTGAAACCACGGACCGCGCCCTCTTCAATCGAATTCATCCCGGGAGTCCTCAGACCGAAGAGCACCCACGTATCGCCCAACTCAGATGGATGAAGGCACAAGGGTACGAAATCGGCAGTGGGGTGATGTTGGGCATTCCTGGGCAAACGCTTGATTCTGTTGTGGAGGATTTGCTCACCTTTGCAGAATTGAAGTTGGACATGGTTGGACTCGGGCCCTACCTCAAGCACCCTGAGACGCCCTTGGGGCAGAGTGATCAGACCTCCGAGGTGCCCGTTTCGGCAGACTTTACCTGTCGGTGCTACGCGCTGACGCGGTTGCTTTTACCGAATGCCAACATTCCTTCGACCACGGCTCTCTCCACCCTTGACCCGCTCAATGGGCGCACACTTGGGCTCACCTCTGGCGCCAACGTCTTTATGCCCAATCTCACCCCCGCCGTTTATCGCGAAGGGTATCAAATTTATCCTGGGAAGATCTGCGTTGTCGCACCGCAGGCCGACAGTTTGGATGCACTCAAGGCGACCTTTAACGAACTCGGTTTGTGCCAACAACAAGGGTAAGTTTCCCTATCGGACGTGGACATGGTCACAGCGCTGAATGACTTTTTAGATGCCATGCGCTACAGTCGCGGCCTTGCGCCGGCGACGCTCTATGCCTATCGGTCCGACCTCATGGGTTGTTTAGCATTCCTTGCCAAGCGCAATCTAACGACACTGACTGATGTCAGCTCAAAAGACCTTATTGACTATCTCGCCCATTTACGCCAACGTGGCTTTGCAGATCGCTCCCTTCTGCGTAATACTGCCTCCCTCAAATCCTTCTTTACATGGTTATTGGAAGAAGAGCGCATCCCTGTAAATCCCACCGATATCTTCCCCTCCAGCAAGCGCCCACAGGACCTGCCACGCACCATTGCCGAAGATACCTTGGGCAAACTCATCGATAATCTGATCGAAGAGGGGCCGCTTGATTTACGCGATCGAGCAGTTTTGGAGGTACTTTACGGGTGCGGATTGCGTTGCTCCGAACTCTGCGGGCTCTCCCTGCATGACGTTGATTTTACCCAACAACGTCTCCGCGTCTGCGGAAAGGGCAATAAAGAACGCGTCGTCCCCTTTGGGAAACCCGCCAAGGAGGCCCTCCTCAAATACCTCACATGGCGCACCCACTACGCGGAAAGTGTTGATAAAGGTAAGCGCGCCCGCCAACTCCTCTCCCCTGTGGCGCCTTTCTTTCTCTCCCCGCGTGGCAAGCCCTTACGTCGAGATATCCTCTCCAAAATTGTGCGCGACCGCATTCGCCAACACCTTCCTGGCGATGCCTCCCACGTCACACCGCACGTCCTTCGGCACGCCTTCGCCACCCACCTTCTTGACCACGATGCTCCGCTTTTAGACATCCGCGACCTTCTCGGCCATGCCTCTGTCGCCACGACCCAAATCTACACCCACGTCTCCGACGCGAAGCTCAAAAAGACCTTTAAAAACTTCTTCCCCCGAGCCTAATTAGGCGGGTACTACTCCATCGAGAAGTGCGTGTATCCTCGCGCCCCGTGTCTCCAAGCACACGTCCGCGCCTTTCTTGTGCCCGTCATCATCTCGCGCCCCTAACATCCACTCAACATAATTTCACATCATGATTTAGTCTCAACCTGCGCGTGAGCAAAAGAGACGACCCCATCCGCAGATGAGGTCGTCTTTAAAGTACATCGCGGAGATGTTCGCGGGGATGCGTTAAGGCATTAAGGCCGCTTGAAAGACGCGTTCAATCGCTTCAAGGGTTGGGCGGCCTTCGTGTAATTTTTGACCCGCCA
Source organism: Candidatus Spyradenecus sp. (assembly GCA_045605345.1). Taxonomy (GTDB): domain Bacteria; phylum Verrucomicrobiota; class Kiritimatiellia; order RFP12; family DVOR01; genus Spyradenecus. The sequence goes on from JAZUPT010000008.1 coordinate 22,233, forward strand.
CAAAGAAGGTGGGAACATAGTAGTAATCCAATGATTCGGCAAATTCCTTCTCCACCGTTTCATCCACGCATTTGAGGGGAACTTGCTTGTATTCTGGATGCGCTGCAAAGAGTTCATCCATCATTTGACGCGCACGCTGACAGTGCGGGCACCCTGCCATTACCATCATTAAAACTTCCTTCGCCATATTGTCCTCCCTCACTTCATGAGATCATTTAAAAGTGTATCATCCTCTTCGGCGATCGCCTTGCGAAAAGCTTGCAAATGCTTTTCAAAGACATCAATTGCCGAGAGAAGATAGGCCTTGTTTTGCTTAAAGATGGGTTGCCACATCGAAATCGGCGAATGGGCGATACGGGTCATTGAGGCTAAGCCGCCCCCAGCAAAACGCGCATTCAGCGCTTGGTTGCGTTCTGCCTCTTTAATGGTGCGTGCCAGTGCATAAGCAAGGACGTGTGGCATGTGCGAGAGTAAGGCGGCCGTGCGGTCATGCTCTTCGGCGGTCATTGTGGCCAACACCGCACCGACCGACTTCCAAAGCTTGCTCACCTTATCCACCGCCTCAGGTGCGCTCTGCTGCGAATCAATCAAGAGGGTAAAGCGATTTCTGAAGAGATTATCAATGGCTGCATCGGGGCCACTCCGTTCGGTGCCCGCCATCGGGTGACAGGCAACGAATGCCGCACGATTGGGATGTTCCTTCACGGCATCCACGAGCGCCTGCTTCGTGGAGCCCACATCAATAAAGATTTGACCGGGGCGTGCTTTGTCCAAGAAGCGCGGCAAGCGTTCGGCCAAGATATTCACAGGCATCGCGAGGACCACGAGGTCGCATTGCTCAAGCAATGTCGCAATCTCGTCGGCGACCTCATCCACCAACCCCAATTCCAGTGCACGTTCAGCATGGGCGCGAGTACGATTCCACCCGAGAATGCGTCGCGCCAAACCAAAGGTGCGAATATCCTTTGCCAAAGAACCACCAATTAAACCAATCCCAACGATGCCGACGGCATTAAAGAGTTCACCATTCATAAGTGCTCACCTTCGCCAAAAGCGGTATTATTACGCGCGCAACCTAAGTTCGCCAAACCATAAATCGCCGCCGTTTCCGCACGAAGAATGAGCGGACCTAAGGTGACCGGAAGCGCGCCACAGTCCAAAATGGTCTGCATCTCTTCCTTCGTAAAATCGCCCTCAGGGCCACACCACCACCCCCATACTTGGCCCTTTTGCAGAGGATTTAAGGTATCCAAAACCGGCTTTAAGGGTTGGGCTTCGGGGATTAATGCTGCAACAATTAAGGTGGTGCACGCCTTCATCAGGGGAAGGGTCGCCGAGAAGGGTTGCGGTTCGAGGACTTCGGGCACAAAGGCGGCGCCGCACTGACGGGAAGCCGCCTCCACGATGCGTTGCCAACGTGCCCGTTTCGCCTCTGCTTGACGTTTATCCAACCGCACCACCGTGCGTGCACTCATCACGGGAACGATCTTTGAAACGCCCAACTCGGTTGCCTTTTCAAGCAACCACTCCATGCGATCCCCCTTCGGGATGCAGGCAAACAGTACAGTTTCTACGGGAGCTTCAGTGGCAGAAAAGACGGGTTGTTTCGCTTCCAACGTGAGCGAGGTGGCGGTTCGGGCGACCACGTGGTAGAGACGCGTCTGCCCAGCCCCATCAAATGCACCCACTTCCGTGCCTTCAGTCGCACGTAGCACATGCAATAAATGATGGGCGAGTTCACCCTCTAAGACCAAAATATCCTGTTGGATCGCTTCCGTAGAAACTTGCTGTCGGTACATTATTCCACTCCGTAACGCGTAGAGAAGGCGCTCCAGATCTTCTTCAGTTGCGGATTTAAGAAGAAGGTCACCTTATTGGCAAGGGCTTCATCTACGCCATAGTACGCTTCAGCGATTGCGCACGAGATGGCCGCTTGCGTATCTGCATCGCAGCCCAGGGCAATTGTTTCGAGCAAGCATTCCTCAAAGGAATTCGTCGACAAGAAGGCGCTAATCGCTTGTGGCACGGAAACCCATGTTTCATCAAAGCCCACCGCTTCGGCCTCATAACGCAACTGTTCCAAATCATTGGTCAGTTCATACCCAAAGCGTTCCGTAATCTCTGCGCAAATATCCGCCTTATCCTGTCCCTTACGTGCCAGGAAGATGGCGAGCGCAGTTGCTTGCGCACACTCAATCCCCTTAGGATGATTGTGCGAGCAGGCGGCAGTTGCCGCAGCTTCCCGCAGGACGTCTTCTACCGTGTTAAATGCCCATGCCACAGGCGACACGCGCATCGCGGCACCATTGCCAAAACTATTGTAAGGAATCGGGTTCTTCTTCTGCACCCATTCGCGATAGAACATGCCACCCCACCCTGCATCGGGATACTGTTGGGCCATTTCGAAAATCACATCGCGATAAGGACGCTGTTCCAAGATCGCCTTCGCCACGGCCAAGGTCAAAATCGAATCGTCCGAAATCATACGGAGCGGATGATTCAAATTAATCTTCGCAGTATTCCGTTCGGGGCAAAACTCATACGGTACCCCGCAGATGTCACCCCATAAAGCCCCCAATAAACACAACTTCATTCCAGTCCTCCGTTTTAAAGCGACAACAAATGTGCCGCACGTTTTTCTGCAGTATTCAACCCCAGCGCCTCAAGCGTCTGTAAGTGCGGCCAAAGATCGCCAGCTTGACGCGTCACATGCGCATCCGTACCCAACGACAACTGCACCCCTTCCGAGAGACACTCCACAAAAAAGTCTAATTCAAACGCATTCTTATGATGGTTAATCTCCGCGGCCACCCCTGCCTGCTTGAGCAATTTCGCCACAGGCTTGTACAAGTGGCGCGGCACTGGACGTTTGTACCACGGGAAGTAACGAAAAGGATGCGCTAAGATGCGAATCGGCTGCGCCAAGAGCGTCTCAACATCGCGCAACCACTTCTTTTCAAGTTCGGCATCAGAGATGGTCTTAATGTCCACATCTGCAATCTCGTGGACAGCACCAATCAGATAATCCCAGCCCTCATAATCCTCAGGGGCTAAACAGAACTTGCCATCCTTCAAGAGATCCACCTCAAGACCAAAGCGAACACGATCCCCCAAAAGCGGACGCACTGCGGCAATCAACTCTCGATAAGGCTTCATGCGGACATGATTCGGATCTGCCCAAGCGCGGGCGACCTCCGCCTCATCATTCTGCCACTTAAACTTTAAGGCATCCGAACCAAAGTAAAGCGCGAAGGCGTGTTCAGTAAAACACTGCGTCTGCACCCCCACGGCCTGCGACAAAGCCGCGACATCCAGCAAGTCAATTCCACGCCCACAATAAGCAAACTGCGTGTGCGCATGGCAGTCACATAAACCAGGAGGCAACTGCAATTCGAGCGGTTCCGCATCAGCAAATGCCACAAAGGCAGTCGCCGCCTCAGGCACAGTTGCGCGAACCTCACACCGTAACCCATTTAATGCCGCCTCATTCATTAAGCGGTAATACATCTGTTGATCAAGACATCCCTGCGGCAAGATTACCCAATCTGGACGCCCGACGCACAGTCGCGCCTTCTTAATCGCCTTATCTGCTAAATAGATAGCCCACGGCGATTCCACTAATGATTTTGGCAAATACAGTTCCATAATACTTCAATTATATCACATTTTCTCCACACCACTACCCCCACAACCTAAAACGAAAGTGGCAGCATGAAGATTTTTAACCTTTTTCCGATATCCCCCCGCGATTTAACTTGCAATTCACTTCAGTACTCTAGTGAAATATTAAGCATCTTTTCGTTTCAAATAAAAAGTGCTTTATATGTCCGACTCGTTTTTTATAAAATAAGAATGTGTCAAGAGCGATTCATGTGGAATCAATCGAAAGACACACACCAACACAAGAAAGGTAGGCTACTATGAACAAAATGGTTATTCTTGCTAGTCTCGCATTAGCACTTATGACAGGGTGCGCATCTGTCAACACGAATGATGGTGCCATCCCTGCTAACATCAAGATCCACAAGACCTATACTCCTGACATCACTGTCCAAAAGACGGCCGTTTCTGGTGACGCCACCGTGAACTGCCTCTTTGGCTTGATTACTTGGGGTGTTTCCGAATACGCCGATGACGCATTCGTAAAGACGGGTCCGAGCATCTCTCTGCTTAAGAGCGCAGACGAAGTCGCTAAGCAAGGTGCCACCTATAATGCATGCAATACCGCCAAGGCTGACTATCTCCTCGGTGCAAAGTATCGCTTGGACACAATGGACTACTTCGTCTTCAAGACGGTAAAGTGCACCGCAACGGGCTACCCTGGCACCATCACAGGCGTCAAGGAAGTTGCCTGCCCTGCAACGAAGTAACTCTTACCTGACTCCATTAGTATGGAAGAGAGACCAACTGCTATTGGTCTCTCTTCTATTTTTATTTCAAGGCTTCAAATGACTTGTACTCTTTTCCTGAACTACTTTCGTCTCGCCAATAATTCGCTTAAAAAATGATGATGAGTACATTGTGTACTATAAAAATGATAGCAACAACCCTGTTTGAAGTCATTGCCACCCTATAACTGAGAAAATATTATTTAATCGCAGAATTCCTGTAAAACCTTTAATTATCCAGACTTGCCTCCCCCTGGCGAACTAACGAAAACATAGCTTACCCCATTTCGCCCATAGCGTTAGATCCATCCCTGCATTGGATTCTCTCCCTCCCACCTCCACGAAAGTCGCATTGCGCCTCACCCATCACACCATAGAGGCAAAAATCCTAAGCAATAAGGCTGAACTTCAAATCCAGTTTGTTACAAACTCAAATCCAGTTTGTTACAAACTCAAATCCAGTTTGTTACAAATTCAAATCAAGTTTGTTACAAACTCAAATCTAGTTTGTTACAAACTGGAATCCAATTTCGCCCTTATTGCCATCCAATGACTTCAGTTATTCCCCCAAAGAAGGCCAAAGATTCATCGTTTCGCCTCTGCTTTTATGCTCCTTTCGCAACTCTGTCACTCTCGCGAAACCTCCTCTTTTTATTTAAAGGCAGAACGCTCTCCTACAGAATAGGGAGGCTGTCGGTGTAATGTGTGAACAAAATGTGTGAATAAATGGAAGCTGGTTAAGGTGAATAGCAGAAGAAAAATCAATTCCGTTTTTTGAAGGTGTGGTGGGAGACGGTGTCAAATTTTTGTTGTGATAACCCCTCCTCCAAATGACGCAGGTCGGAGGAAGATGGGTAATCAGTGTGGAATCTCCAGTTAAAAAAGGGCACTTTTTTGCATAAAAACAACCCGAAAAGGGTGTAAAAAGCGGTTTTTTAGGGGCCAACAAAAAATTATTTTCTTTTCTCTTGACGGCGAAGTGGGGGAAAGTGTTTAATAGTGTCAGAAAAGGTCAAATGGTGGACACAAAAGACACAGAGGTTAAAACAATGCAGGGGGACGCTGTTTTTTCAGGCAGCGCTATGCATGCATTGGACCCCAAACGCCGCGTGACGATCCCTTCGGGATGGCGCGATGCGATGGGTAAGCCTGCGTATGTCTTTGTCATGGCAGACCCGCATGAGAAGTGTCTGCGCTTATTGACCAATGAACGCATGCAAGGCATTCAGGCAAAATTGCTCGCAAAGCGTTTTGCAGATCCTACGGTGGCTCAGAAGTTACGCATTATTGGTGCAAATACCGAACAGTTGCCGTTGGACGTTCAAGGACGCATTCGTATCAGCGATCGCCTCTTGGAGTTCGCGGGTATTAAAGGAAAGATTGCGTTTGTCGGCGCGGTGACCTATGGTGAGATTTGGGCGGCTGAAAACCGTGAACCCGAAACAACCGTTGATCAGGCGGCACTTGGCGAAGCTTTGGCAGCACTTGATTTCTAATTGAGGTGTTATGCACATTCCGGTCCTGCTTGAAGAAACCGTCGCGGCATTGAACCCGCAACCTGGCTGCGTCTACATTGACGGCACCTTAGGTCAGGCGGGGCATGCCTCTGCGGTGATGCGTTTGGCAGGGGCGAACGGGCGCCTTCTGGGCATTGACCGCGATGGCGAAGCGCTTGAACGCGCCAAAAACAATCTTTTGCGTGACCAAATCCCAGGAACGCATACCTTAGTCCATGGTGCGCATGGTGACATCGGTGCGATTGCGCGGGCGAATGGGTTTGAACAAGTGGACGCCATCTTATTAGACCTTGGCGTGAGCAGTGACCAATTGGATACGCCTGAGCGTGGCTTCAGTTTCCGTCAGGATGGCCCACTGGATATGCGCATGCGCAACGATGCAGGTGAAACTGCGGCGGACTTGGTGGCTCGTTTAAGCGTGCAAGAGATGACCGACCTCTTCCGCGAATTGGGCGAAGAGAAGCGCGCATTTGCCATTGCCAAGGCAATTGATCGTGATCGCCGCAAGGCACCTTTCACGCGCACCTTACAGTTGGCTGATTGCGTGGCGAAAGCAGTCGGCACGGCACATACGAAGGGCCGTCACCCCGCCACGCGCGTCTTTCAGGCACTACGCATGGCGGTCAATGACGAAATGGGCGATTTGCGCAAGGCACTCGAAGCGGGAATTGAACTCTTGAAGCCCGGCGGCAGAATGGCGATTCTGACCTTTGAAAGTTTGACCGACCGCGTGGTCAAGCAGACCTTTAAGGCTCACTGCGGGCAGGAAGTTTCCCTCATGCAGGGGGGAAGTGAGTGGCGCGGCACCCTACCCAAGACTGAACTGATTTTGAAAAAGGCCGTCTGCGGGCGGCAGGAAGAACTTGAAAGCAATCCACGGGCGAGGAGCGCAAAACTCCGAGCCGTGCGGCGCGTGGAGGACTGAGACTTATGAAGAAGCACAACCGGAGACGGAAGACCTACCATCTGAAGTTGGCGCATCTGGGCGGCATCGTGCTCTGCGCACTGATGATTCTCCCATGGGCTGGCCCGGTCTTTATTGATTTGAGCGCAGAACAAGTCGGCACTCAGGTAAAACAACTTGAGTACGAAAAGCGCTCTTTGGAAGCCTCTTTGCGTCGTCAGAAGGCGGATTGGAATCACTTAATTGAGCCCAAGCGTCTGGATGAAGCCGTTCGTCAGAATGGCATGAACCTCACCTACGCACCGCCAGAACGTAGCATCATTGTGCGTAAGGATGGGCGCTTGGAAATTCCGGCCGCCTTACACAACTCCTTGCAAGGGGCACAGATTGCCAAGACTGAGCAGGCTAAGCCCAAAAAGGTCGCAGCCGCCTCGAGCACACGTCAACGAACCACTCGCCGTCGTCGTTAAATTACTCCACTTCTCATCTTAAAACACCTGACGGAAACGCATGGCACATCACCCGCATCAGGTCACACACCGTTGGATGGCGCTCATTTTAATGGGCGTTATCGTCATTTTTTTACGCGTGCTGTGGGAATTAATTGACCTCCACATCTTCATTCCGAACTCCCCTGACTATCGCGAACGGAAGTATGACAACACCTATGAAGTCCTCGGTCTCCGCGGACGCATCCTTGACCGCAATGGGGTGGTGTTGGCCGAAAGCGTCTCGGGGCGAGAGGTGGCAATTGATGCGCAAGACCCTGCCTTAGATCACCCCAAAGTGAATCGTGATACGCTGCCAGTGGAGCTCGCAGAACTACTGGGGGTCAACCAAGAGAAGATGATTGAGACCTTCGCGAGTGGGCGTCGTTATACGAAAATTGCCATTATCACCGATGACGCCTTGATTAAAGAACTCCAACAGCGCAAAGACCCCTCTAATACCACCAATCGCATCGCAGGGGTGAGTATCGCTACGGTACGTTCTGTGCGCTCCTACCCCAATGGCGCGCGCCTCTGTCATGTTTTGGGCTTCGTCAACCATGACGGGGATGGCGTGTATGGCATTGAGCAACGCTTTGACAAAGAACTCTCTGGCACCAATGGCATGGTCCACGCCATCTATGATGGTCGCCGTCGTGAAATTCGCACCCGTCGCATTGATGAGGTGAAGCCCACGCATGGCAATGACATTTACCTAACCATTGACAACAACATCCAGTACATCATTGAGACCGCCCTCTCCAATGCGCTCACCAACTTCCAAGCAGAGTCTGGCACCATCATCGTCCAACAAGTGAAGACGGGTGAAATTCTCGGCATGGCCACCCTTCCCAGTTTCAAACCCCAAGAGTTCAACAAGCACTTCCAGGATGAGTGGAAGAATATCGCCATCTCAAGGTGTTATGAACCTGGCTCTGTCATGAAAGCCATTACCGTGGCAATGGCTCTGCAAATGGGGGTCATCACCGAGCACACGGTCTTTGATGTCGGCACCTCTGGCGTTTGGTACTACGCAGGGAAGCCATTACGCGACCGCGTATATGGTAAAATCCGTGCGCGTGAACTGCTCATGCAATCCTCCAATATCGGCACTGCACAGATTGGTTTGCTCATGGCTCAGCCCGCACCCGAAAAGGGCATGCCTGCACAAAATGAACTCCTTTGGCGTTCGTTCAATGCGATGGGATTAGGCAAAAAGACAGGCATTGAACTCATCGGTGAAGAAAACGGCATCTTTTGGAACTACAAAAATAAGGCAATGTGGAATAAACTCTCCCCGACCCGTATTCCTTTAGGGCAGAGTATTTCGGTCACTGCGCTGCAATTGGTCAATGCCTACTCTACCATTGCCAATGGCGGCGCACTGATGAAGCCCACCATCCTTAAAGAAGTGCGCTCCCATGAAGGGGAAGTTGTTCGGGTGAACCAACCCAAAGTTTTGGGACGACCACTTTCAGAAAATGTCTGCAATAAAATGTTAGATATGTTACAATCAGTAACAGGTAAGTCTCCGCGTGGCACTGGATGGCGAGCAAATTTGCCCAGTTATACAGTGGCGGGAAAGACGGGCACCGGGCAAATCCCCGTGAATGGGCACTATAATCACAGCGACTATAATGTCTCCTTCATCGGCATCTATCCCGCGACGCGACCAGAACTTGCCATCCTCGTCACGATTGAAAAACCGCGCGGAAGCGTGCGTTCAGGTGGTGGCGTGGCCGCACCCACCTTTGCGGCGGTTGCGGAAGAGATTGGACACTATTGGGGCATCCCCGCGGACAAACTTCCGAAAGAACAAGGAAAATAATGATCACTTATGTGGCTTTCGCTGGCATTGATTTGAATTCGTTGATTGAAGCGATTCGAAACTCTGGCGATTTCCCTTGGATTCAAGGGTGGTTCACTTCGGTTTCCACCTTTTTCTTTGAAAATGTTGTTTGTTGGACCATTGTGCCGCCCTTAATCTCAGAAGGCATTCTTCACTGGATGACGGCACTTCAGGCAACCTTTTGGGGAGTCTTCATCGGTGATTTATTGATGTATCTCCCCGTCCGGTTTGCCATGCACTTTGTGGCACGCTTAAGATGGGTTCGCAAACACCAGAATCAGATTGAGTTATGCAGCCACTTCTTTGACAAACATCTGGGTAAAACGATGTTCGTCATTCGCTTTACGCCCGGTATTCGCACACCCGCTCTGCTGGCGGCAGGGATGTTACGCGTTCACTTCGGCTCCTACACACTCTACTCAGCTCTCTCCTGTCTCTTTCAGAGTTTGATTGTCACCTTCTTTATGCCGTATCTCTACGCGCCAGCAATCGCTTGGCTCAAGCACCTTTGGACGCAACACCCCAATTGGGTGATTGCGATCATCGTCGGCTTTTTCCTTCTTTTCTGCATTGCACAGTGGTATATCGCCAAAGCCGTCATGCGCCATCTCTCGGCGAAAAATGACGCACTCAAAGGCACCCCCGATGCCTCCACTCGCGATTAACGCATCTCCCTTCAAACACCACTTATTCCGCTCAAGACAGAAACGCTTTCAAGCCATTGCGTTATCTTGTCTCCGTGGCGTTTTTTCATCGAAAATTCATCCCGTAAACGCCCCTATTTTGTTATCCTTTTGTGCAACTTTCGGCTTTCTTTTTTTCCGTATTTTTGATACATTAAAGATGGATATCGCCAACTTGAGAGGATAGACTTTATGAAAAAATGTTCTTCTTTATTTGCGACGCTTCTACTCACAACGGCACTTACGTCATTGCCTCTAAGTGCAGCAGTTGATGCTCGCTACATCACCATCGACCTTCCTCGTGACGCTGCCACACTCTCCCTCGCGGAAGTGGAGGTCTTTGTTAACGGGGCAAATATCGCGCCCAAAGGCAAGGCCTCTCAGTCTGACACCGCGCATGGTGGTGTCGCTACGCGCGCAATTGATGGCAACATCTCTGGCGTGTGGGAAGAAAATACCATCACGCACACCCCAGAAGGGAGTAACCATCCCGCATGGGAGCTTGACCTCGGCGCCACCTACCCCGTAGAAAAGATTGTTGTCTGGAATCGCAATATCCTCGGCGACCGCTTGAATGGCTTCCGCATCACCGCCTCCGATGACGCTCGCACCATCCTCTGGGAAGGCAATGTCGGCAAGGCCGAACGGACGCATTACTTCGTTCCTGAAACAGGTCGTGCCGCACGTGCAGGACAGACGCTGCCCACTTTAGCGGAGCAGCAGAAGCAAGTGCGCATGCGTGCACTCTTGGCAAGCATCAACACGACCTCGCTGCGCGAAGCCCTTTCGGCTTATGCTGAAAAGTATCCCGAATCCTATCCAGATGCCGCCGAAACCCAGAAGGCGATTGACGCATTGGAAGCTAAGGTTCTCGCAGGAAAGGCGACCGCCGAAACCGCACGCGAATTCCGTGAATTGCAGAAAAAGGTCCTCTTGAAGCACCCGGCCGTCGACTTTGACGAACTTCTCTTCATTAATCGTCCTAAAGGCACCAAGCAAGGGCTCTTCCAGAACTATCAAGGTAACACCGCATGGAATGGTGACAACAATGCCACGCTGCGCGGTTACAAGAATGCAGTGTTGCGTGCGCCCCTCTGCCAAGAAATGGGTAAGCCGACCGTTCTCCGCGAATCCTCCGCCTACCTCGGCGAACTCTGCCTTGATTGGAATGCAGAAAAGATTCTCCTCTCCTCTGGCGACGAAAAGAGCGGTCCGTGGGGCATCTATGAAATGAATACCGACGGCTCCAACTGGAAGAAGGCATACGAAGACCCCAATCCTGAAGTGGACTACTATGATGCATGCTACCTCCCTGACGGTCGCATCATCACCACGGCGACCATTGGCTTCAATGGTGTGCCTTGCGTTTCTGGTGGCGACTATGTGGCCAACCTTCAGCTGATTGAAAACGATCGCAAGACAGCGCGCCGTATCACCTTCGACCAAGATATCAACTGGAACCCGGAAGTCTATCCGAATGGGCGCGTCGTCTTCCTGCGTTGGGAATACACCGACTCTGCACACTACTTCTCTCGCGTGTTGATGACGATGAACCCTGATGGCTCTGACCAACAGGAATTCTACGGCTCCAATAGCTACTGGCCCAATGCCATCTTCTATCACCAGCACATCCCTGGTAGCTCGACGAAGTTTGTCGGCATCGTTACCGGTCACCACGGTGTGCCGCGTAAAGGTGAGTTAATCCTCTTTGATGTGGCGCGCGGTCGTATCGAAACACAAGGCGCCGTCCAGAAATTCCCCTTCCGTGGTAAGCCGATTGAAAACATCACCAAGGACCAATTGGTCGACCACATCAAGCCCTACTTCCTCCATCCTCGCCCGCTCAATGACGAGCTCATTCTCGCTGCGATGCAGGATGATGGTTCTGCACCGTGGCGCATCGTGCTTGTGGATATCTATGACAACGTCTTAACGCTTTGGGAAGCACCCAATGCTAACTACTACGAGCCGATTCCGCTCAAATCCAAGCCGCTTCCTGCCTATCGTCCCGATATGATAGACCTCAACAAGAAGACTTGTAACGTTTACATGGCAAATGTCTACCGCGGTCAAAAGACCCTTGACGGAGTGCCAAAGGGCAAGGTGAAGAAGCTTCGCGTCTTCAACTATGAATATGCCCCCCGCCATGCAGGTGGTCACTATGCCATCGGCATGGAAGGGCCGTGGGATGTCCGCGTGCTGCACGGAACCGTTGACGTGGAAGAAGACGGCTCCTGTATGTTTGAATTCCCTGCAAACACCCCGCTCAGTGTCCAACCCCTTGACGAAAATGGTCGCGCCTTACAGATGATGCGTTCGTGGCTCGTGGGTATGCCAGGTGAAACCATTAGCTGCATCGGGTGCCATGAAAGCCAGAATGCTGCCGCCCCCGCGGGTCTCTCTACGGTGGCCTCCCGTAAGCCTCCGCAAAAGATTAAGCCGTGGTACGGCGAACGTCGTGGGTGGAGCTTTGACCGTGAAGTTCAGCCCGTGCTTGACCGCAAGTGCGTGGGATGTCACAATGACGCCAACAAGGCTGTTACCAAGATTGGCACGCCCATTCCAAACTTCTCTTATCGTCAGAATGTGTGGAATGGCTTTAGCGGTGCTTACATCGCCCTTCACCCCTATGTCCGCCGTAACGGGCCCGAAGGCGACTACCACGTCCTCACACCCTTGGAATTCCATGTGACCACGTCTGAGCTCGTGCAGATGCTGAAGAAAGGCCACCACGGCGTAAAGCTCTCCGCTGAAGAATGGGATCGTCTCTACACATGGATTGACCTCAACGTCCCCTACTTCGGCACCTGGACTGAACGTGGTGCAAATCAGCACTACATCCAGAGCCGTCGTGAATACGAAAAGCGTTTGGCCGCATTGGATTATGACCCTGAAGTGATTATCAATCCTTACAAACCCGGCACAATCGCCTTTGAACCTCCGGCTGCACGTCCTCCGAAGGCCGCTGAAGCGACGGCTCCCGGCTGGCCCTTCAATGGTGCCCAGAAGCAGGGTCAGCGCGAAATCATCACCTTAAACGTCGGCGGCGACCAAAAGATGGAACTTGTGAAAATCCCCGCAGGAGCCTTCGTCATGGGTTCCAATGCAGAATCTCCCGCAGAAGCACCCGCACACGCAGTGACCATTGATAAGCCCTTTTACATGGGTATCACCGAAGTCACCATGGGCATGATGCAGCAGTTTGACCCGACCTTTGAAAACGGTGTCTACGATATGCACTATAAAGACCAGGTGCGTCGCGGTTACTTCGTGAACGACCCGACCTTCCCCGCTATCCGCGTCAGCTACGATAAGGCCGTCGCCTTCTGCGAATGGCTCTCTGCGAAAACGGGTAAAAAGGTGCGTCTGCCCACCGAAGCAGAATGGGAATATGCTTGCCGCGCTGGCACGAACACGCCGATGAACTACGGCGATTTCAATACCGACTTCTCGAAGCATGCCAACCTCGCCGACGTGACCATCAAGCGTCTCGCTGTGCATGGTATCGATCCTCAGCCGATTCGTAATCCTGACAAGTTCTGGGATTACGAGCTCAAGGATGCACGTTTCTATGATCAGGTGCTCCACCTCGCAAAGGTTGGCTCCTATGCCGCCAATGCCTTCGGCTTGAAGGATATGCATGGTAACGTTGCCGAATGGACCTCCTCGCCCTTCGTTGGCTATCCTAATGCCACGGCAAGCGAAGCCTTTGATCCTGAGCTGCGCGTCATCCGTGGTGGTTCTTGGTATCAGCGTCAACACCGCGCCTCCTCTGCATGGCGTTGGGGCTATCCGACCTGGCAGCGCCCCTACAACGTGGGCTTCCGTGTGGTTGTGGAAGACTAAGCTCTTCCCGCTCCCACTCAAACAAAAGAGACGCCTCCACACGGAAGCGTCTCTTTTGTTTTATTGATACAGCGGCGTTAAGTCCGAAAGATTAAAGGATGGTCACACTAAAGATTAAAGAACGTGCACACTAAAGATTAAAGAGAGTTTCTGCGCAATGGTGCACTTCAATTCCGACTTCACACCCGAAAATACTTATCGCCACTGAAGGGGAATCAACCGCAGAACGCGTTCAAATTCATCTCGGGTGCGTGTAATCTTTAAGCTATTCCAGAGTTGGTCGCCCTGCTTAAAGGTAGGCGCGAGGTAACTCCAGAGTTCCTTTAAGTGTCCCAAGAGGGCATGATCGCCCGGGGCATTCTCTGCATAACGCGCCAAGATGTCTGCATGCCACGCTTGGAAACGTGCCATATCGCGGGTATCCTTCCCTGCGCGAATGCTTTCCGCGAGGAAGGGATTGGCGACGATGCCGCGCCCAATCATCCAACGGCTCACCGTCGGGAAGCGCGCAGAGAGCATCTGATAGTCTTCCAACGTGCGAATGTCGCCATTGTACGTGAGCGGAAGTGTACATGCTTCACAAATGCGTTCAAAGGCGTCCAAGTCGACAGATCCCTCATACATCTGCTTCGCCGTGCGAGGATGCACACAGATTTCTCGCAGCGGATAACGCAAAAGGATGGGCAAACGCTTCGCCAAAAGTGTCTTCTCTTCAATCCCTAAGCGCACCTTGATGGAGAAATTCCCCTCACCAAGTTCCTCACATCCCGCCTCTAACATCGCGGCAAGATTAGCTTCGTCACGCAATAACCCCGCACCACGCCCCTTCTTTGCCACGAAGGGCCACGGACATCCCGAGTTCAAATCGACCTGTGTATAACCCAATTCCTTCATCGCGCGCAACATCACGCGCAACTGACGGGCATCTTTCCCGATGACTTGTGGGATTAAGGGCAAGCCTTTGGGTTGGACAGAAGGCTCAATGCCACGCAAGATTTCGGGTTTAACGCGATCGCCTTGCACAGTGGCGATAAAGGGTGCCACAGCCAAATCGAGGCCAGACATATGAGCCTGAAAGGCCTGCCGAAATCGGAGACCCGTAACACCACGTAAGGGAGCGAGCGAAATGGTGGCATCTGTCATGTTTAGAGTCCTGCAAAGGGATTATTGGAAAAGGTGGAGGAGCTCTGTTGGCGCGGACGCGGACCAGGCGCATAGCGATGTTGACCGCCTTGCTTTGTGGCTGGGCGTCCCTTGGATTCGGAACGTGCCGAAAGCGAAATGCGGCGACGTGCAAGGTCGACATCCAAGACACGCACGGTCAATTTGTCACCCGACTTCACCACTTCAGACGGATCACGAATAAAGCGGTCAGACAATTCCGACACGTGAACAAGACCATCTTGGTGAACGCCGATATCAACAAATGCGCCAAATGCCGTCACATTGGTGACAATTCCTTCCAATTTCATCCCTGGGCGCACATCTTCAATCGTGCAAACATCCTCACGGAAGGCGGGTGGCTCAAACGCTGCACGCGGGTCACGGCCAGGTTTGCGCAATTCGTTCAAGATATCTTCAATTGTTAAGAGCCCCGCGTCGCCACTAACGTAACGTTGCTTCTGAATCTTCCCAACGGCATCCGTATTCCCAATCAATGCCTCCACAGAAGAGCCGATATCTGCGGCCATTTGTTCCACCAAGGCATACCGTTCTGGGTGTACTGCCGAACGATCCAACGGATTCACGCTCTCACGGATACGCAAGAAGCCCGCGCACTGTTCAAAGGTCTTCGCACCGAGACCCGAAACACGGAGCAACTCTCCACGGGAACGGAAGGCACCATTGGCATTGCGATACTCTACAATACGCTTTGCTAACGAAGGCCCAATTCCAGAGACGCGCGTCAAAAGTGGCACACTGGCCGTATTCAATTCCACACCTACGCTATTCACGCAACGTTCCACCACCTCGTCCAACTTGGAGGCTAACAACGTCTGATTCACATCGTGTTGGTATTGGCCCACGCCAATTGCCTTCGGGTCAATCTTCACAAGTTCGGCCAAGGGGTCTTGCAAACGGCGACCAATTGAAATTGCGCCACGCACGGTTAAATCCAACTCTGGGAATTCATCACGCGCCACACTACTTGCCGAATAGACCGAAGCCCCTGCCTCATTGACAGGCACCACAATAATGTCTTGCTTCCCACTCCGACTCAAGGTCTGACGAACAAAGCGCTCCGTCTCGCGACCCGCGGTACCATTGCCCACGGCGATGGCCTTGGGCTCATACTGAGCCACTAACTTCAATAACTCAACCGCCGCCTCAATGTCTTTCTGTTGGCTCTGCGCAGGATAAACGGTGACATTCTTGAGAAATTTACCCGTCGCATCCAAGGCCACACACTTACATCCCGTGCGAATCCCGGGATCAATCCCCAAAACAGCGCGTTCGCCCAACGGTGCCTGCAAAAGTAAATGGCGCAAATTCTCAGCAAAAATCTCCACCGCGGCGCGGTCGGCTTGTTGCTTCAATTCCACCATCACATCCAGTTCGACCGAGGGGGCAATCAAGCGACGGCAGGCATCCTTTGCCGCAAGGGTGAACTGTTCTGCCCATGGCGATGGGCGCAACCCAAAGGTCTCCTCGGCGAATGCCACCACAGAATCCCAATCCACTGAGAGTGAAACACGTAAAATTCCCTCAGCTTCACCACGCTTAATTGCGAGAAAGCGGTGCGACGGGATGGCGACAACCGCCTCTTCAAAGTCATAATACTGTTCAAACTTCGTCGGTGTCTCAGGCGCAGGGTCCACCACTTCGGAGTGCACCAGGCCATGTTCAGCCAAATACTCACGTGCAAACCCACGCACTTCAGGATGTTCGGCAATTTGTTCGGCCACAATATCACGCGCACCCTTTAGTGCGCTATTGGCATCAAAGACTTCCTTCTCAATTGAAACAAAGGCCTCCGCCTCAACGAGCGGATCCCCAGAAGTCGCAAGCGCCAAGATGCGCTCTGCGAGCGGTTGCAAGCCACGTTCGCGAGCAACCATGGCGCGCGTCCGACGCTTCGGACGATAAGGCAGATAAAGATCTTCCAAATCCGTACGCTTTTCGCAGGCAAGGATGCGCTCCTTCAATTCATCGGTGAGCTTACCTTGTTGGATAATGGAAGATAAGATGGCTTCACGGCGCGCTTCAAGTTCGCGGTGGTAGCCCAAGCGCTCTTGGATGGAAGCAATCTTCACCTCGTCCAAATTCCCATGGGCCTCTTTACGATAGCGTGCGATGAAAGGGACTGTACACCCCTCTTCAAACAACTTAATCACCGCTGCCACCTGACGAGGAGAGAGGTTTAACTCCGAAGCAATCTTATCTGCAAAAAAATCTTCCGCCATAGTCCACCTGACGTAAGGCACCCTTTACGCGCCAATTCGTTGAGAGAAAGCCTGCTTAGTGCACTTCCCCAAACGAGTCTTAAAAAAATGAAAGAAAAAAGCACTGTCCTTTCTCGGGGACAGTGCTTCTTAATTGAAGAGCCTTAGGCCAACTTCACATCAGCCTTCGAGCGCAATTCCGCCACATGGTCGGAGACTGCCTGACCGCGCTTGGCGTGGAAGAGGAATTCTGCCACCTTGTCACGAATCTCTTCGAGTTCAGGCGTGTGCCCCTTTTCTTCGCCAGTCTTCACGATAATGTGATAACCGAACTGCGTCTCGAGGATTTCAGAGATTTCGTTTTCAGCAATTGCGAAAGCCACGTCTTCGAAGGGCTTGACCATCATGCCCTTGCCGAACCAACCCAAGGAGCCGCCATTAGACTTACCGCTCGGGCAATCAGAGTGAGCCTTTGCTTCCATTTCAAAGGTGCTTTCGCCAGAGACGATACGAGTGCGAATCGCTTCGAGCTTCGACTTCGCGGCGGCCTTATCATCAGCAGAATCGCTATTCGGCTTGATCAAGATGTGCTGAGCGAGCACGCGATCTTCGGTGGCATACTCAGCCTGATGGGCTTCGTAGTGAGCCTTAATCTCGTCTTCCGTCGGGGCCTGCACGGCAGAGCAAATCTGATCAATCAACTTATTAATGGTCACACCCTGCTTCAATTCCTGCTTGAAGCTATCAAGCGTCATACCCTGTGCTTCCACAGCCTTGGCAAACTTTTCACGATCGCCGCCGAACTGCATCACATAACGATCAAACTGCGCATCCAATTCTTCGCTGGAAACGGGGATATCCAAACGCTTTGCTTCGTCAATGAGCAACTTCGTGCCGATGGCCTGTTCCAATGCACGAGCACGAATCGCATCCAACTGCAAGCGCAGCTGCTGTTCGGGCATGCCCTGTTGCTGATAGAGATGAATCAAACGCTGCAATTCAAAATCCACAGCCTGCTGGGTAATCGGCTCACCATTCACGGTTGCGATAATCTTGTCTTCCATATCCTTCATTTCCTTCTAATTTGTAAAACGGATTTCATCAATAAAAAAACGTGCGACAGTTTAGCAAAAATACAGCCATTTGAAAACAACCGCCCCCTGCAAAGAGCGCACATTGATTGTCTTATTAACATGGCAATATGAAATCAAGGCATTTTATGCTTTAATGTCATGCTTTTTTGTGCAGTAGCTTAGCAAGAAGTAGATTAATCGATTGACTTTAAGGGTGAATAAAAGATGGGATGAGGAAATGATTCCGTTATTTTGCCCCATGGAAAGGTTAGAATTTGTTGCAGTGTATCGCAAATTGGGACTTGTTGACGTAACTCTGCAGCTCGGAGGTTCGCGTTTTCTCCAAAAAGTAAATCTTTTCGATTCATGCAAAGAAGGAGTGCCGAAGAGTCAGATGTCACCTGTATTCCGCTTGCATAAAGGCGTTGGCGAACCGTGAACGTAGCATCATCAGGGGACAATTGAACGATGCGTTCATGGAGTAAAGACAATGCCGATTGACGTTCGGCTTCAAGAATGATTTGTCGTGTTTGATAAGCAATTGTACGCAGGAGAATCAGAGAAATGAAAACGATCAGTGCGACCGCCGCGCATATCTTCATTATTTTTTGCCATCTGAGAAGTAATGAACATCGAGGAGCATAGAGAAAATTGAAAAATGCGAGAAAGGGAAGAGCCCACATTTGAGGAAAATAGCGATTGTACCCAAGGTATTTTAACGGCGCGAGATTACTGCTAATTAAGATAAAAAGGGCAATCCAAAAGACTGCATTCTTTTTTGAAAGTAATAGCGCAACAAGGCTAAAACAAAAAAGCAAACGAAAAATCGTTCCCAAGCCACCAACGCCTCCTGCAACATAGAACTCGGGAGCGAAGGACGGTGAATTATAAAACCACGCACATCCTTTGATTGCTAATGTCTGCGAAAACCAAGCATAGACAATACGTGCGATGTACCCCATGCGTTCGCCATCGGGATTTCCAATAAAGTCACTCGTGATATCGACAGGTGCGATATTGGGGTCAAACGTCATGGATGGATAGAATGGACTACCATATTGAATCCATGCGGTAAGAAGAGGAGCTGCTCCAATTACAATAACAACGAGTAATGTTGAAACGCAAAACCACCAATATTGATTGTTGCGATAGGCAAGGACGAGACCTGAAAGCAGGAGAATAATGCCACAAATAAATCCAGTGCTCTTGCTTGTCATACAAAAGACAAGGCTAATACCAAAGATAACGAGATTTCGTGGAGACTTTGAATTTAACCAAAGCGGTAATGCTAATATTGCGCTGAGGAGAGCAGCATACGCGGTGTAGTCAACTTGTCCTGCAAGGAAACTGGTGACTTTTGTGGAACAAGTAAGAGCAAGGGCAAAAAGTGTGCTGGCGAAAGTATTGTTTGTCCAGTATTGAGAGGAAAAGCGTTGAGCGGTGACAAAGAGCAGAAGAATAAGGGTGTAACCCAAAAAGGCATCCGCGCACCAGAGGCGTGTACTTAGTGAGATTAATGCGCCACAAAGAGCCGTCGTTTTGGGCAAGAAGAGGGTATGATAGGGACTTAACTTTCCCATGTCTGCAACATAGGCCTGAAACTCTTCAATCGAAGATGTAAAAATGGGATTCCACCCTTCGGCAAGAAGACGTTGCATCGGGATATGGTAGGCTCCTGCATCGGTGCCTGTGTATGAGAATGTGTAGGCGGTTAAGCAAAGGAAGCCAAGCGTCCAAAGAATGAATGTAACGAAGCGTTTCCAGGAGTGATAACCAGCCCAAAAGGCGATGAAGATGAAACTGCCCCAAAGATAGAGAGGAGAACAGGTGAAGCCAAAAAAGAATCCCACCGAACACGTAACGAGGCCAAGCAGTAATGTCGCAGCAAGGAGAATCTCAATTGAGGCGAGTTCGGAATGTTTCCACCATACGCGTGGCGATGCGTTAGATGCGAAAATCGTTGAACACGCATGCCACAGTTGATGCATGAGTGAGAGGGTGCGTTGACGTCCCGTCGTAAACATAAAAAACGTACCTTTCCTGCGTACTCACAGGAGGCTTAGGACGGCCCGAGTAGAATACGACGAGAAAAGGCACGCAAGAATGCGTGCCTCAACCCAAAACGTATGTTCTACTCAGCGAAGGTCCTAATTTCCTGTGAACAAACTTTTGCGTTTGAAGCAATATTAAAACGATGGCTCACCCATCGCGTACCCAAAGTGTAACACAAAAGGAGGAGGAAAAGACAGTATAAATTTGCAGATTCAAATTCTAAGTGTGTGGATAAGACAATAAAAGTCTTATACGGATCAGGCGACGTATTGACTCATCACCTGATAGTGTATGATTCTTTCTGTAAATTGATTTCAGAGGAAAAGAGGTCTTGGAGATAGGACGTAACCCGAAGAAAGCACCTATCATCCCCCCTCGCGAGGGGGGATGATAGGGCGCGCCGATTCGTAGTATTCTTGTAAT
>JAZUPT010000009.1:0-73483 GCA_045605345.1 Candidatus Spyradenecus sp.
GGGAGGAGTTCGATCTCAGTTTGTTACAAATTCAAATCCAGTTTGTTACAAACTCAAATCCAGTTTGTTACAAACTCAACGCTGATTTCGCCCTTTTCCTCAACCAAAGCTATGCAAAAGTAAAGGAAGAACTCCCCGTACATTGAATTTTAACCACGAATTTTAGAGTCCACGGAGCACACGGAATAACACGAAAAAAAGGACTGCATGTGGATTTTTCGCCAGCCACGCTATGCGGGCAGCAGCTAATCGCGGCGCGATGGCGCTTTCAGCGCCCCACGATTACTGCTCGCCCTCTAAGGACTGCAGGTAAAAGGACTGTATGTGAGGATTAAACCACAGAACACGCAGAACACTCAGAAAAAAGGACGATGTGTATTTAAGTTTTCCACGAGTCGCACAGTCATGTACGCTGCGAAAAATGGGCACATATCCATTTCTTCGCCAGCGTGCGCTCAGGACTGCATGTGAGGCGCCTGCGGCGCAGGACTGCAGGTGGATAGATTAGACGGGCAACCGCCCGTCGCTCAAATAGATTATGGATAGGTTAAGGATAGATTAACCATTTACGAAGCCAGCCCCCATCTCTCTTCTCACTCCTTACTTTCTCCCTTTTCCCCTTTTCTCTCCGTGAGCACCTGTAAAAGCATCCGCAGGATGCGTAGCGTGCAGGGCTCACCACTGCCGCGGTGGGCAGTGGCTACGATACACTGCGCTCTTGCGGGGCGAAGTTAGCCCCCACCTCTCCCACCTCATTCTCCCCGTCTTTGATGCTCCTGCATTTCTCCGTCTTCACAGGCGAGTCCGCAGGACGAGTACGGGGTAAAGCGCCCTGCGCTTTCGCGGGTGCAGGGGTGCGAACCACTGCCGCGGTGGGCAGTGGCTACGATACACTGCGCTCTTGCGGAGCGAAGCCAGCCCCCACATGCCTTCCTTTTTTTGAGCTTTTCGAATTTTTCGTGGTTATCTCCACTCACGTCAGGGCGCGGAGTGACGTCAACATTTTCACATTTGCACATTTTCAAGAGCGCGGAGGGGGTGATTTTATGGTATACTTTCGCGCGTTTTTAATAAAGAAGAGGATTTAACTCCATGATGGACAAACATTACGACCCTAAAGCCGTTGAAGCGAAGTGGTATCCGCGTTGGGAAGCACAGGGGTGCTTTCATGATGAACCTGCTACCGGAGGGAAGCCCTACTCGGTCGTAATTCCGCCACCGAATGTGACGGGTATTTTGCACATGGGCCATGCACTGAACCAGACGATTCAGGATGTGCTGGTGCGTTGGCATCGTATGTGCGGCGATAATACGTGCTGGATGCCGGGTACGGACCACGCGGGTATTGCCACGCAGAATGTGGTTGAGAAAGCTTTGCGCAAAGAAGGTAAGCGTCGTCAGGATCTCGGCCGCGAGGCATTTATTGATCGCGTGTGGGAATGGCGCAAGGAATACGGCGGCACGATTGTACGCCAGCAACGCAAACTCGGCAACTCCACCGACTGGCAGCGCGAACGCTTCACGATGGATGCGGGTCTTTCTGCGGCAGTGGCGAAGGTCTTTTGCGATCTCTACAACAAGGGCCTTATCTATCGCGGCAACTACATTGTGAACTGGTGTCCGCGCTGCGGTACGGCGCTTGCTGACGATGAGGTGGAGCACGAACCCAACAATGGTAATTTGTGGTACGTCCGTTATCCTGTCGTGGGCAGCGAAGGCGAATATGTGACTGTCGCAACCACCCGTCCGGAAACCCTTCCTGGCGATACGGCGGTGGCAGTGAACCCGAAGGATGAACGTTATGCACACCTGAAGGGCAAGAAGGTCCTTTTGCCGCTCACGGGTCGTGAAATCCCGGTGGTCTTCGATGACTACGTGGAAAAGGAATTTGGTACGGGTGTGGTAAAGATCACCCCTGCACATGATGCCAATGACTTTGCCGTGGGCCAACGCCACGATTTGCCGCAGGTCGACGTGATGAACGACGATGGCACGATGAATGCCCTCTCGGGTTATGAAGGCATGGACCGCTTTGAGTGCCGTAAGGCGATTGTGGCAGACTTGGAAAAGGGTGGATACCTCGTGAAGGTGGAACCCTACCAGAACCAAGTCGGCCATTGCTACCGTTGCCACACCGTGGTGGACAGCCGCCTCTCGAAGCAGTGGTTCGTGAAGATGAAACCCTTGGCGCAACCCGCCATCGAAGCGGTGCGTAAGGGTGAAGTGGTCATCCAACCGAAGCGTTGGGAAAGCGTCTACTTCAACTGGATGGAAAACATCCGCGACTGGTGCATTAGCCGTCAGATTTGGTGGGGTCACCGCATCCCGGTGTACACCTGCGCCTGCGGCCATGAGTGGGCGAACCCCACTGCGCCTGACACCTGCCCCAAGTGCGGTGCGGGCAAGGATGCCATCACGCAAGATCCCGATGTACTCGACACGTGGTTCTCCTCGTGGTTGTGGCCCTTCTCGACCTTCGGTTGGCCCGAAAAGACGCCCGAACTCGACTTCTACTACCCCACGGCTGACCTCGTCACCGGTGCCGACATCCTCTTCTTCTGGGTGGCACGCATGATGATGGCAGGTTTTGAATTTATGGGTAAGGCACCCTTCAAAAACATCATTTTGCACGGGATTGTGCGCGACGCGCAGGGCCGTAAGATGTCCAAGAGCTTGGGCAACTCGCTTGACCCCTTGGAAGTCATTGACCAGTACTCGGCGGACGCATTGCGCTTCTCGCTCGCCCTCATCACCTCGATGGAAACCGACACCAAGGTGGACATGAGCAAGTTTGAGATTGGCCGCAACTTCGGTACGAAGCTCTGGAATGCCGCCCGCTTCCTGCAGATGAACGCAGAAAAGCTCGGCGACTTCTCCTTCGCCGACTACGCAGGTGACGGTTTGGCACTTGATGCCGCCTTATTGCATGACGATGACCGCCACTTGCTCTTGAAGACGCACCACATCTGCTCGGCGATGTCCTCGGCATTGGCAAAGTATCGCATCCAAGAAGGCGCCCTTGCGATTTACGACTTCGCATGGACCGACTTCTGCGACTGGTACCTTGAATACGCCAAGGGCGACCTCAACGCAGAAGACGCGGGTCGCCGTCGCCAAGTGCTCGCCCTGCTCGCAGATGTCTATGGCAAGATTTTGCGTCTGTTGCACCCCTACATGCCCTTCGTCACCGAAGAAATCTGGCACCAGTTGGGCTACTGCAAGGACGAAGACTCCATCATGCGCGCCCCCTATCCCACCGGCTACACTGCCGACCAGCAGACCGCTTGGGGCCTCTCCGAAGAGGTGCTCACCTACGTGGAAACCAAGCGCGAACTCATCACGGGATGCCGCGCACTCCGCGCAGACTCTGGCGTGCCGCCCGCATTGGCCGTCAACCTCCTGCTCCACCCTGCGACCGCGGCCATGGAAACCAAGCTCGCACGTGACATTGATTCGCTCAAGGCCGCCATCCGCGCCGAAAGCATCACCTTCGTCACGGAAGCACCTGCCAAGGCAATGCCCTCTAAATTGCTCACCGCAGGCATGGTCTATCTGCCGTTGGAAGGGCTCATTGATACCAAGGCAGAAGCAGAAAAGTTGGACAAGGAAATTGCAAAGTTGCAGGGCTTCCTCAAGGGCATCAATGCCAAGCTCTCCAATGAAGCCTTCGTCTCCAAGGCACCTGAAGCAATCATCCAAAATCAGCGCGACCGCAAGGTCGAGCTGGAAACACAGATTGCCGCACTTGAAGCACGCAAGGCTGCGCTCTAACCCCACCTGGCACATCGCCTCCAACAAAAAGCCCCGGTCCAATTGGATTGGGGCTTTTTGTTGGCCAAACGAGTTAGCGCCTGCGGCACAGGACTGCATGTGGGAATCTCCACGGGGGAGCACGGTCATGTACGCTACGAGAAATGGGCACATCTCCATTTCTCGCCAGCGTGCGCATGTCACTTCAAGGGTGCTTAGGGCGGCGTGTGCAAAGGACTGCATGTGGATTTTAAAACCACAAAATATTCAAAATACTCAAAAAGGACTGCATGTGGGAATTTAACCACGAGTATGCAGGCCCCAAAAAGAGTCAATCGTAAATTGTTACCGTCAACCTTTGCATTTGGTATACTACTTGCATATACGATGATAAAAAGGATGCTTATGAAACTCTTACTTTTATTAGCAAACGGATTTGAAGAAATTGAAGCGCTCGGCACGCTTGACCTCTTACGTCGTGGCGAGGTAGAGGTGACCACCTGCACGTTGAACCAGACACCGCTCACGTTAGGCGCGCACAACATCGCTGTGGAGGCTGAACTCTGCCTGACGGAACTGGATAGCACGCAGTATGACGGCGTCATCCTCCCTGGCGGCATGGGCGGTTCGCAAGCCTTAGCCGCAACGCAGGGTGTCTTGGAACTCTTGAAAGACTACAACGAACAAGGTAAAACCATCTGCGCTATCTGCGCCGCACCTGCCCTCGTTTTGACCGCCGCGGATATCATTCAGAATCGCAAGGTGACTTGTTATCCCGCGCCTGAATTCATTGAAGCACTGGGCGATAACTACCTCTCCGCGAAGGCACACACAGAGGGCAACCTCATCACTGCCGCAGGGCCCGGATGCTTCACCGACTTCGCCAAGGCCATTATGGATGCCGTAGCACCGGGCACCTCGGAAGGTGTCTTCAAGGCTGCATTGATCAAGGACTAACTCTCCCCAACCATTTGTCTAACCCGTGAGCCTTCTCAGCCAAAGCACACAAATACGTCAGCAGCAACGCCAAAGTCAGGAGTTGCAGCTTTCGTTGCGTGCGCAACAGCGCTTGGAACTGCTTGGGTTACAGGTCGGGAAGCTCACCGCCGAGCTTCGTCAACGCGCCGAACAAAATCCCTTCTTAGAATTCGCCCCGCCCCTTTTAGAGACCGCCGCAGGCGACTTTCAGAGTGCGGCGGCCGAAGACATTGGCCATGAGGACACCACCGACTACTTCCTCTCTGGACGAGAAGGATTTGGCGACCAACCCGACCCCGTGGAGCAAGCTGAGGCAAGCCGTCGGCACGACTACCAACTCCTCTCGCTCACCGAACCAGAGACCCTCTATCGTCATCTTGAAAAACAGGTCCTTGAGAGCTCCCCCCCTGGTGCCGAACGAGACCAGCTCCTCCTCATCTGTGACGCCTTAGATAGCGATGGCTACTTACGCCGTTCGCCCCATGAGCTTCTCTCCGATTGGTGGGAGATGCACCATACGCGTCCTGAGCGTGCAGAAGAGCGCGACATCATTGAGGCCATTGCGGCGGTGCAACGCCTTGACCCGCCAGGCGTCGGGGCGCGTTCGCTCGCAGAGTGCCTTGAACTCCAAGTGCGCGCTGACCCCACCTATTCACCAGAGCGCACTGTGCGATTAAAATTGTGCCAACGCCTCAATGCGTTGCTCACCGACACCCCTGCGCAACTTGCCCGCACCTTACGATGCACCCCCGAGCAACTCGCCGATGCGCGCGCCTACCTCGCCACGCTCAATCCCTTCCCAGGGCGAGCCTTCGCGAACGAACCGCCGCCTGAGCCCCCTGAAGTCATCGCACTTAAGGGCCCAGATGGCATTTGGAGAGCGCGCTGCAACGAAGAAGATTTGCCCCTTTTTCGGATGGATGAAGCAGCACTTGAGGCAGCCAAAACACACGCCCATCAGAAAGAAGATCGCGCCCTCATCTCCGAGTGGGAAGCACAAGCACGCCTTTGGACCGAGGCCTACAAAGAGCGTAATGAGACCCTGCGACGCGTGGCGCAATTAGTCTTTGATCGGCAGACCGACTTTTTGGATAGTGGTGGCGACCCCGCCACCCTAAAACCCCTCCTGCAGCGCGACATCGCAGAGGCGATTGGTTACGACGAAAGCACCATCTCCCGCGCCGTAAAAGAGAAGGTTGTGCGCGTGGCAAACGCCCACAAACTCCTTCCGCTAAAGGCATTTTTCACCCATGCTCTCCCCGCCTCTGCCGATGGTTCGGCGACTGCGGTCTCAGAGCAACAGGCTAAATCCGCGCTCAAGGCATTGATTGATGCCGAAGATCGCACCCACCCCCTCTCCGACCAAGCACTCATGGAAGCATTGGCCGCGCAACACATCCCCTTGGCACGGCGTACTGTCGCCAAATATCGTGAACAACTCGGCATTCCCTCAACGCGAGAACGCCGTCAGAAACTGTGAGGTCAACATGGACAAACCGATCGTTCTTGTTTGGTTAACCCTACGTGGCGTGGCTGAATTCACCGCCACCGCAGAACAAGTTGCGCGCTGGCAAGCACGTCTGCCCGAATTGGAATTTCTTCACGTCACCACGCAAGAAGACTTCATTAAAAACCTTTCACGTGCAACCTATGTGATGACTTACCACTTCTGCGATGCGTGGTTGCAACTCACCTATCGCGCCAAGTGGATCTCCACCCCTGCGGCGGGGCGTGAACTTT
The DNA here is from genome assembly GCA_045605345.1 of Candidatus Spyradenecus sp. Taxonomy (GTDB): domain Bacteria; phylum Verrucomicrobiota; class Kiritimatiellia; order RFP12; family DVOR01; genus Spyradenecus. The sequence goes on from JAZUPT010000009.1 coordinate 6,469, forward strand.
TGGGTGAAAACTTTCCCGAACGCCTCAAAGTCACCTTCGGCACCTTCCATGGCGCGATTATGGCAGAGTCCGCAGTAGGAATGTTACTCGCTGTTCGCCGCGGACTCTTGCCGGGCGTAGGGCTCTGCACTGAATTAACCCCGTGGCCCGAACACCAGGTGGGCCGTCGCATCATCGCTGGGAGTAAAGCAGTCATTTTGGGTTATGGCAATATCGGCAAGGCCATTGATAGCAAACTCACGGCGCTTGGCGTGCAGTGCATTGGCGTCAATCGTAAGAACTTGGCCAACCTCAAGGACTATCTGAAGGACGCTGATGCCCTCTTCTTAGCCCTCCCTGGCACCCCCGAAACGACCAACCTCATTAATGCCGAAGCACTCGCCTGTTTGCCGCCCCATGCCGTTGTGATCAACGTCGGTCGTGGCAACGCAATCAACGAACGCGCCCTTGCCGAAGCACTCGTCGCCCATCGCCTCTATGCCGCCTTCTTAGATGTGCTCCCCGAAGAACCCTATCCCGTGGATGGCCTCCTGCGTAAGACACCGCATTGTTACCTGATGCCGCACGCATCAGCCTTCGCGCCAGAGTATTTAGACATGGCCTTTGAAGAGTGGATCTCAATCTATCGCGACTGCTTCGCCACCAAGTAACATGCCCATTAGCCTGATCAAAACCGAAGCCATCTGCCTCAATGTGCGTCCCTTCTCCAAGACCTCGCACATGGTTACATGGCTCACGCGCTCAGATGGATGTCTCACGACCCCCGTCAAGGGCGCACAACGCCCCAAAAGTGCGTTTCTCGGTAAATATGACATCGGCTACACCTGCGAACTCATCTTTTACGCACGGGGGCGCAATGGCGTGCACCACATCCGTGAGTGTTCGCCCCTCCACTTTAGAGAAGCCCTTCGCTTCAAGTGGCATCGCGCCTGCGCCGCAGGATATGCCTGCGACCTCACCCTGCGCACCGCACACGGCGAGCAGGCGAATGAAGCGCTCTATATCACCCTCTCCACCCTTTTAGAAACCCTCCAACACTGCGAACGGCACGAGGCGGCATTGGCGCTCCTTTGGTATGAGTGCACACTCTTACACCTCCTCGGGGTGGCACCAGATTTCACCCCCTGCCCACACTGCCCCTCAAGCGACTTCCTCACCTTCTCAATGGAAGAAGGGCGCGCCTTCTGCGAACACCATCCGTCACGCTTGCATCGGCCCCCTGCGATGTCCCTCCACGCCGACATGCGCGCACTCTTCGCCACATTCATCCAAACACCCCTACCAGAAATTCTCCAAACCGCACGCGAGACAGGACGCACCGACGACCTGGGCCGCCCCGAACCCTTTTCGGGCATGTTTGGCCTTCGACGCTTCCTCGGCGTCTTCATGACCGAACACCTTGACCTTCTGCCCGGCGCCAGACGCACCATCCTTGATATTCTTATCGGTGGTTAATGCGGACCTCTGCTCCTTCCCCACAATTCAAGCAGGTAAAGCCTCACTTAAGCGCATTGTCCCCACCCCCAAGCCTCCAATGGAGCGAATCTCAACTTTTTCTATCATTTTTGAAAAAAAAGGCTTGCCATTCATAACGTAATATGGCATAATATGCGCCACATTTTCAGGAGAGGTGGCCGAGTGGTCGAAGGCGCAAGACTGGAAATCTTGTGTACTCCTCGTGGGTACCGAGGGTTCAAATCCCTCCCTCTCCGCCAGTTTTTGAAGGCAAAATCAATTCCGAGAAGTTTTACACTTCCCGGTTTTTTTGTTTTTATACACCTTAATTAAAATTATACGCGCGCGAAGGTGGCCGCATTCAATCGTGAAGCAAAGCAACGAATTCCCACACCCAAACACCTTGGCAAGTGCTTAACGCCAAACGTACCGAGCCAACAGCTCAAACGATGCGCTAAACAAGCCCCGCAAGCGCAATCAAAACTGAAGACAATTTACGAAAATGATTTTCTAAAATGTGGTTTTGTGTTACACTAAAAGTTATCGTCGTTTCATACAAGAAGGACCAATTATGTTGAACATTCGTTGGAAACGTATCGGTAAAAACATCTCAGACCGTTTTCGCCCTGAGGTGCTTCAATGCTTCAAAGAAGGTTATAACCTAAAAACCTTTATGGCTGACGCAGTAGCAGGGTTAATCGTTGCTGCGGTCGCACTCCCACTCGCCATCGCCTTTTCCATTGCTGCAGGCCTGCCCCCACAGGCGGGTTTAATCACTGCCGTGATTGCGGGTTTTGCGATTTCGGCCTTTGGTGGGTGTCGCGTACAAATCGGTGGACCTACGGGTGCATTCATTGTCATCATCTATGGCATCTACGCACAGTTTGGCATGTCAGGATTAGCAATTGCCACCATTATGGCGGGTGCAATCCTAATTATCTTGGGCTTTTGTGGCTTAGGATCCATCATTAAATACATTCCCTATCCCGTGACGGTGGGCTTTACCTCAGGCATCGCACTCATCATCTTCGCGGGGCAAATTGAAGCCCTGCTCGGACTTAACTGCACCCACGCCTTGGCAACGATCGGAATAGAAAAGATGCCCGGCGACTTCGTGGGAAAGCTCAACGTCTACGCCCATGCGTTAAACACCGTCAATTGGGGCGCCGTGGTCATTTCGGCCATTACGATTCTCATTTGCATCTATTGGAAGCGCGTCACCCAAAAGGTGCCAGGCTCAATTGTTGCCATCGTGATTACCACCATCGTGGCGATTGTCTTTGAATCCTTTGGGATTGAAGTAGCGACCATCGGTAGCAAGTTCCCCGCCGTGGCCCAAGGTATGAGCTTAAGCCTTCCGCAATTCCCCACCATTGAGTGGAGCGCCATTCGCGAATTGGTCTCGCCCGCAATTTCAATTGCACTGCTCGCAGGCATTGAATCACTCCTCTCGGCTGTTGTGGCAGATGGTATGATTGGTCGCCGTCATAATTCCAATACCGAACTCATCGGTGAAGGTATCGCCAATATCCTCTCGCCCCTCTTCGGCGGCATTCCCGCCACAGGTGCAATTGCCCGTACGGCAACCAACATCAAGAATGGTGGTAAGACACCTGTTGCAGGCATCTTGCACGCCGTCTTCCTCCTGCTCATCATGCTCTTCCTGGGCCGTTATGCCGCCCTCATCCCAATGGCAACCCTCGGTGGCGTAGTGGCAATCGTCGCCTACAACATGAGCGAACTGCATTTGGTGAAGGGGTTATTCAAGAGCACCCGTTCAGATGTGCTGGTGATGCTCACCAGCTTCCTGCTCACCGTCTTCATTGATTTGACGGTCGCCATTCAAGCGGGCGTCCTTTTGGCAGCCTTCCTCTTCATTCGCCGTATGAGCGAATCCACCGAAGCACGCAACATCACCCGCCTCTTAGCAGGTGCCCCTCAAACGCCACGTGCAGATGACTTAGGCCAACCCGGCACCGAAGTCCCCGAAGGGGTGGAAGTCTTTGAAATCTATGGCGCACTCTTCTTCGGCGCAGCGGATAAGTTCAAAGACACCCTTCTCTCCAATCGTCGTAATCGCCCCAAAGTGCTCGTCTTGCGTATGCGTCACGTCTTAGTCTTAGATGCGACAGCGCTTCACTCATTGGAAGAGGTTTACACCCACACGGCGGCACGCGGAATCACCCTAATTCTCTCCGGCGTGACGGCGCAACCGCTCATGTTGATGGTGCGCTCGGGCTTCTTAGATCGCATCGGTCAGCCCAACGTCCACGGGCACATCGTGGATGCCTTGGGGCGAGCCCGCGAAATTTTGGCAGAGAAGGCGGCAGAATAATTCTCCCTCCTCGCTCACTGTACGAACGGATATCTCGGCCCGAGATATCCGTTTCTTTTTTGTATCCACCTAAATGAAATTGCAAGAAGAAGGGCCTCCACGAGTGCATCTACCAGAAAAGCATGGTATAATTTCACTATGAATACGTTTCCTGACCTTCGACTGAGTCGTTTACGGCGAACCGCCGGCATCCGCGCAATGTTTGACCTTGAAATTCCCGCACCCGCAAAATGGTGTTGGCCCACCTTTGTAGTGCCCGGCAAGGGAATCAAGGAAGAAATTGCCTCCATGCCAGGGCAATATCGTTACTCGCCAGATACACTCGTCAGTGCAGTTGAAAAGGTCGTGCAACAAGGCGTGGGGTCGGTCCTCCTCTTTGGTCAAACCGATGGCGTAAAAGATAATGGCGGCTCACAGGCATGGCATGACCATGGCGCGGTGCAACAAGCCGTTCGCCTTCTCAAAAGTGCCTTCCCCCACCTAACCGTCATGACCGACGTCTGCCTCTGTGCGTACACCGACCACGGACACTGTGCGCCGTTACGTCCAGATGGCTCGCTTGACAACGATGCAGCCTGCGAATGCCTCGCAAAGGTGGCCCTCTCCCACGCAGCGGCAGGCGCAGATGTGGTGGCCCCCTCTGCCATGATGGATGGACAAATCGCCGCCATCCGTGCCGCCTTAACGGAAAACGATTTCAATCAAACACTCCTCATGGCCTACTCCACCAAGTTTGCCTCTGCTTGTTACGGGCCCTTCCGCGACGCAGAAGGCAGCGCACCGCAACTGCGCCCTGGCATGCCCGCTGACCGAAAAGGTTATCAAGCCTCCTATGCCAACCCCCGAAATGCCCTCATGGAGTCGGTCTTAGACGAAGCAGAAGGCGCTGACATCTTGATGGTTAAGCCCGCCCTCTTCTACCTTGATATGATTCGTGCGGTGCGCGAACAAACCCTTCTGCCGGTGGCCGCCTACAACGTTAGTGGCGAGTATTCGATGCTCATCGCAACTGCCCGCCAAGGATGGGGCGACTTAGATGAACTCGTGCGCGAAAGCACCATGGGCATTGTGCGGGCGGGTGCCGACCTCATCATCTCCTATTGGGCCTCGGAATACGAACGTTTCTTCGGCAAACGCTAATTCATTCTAAGGTGTACATTATTGCTACGACCGCGACGATTTTCTTAATGAATCCGCGGTCTTCTTTTTTACCTCTCCTAAAGATAAGATTACGGCACCGCGGCGAGGCTCAGAAGAAAGCGGAGCGCTTCAATGGCGAACGGGTAGAAAAGTTCACATTTCGTTTATTTTTTATCATTTTTCATCATTTTTCTTTCATTTTTTCAATAAATTCATTGTAAAAGTGTCTATTTTTTACTACAATTTAGAGTGTTGGTTTTCGTTCTGACGTTTTGCAATGTCAGTCATTTTAATTGAAAGGACTAAGAAAACAATGGATACGGTAAAAATGATGCGTTTCGGCGCTCTGGCAGCTCTCGCTGCGACGTTTATGGGATTTTCTGCAGGTTGCTGCGGTACGGCAACTTGCCCAACTGCTAATGCAAAGGAGATTGTTCAAGTGACTAATGATGCTTTTTACACCGATGGTAAGTTTGACGCTGAAAAGGGCAAGCAGGCTTATATCGATTTGATGAAGAAACTCGGCGCACCCGTTTATGCTCGTTACACCGATGAACCCGGCTTCCTCTGGGCTGTTGACTTCGCACAGGGCGACTTCGCAGCATTCGGTATGGGTGGCGTTTTCTGGGAAAACAACCGCGAGAAGGAATATTTCGCACACGAAATCTTCTTGCTCCCCGGCCAGTCGATTGCTGAACACTGCCACAAGCCTACGACCGATGACAAGGGTCCCCTGCAGTGCAAGCACGAAGCTTGGCAGGTGCGTTATGGTTCTGTCTATGGCTTCAGCGAAGTGGGCGAACCCAACCTCGATCAGTATCCTGAAGTGAAGGCAATGCTCGCCAAGTGCCAGGCTCCGCACATGAACAGCGTCCACGTGGAAAAGTGGGAAGCTGATGGCAAGGTACATCGTCTGCCGAAGGATGAAACTTGGCACTTCATGATGGGCGGTCCGGAAGGCGCAGTCGTCTCCGAATATGCTACCTATCACGATGGCAACGGCCTCCGTTTCAGCTGCCCGAACGTGGCATTCTAATTTCAACCCCTTAGAGCCGGTGCAATTCCGGCTCTAAGGCGTCTCTTTCTCTTTCTACTAACACTAAGGAGTTAAACAATGAAGTACATGCACACCGGCATGCTCGTCGGCGAAAAGATGCCCGACATGGTTTATGTGGAACCCTTGAAGGTTTGGATCACCGACGCTTCCAAGGATAAGTACGCAATCGAATTCCTTTATTTTGAACCCGATTCTCCGATGGCTGCCGCAATCCAGGAACAGCCCCACGTCGCTTACGAAGTGGAAGATATCGACGCCGCACTCGAAGGCAAGGCCATCCTCTGGAACAAGATGGACATCGGCAATGCCTACATCGCATTTGTCTATGACAATAGCACGGTTGTTGAATTCTACCAGAGCAAGTAATTCGCTTTCACCCTCTAACTAAAGGAGCATTAATCATGCCGATGAAGAAATTTATGAATGACCCCGCGAACCTCACCGCAGAAATGTTGGAAGGTCTCGCACTCGCCTACTCTGACAAGGTGAAAATCGTCAACGAACGCATCGTCGTGCGTACCCTGCCAAAGGCTGAAGACAAGGTCGCTTTGATCTGCTTCGGCGGCACTGGTCACGAACCCGCCATGCACGGATTCGTCGGTGAAGGTATGGCTGACGCAGCAGTGGCTGGCGATGTCTTCGCCGCTCCTGGCGGCCCCAAGGTTTTTGAAGCCATTGATATGTTCAAGCGTCCCGCTGGCGTGATCTTGCTCACGCTCAACCACAATGGTGACCGCATGGCTGCTCGCAAGGCCCTCCGCCTCGCTGAAAAGGCTGGCATCGAAAACATCAAGGAAATCATCGTTCAGGAAGACATCGCTCCTGGCATCGATGCCGATCCGGAAGATCGTCGCGGTCTCGGCGGTTGCATCCCCTTGATGAAGGTCATGGGCGCCGCTTGCGAAGCAGGTAAGACGATTGACGAAGTGCTCGCTATCGGCGAAGCTTTCCACGCTCAACTCGCAACCCTCTCCGTGGCCCTCAAGGTGGCCACCCACCCGCAGAACGGCGCTGAAATCGGCGCTCTCGCTGATGACGAAATGGAAATCGGCATGGGCCAGCATGGTGAAGGTGGCGGCGGCGTGATGAAGATTCAGACCGCTGACGAAACCGCTAAGATCATGGTGGAACGCCTCGTGGCCGCAACGAAGCTTCAGTCTGGCGACCGCGCCCTCCTCATCATCAATGGTTCTGGTGCGACCACCGCGATGGAAATGCTCATCTGCTATCGTGCAGCCGCTAAGGTCCTCATGGGCATGGGCATCTCGCTCGTGAATGGTTTGGCCACCGAACTCCTCACCGTGCAGGAAATGGCAGGCTTCCAGATGACCCTCGCTAAGGTCACCCCCGAAACCGACGCCCTGCTCAAGGCTAAGTCTAACGCACCCTACTGGGTTTGCAACGGTTAATTCTCGTGGGAGGCGCACTCGCGCCTCCCAATTCACCTTTTAACAGGACCCACTCAATCATGACACTCGAACAATTCAAGACCATCTGGAAGAATGCCCAGATCGCTATCAACGAAAACGAAAAGCGTTTCTCTGAACTCGATGCCGCCACCGGCGGTGATGGTGACCACGGCACTGCAATCGTTGCTGCACTGAACGCAATCGTTCACGCAGAAGGCGATGACTTCAAGACCTACATCACCGACATGGCAGAAAAGTTGGAAACCGAAGCTTCTGGTTCCACCTCCTCGCTCTATGGCGCATGGTGCGAAGGTATGGCAGACGCAGTGGCCGCTGGCAAGACCGAACTCGACGCAGAAGAACTCGCAGAGATGTTCGAAGGCGGCTTCGACGAAATCTGCTGCGTGACCAAGGCTCGCAAGGGCGACAAGACCATGATGGACGCACTTCAGCCCGCCACCGAAGCCCTTCTCGCGGCTAAGGATCAGGGTGAAGCAGCGATGTTTGCTGCTGCTGCCGCCGCCGCTAAGGCTGGCTCTGAAGCTACCGCTCAGATGCAGGCTAAGTTCGGCCGTGCTCGCAACCTCGGCGAACGCTCCATCGGCGCAATCGACGCTGGTTCGGCTTCCATGGCTGTGATCTTCGCGGCTTTCGCCTAATTTAATCCTAACCTTTCATCTTAACAACAGGAGTTATTACCATGGCAGATATGGATAATTTCAAAGAAGCCACCGCTTTCGGCGTGGGCACCCCTCAGAAGACCATCGGCTTCCCCCTCAAGGGTTGCTCCAATCTTGACTGGGGCATGAAGAACCGCCTCTCCCGCATCTTCAATCCCAAGGACGGCAAGTCCCTCATGCTCGCCTGTGACCACGGCTTCATCATGGGCCCCACCGGCGGCGTCGAACGTGTCGACCTCTCCATCGTCCCCTTGATGAAGTATGCTGACTGCTTGATGTGCACCCGCGGCATTCTCCGTTCCGTCATTCCTCCGACCAACACGATTCCCGTCTGCTTGCGTTCTGACGCTGGCTCCTCGATCCTCACCAACCTCAATGACAACGTGGTGATCGATCCTGAAGACGCCATTCGTATGAACGTCTCTGCGATGGCCGTGATGGTGGCCGTGGGCGATGAACTCATGGAAGCCAAGACGATGGCTAACCTCTACCACACGGTGGATATCGGTCAGAAGTATGGCATCCCCGTCATGGGCGTGACCGCTGTGGGTAAGCAGATGGCTCGCGATGCTAAGTACTTCCGTTTGGCCACCCGTATGTGCGCAGAAAACGGTGCTAACATCGTGAAGTCTTACTACACCGAAGGCTTCGAAACCGTGACCGCATCCTGCCCCGTGCCGATCGTGATCGCTGGCGGTAAGAAGATCCCGGAACGCGACGCGCTCGAACTCGCCTACCGCGCAATGAACGAAGGCGCCGCAGGCGTGGATATGGGTCGTAACGTCTTCCAGTCCGAAAATCCTGCTGCAATGATCCGCGCCGTGGCTGCGGTCATTCACAAGAACATGAAGCCGGAAGAAGCTTATCAGATGTACCAGGACCTCTCCAAGTAAGTCCCCAAAGACATCTCTCAATCACGCTTCGCATCTCGCGAGGCGTGATTATTTTTTACACTAAGCAATTGTCACCAAGTAGCCCCACCTCGGCATCCAAATGTATGACGGGCAGAACCACGGCGAAATGCCACAATCCGCTTCACCCACAAGTTCAATAAAGGGAGACCATCGTGTTAAACCAAATTATGAACTAAACAGATTAACGCTTCTCCATTTGCCTCTCTCATTTTCAAAATTACACGGAGTTAAATACTCCCTTTTTAAAAGACTTCATTTGCCACTTTTACAATCCCACTGCACCTTTGCTATAATTAATGTAATGTTTTCGAAACTCAAACTTTTAACTCAAATCGGCCTCTATGCGCTCATCATAAGCATTGGGTGTTGGTCCTTTTATCACACGCTTTCCAATCCCACCCCTTTCCCGAATGAGGCCCCCCACTTGTTGACTGCGGCAGTGGAAGCTGAGGCATGTAACCTCTCCATGTTGCCCGAGGCGAGCCTCGCAACACGTCAACCCTTTCACGAGTGTGCCGCCGCCTTTGTCCGCTTTATTAGCGAAAGTCGTCCCAATGGCTACCGCACACGCACCTACCGTCTATTTCCGATGCTCCTCTCGATTTTCTTTCTGCTCGCCTTGCCGGCATTGGGGATGAAACGTCGCGGGGGCTGTTTTGAAACAGATGATGCGCTTTTTTGGACGGCCTTATTCGTCATCTTCTCGCCTGCCTTTTCAAGCTATGGCTCGCTTTTTCTTCCCCTCTCCTTCCAAGCGCTCCTCTTTTTAGGACTCCTTATCTCTTTTCGAGCGTATGTGCAATGGCCAGGCTATCTCTCGGCAATCGTCATTGCCCTCTGCATCTCCCTTAGCATTAGCATCAATGCGGACATGGCGTGGGTCACCCTCCTCTTCGTACCTGCGATTGCAATCGGCGTGGGATGGCGACGCATTTGCCTCTATTGGCACACGGGCCACTTCCTCACCTTCTGCGGCGTCTTGACCGCAAGCCTCGGAAGCGGTATTTACTTTGATCTCATTCAAGCCCCTACGCTGCCTAACTTCACCTTCCCTGCGGGGTGCGTCACACTGCATGCCTATTGGTTTGCCTTAGGTGGCTTTTCCTTGATTGCTTGGGTTAGCATGATTTTCTGGTGCGCCTACCATCCAGATAAACGTTGGGCGAAACTCTTCACCCTCATCTTTCCTTTACTTTTCATCTCCTCCTTTGGATTTGCTCGTGGCGGTGGGTTTGCGGTGCCCTTGGTTTGCATCTCCCCGATTCTTTTGGCGATGGCGCTCTCTGCGATTCCCAATCTACGCATCCGCATCATCATGGGCGGCATCACCCTTTTGGTTTTAGCGCTCTACGTTCCAGAGCTCAACCACCATCCCCTCACACGCGAGGCCCAACGGCACTTTGCGCGCACCTTAATCCATCACACCCAAGCGCAAAAAGGCACCCCCACCACCACGGCTATCCGCTTCAACGATCCCGAGTGGTGCGCCTTCTCAGTTTGGCCCATCCGCCATACACGGTTAGTCTCTGGCGAAGCGACACCTCACGCCACCCTTTCACGCGTTGATCGTCTGCTCACCGACCAACCCCTCCCGCAAGACGCACGCGCCGAACTCCTCTTCTCCCGCCCCGTCACTCGGATAGAAACCCTTTCCCTTTACACCACGCACCCCGTCACAACACCCGCTCCCACACCGCAAAAGACATTATGACCAAGTATTTCTGCCATCTTCCCTTTCTGCTTCTCGCGCTCCTCGCGGTGCCGTGGCTAACGCCCGCCGTGACGAGTATGCATAGCACGATGACCGACGCATCGCAGCACATGGAGTACATTTGGTTGATTCCGTGCTTGAGTGCGCTCCTGCTTTGGCAACGTAGAAAGCAGATTCTTGACGCGATTCGCGCCCCGAAGCCGGCCCCATTCTTAGCCTTACCGCTCGTTTTAGCCTCTGGCTTCTTCCTCTTCTTCGGTCTCCGTGGCGGTCAAGATCGCTTTCTACAGACTGCGGCAGTGCTTCTCCTCTTAGCCCTACCGCTCGCAACTTATGGTAAGCGTCTCTTCCGCGTGGTGTGGTTTCCAATTCTGCTCTTAGCCTTTGTGATGCCCGTTGGCTTCTTAGACAACTTTACCGTGCCCTTACGTCGCGCCTCGGTCTCCGTGACCGCTTTCCTCCTCAACGGACTCGGCATCAACGTGCGCCAACTCGGCACCGCCATCATCTCCACCGGAACGCCCCCCTTCCAATTAGACGTGGCAGACCCCTGCAGCGGCATTCGTTCCCTTGTGGCACTCTTTGTTGGCACGGCTGCCTACGGCGCCTTTATGCTCACGAGCGTCAAACGGCGTTGGGTACTCTTCCTCTCCAGCGTGCCGATTGCCTTTTTGGGCAACATCCTTCGCCTCCTCTTGACCGCATTCACCTGCCACTTCATTAGCCAACAGGCTGGGATGACCCTCCACGACCATGCGCTTTTCATCGTGGCACCCTTCTATGCCTTTGTCGTCTTCCAATTCACAGACTTCCTCAAGAAGAAGCAAACCGTTGCGCCCGCGCCCGAAGTCCCCACTGGAAGCGCCACGCCCCATGCACCCTCACGCCTCACGTGGGGCACCCTTGGACTCATTGCGCTCTTCCTCATTGCCTTCCGTGGCTATGCCAACAAAATGCCGCCCTTAGTCTTTGAATCCGACGACTTCCTCTGCTCAAACTTCGTCGAACTGCCGAATGCAACAATGGCCTTCCCTTGGTTCTGCCAAGATCGCACCTGCCTCGCCTCCCAAAACCTCACCCTTGGAGCCCCCTTCCCGGAACGTTGCCCACAATGCGGTGGTGAAGTTGGCAAGGTCTCTCGCGCCGAACAGGATATTCTGCCCGCCGATACGCAGAGCCGAAAGGTCACCTACACCTTCACCAATGGCGATATCTTCACCGTCTCACTCGTTATTGCGGGCAAGAATCGTATGTCCATCCACCGCCCTGAGCTTTGCCTTCCTTCTCAAGGTTACGTCCTTAGCGAACGCAAGATCGTCCAACTCTCGGATGCCTTACCGATGGCCACCTTCTCATTACGTCGCGAAGGCCACACCCATACGAGTGGATTTGGGTATGTCTTCTTGAATTCCCGCCTTGCGACCACCTCCAACCTGCACCGCGTCTTGGGGGACAGTTGGCAACGTTCGGTGCACAATCGCATTCAACGTTGGGCGATGATTACAGTTCGTTCTCCCCATTACGATTTCCAAACGCCCGAAGGCGAAGCCGCCCTTCGCGCATTTATGCTCCGCTTTTATCCCACCCTTTTCACCGCAACGGCCCAATAAAAATCCCTCACGATGTTCATCGAAGTCGCGAATACCCCCCTCAAACGGATGAAAGGTCTCCTTGGACGCTCCACCTTGGACGACGGCCATGGGCTTCTCATTACCCCATGCAATGCGGTGCATACACACTTTATGAAGTTCGCGATTGACCTTCGCTTTTTTAGTAAATCTGGCGAGTTAGTGCGCATCTATCGCAATGTTACGCCAGGAAAGTGGTGGCTCTGGGGTGGCTTCAAAGCCTACTGCGTGCTTGAAACACGCGCAGGAGACACCACCTTTGATTCGCCCACTGCACTTAGCCAACTAAAGAAAGAAGTTTTCCATGTCTGATACGCCCCCTCTTCGCCTCCATTCCTACGAAAGCTTTGGTGCAGTTGATGGACCTGGCATCCGCTTAGTGGTCTTCTTGCAGGGGTGCCCCTTGCGTTGCCTCTTCTGTCACAATCCGGACACCTGGGCGACCGATGGCGGCAAAGCGGTCACGGCCGCAGAAATCGTTCAACGTGCCACACGCATGAAGCCCTACTTTGGCAAAGACGGTGGCGGTGTAACCTTCTCTGGCGGCGAACCCCTCATGCAGGCCGCCGCACTTCTGCCTGCCGTGAAAGCGCTCCGTGAAGCGGGCTTCCATGTGGCAATTGACACCTCTGGCGCCGTGGACACCCCCGCTGCACGTGCCGTGTTAGATGAAGCAGACCTGATTCTGCTTGACGTGAAAAATCCGCTCCCTGAACGCTTCAAGGAGGTCACGGGGCTGGAGATTTCTTCCACGTTAAACATTTTTAATCACCTTAAAACCACCCAAAAGCCCATTTGGATTCGCCAAGTGGTCGCCCATGGTCTCAATGATACCGAGGCAGAAAAGGAAGCCACGCGCCGTATGATTGAGGGGCTCAATGTCCAACGTATCGACCGTTTGCCCTATCATGAGCTCGGGCTTCACAAGTATGAAGCGTTGAACATACCCTATCGTGGCGCGGACCTTACGCCGCCCTCTCCAGAAGAACTGAAGTTATGAATACGGTTGACCCCAACGCATTAAAGAACGAACGCGAGTGCCTTCAAGACACGCTTGAGGACGTTCACGCGTCGCTGAGTGCGCATCGCAAGCGCACAAAACGGTTTGACCCGCGTCGGATGATGGCCTTCACCTTCATCCTTCTCATCGCACTTGGCACCATCTTGCTCTCCACCCCTTGGGCACAATCCACTGGAACATGGGCGTGGTACCGAGAGACCTCGGTCTTCTCGTGGTCGACCTTCTTCCATGCCTTGTTGGACAACCTCTTCATGGCGGCCTCTTCCTCCTGCGTCACAGGATTAACCGTTGTCCAGGTCTCCACCTACTACTCCACCTTCGGCCACGCCGTCCTGCTCTGTTGTATTCAATTGGGCGGTATCAGCTTGTTGACCTTAGGTACGTTGATTGTGACCATCCTCTTAGGACGCGTTCCTGCGGGTGGGGAAGACCAGGTCATGATGAGCTATGGCGCAGGGTCTGTCTCACGCGCGAATAGTCTCTTAAGCCAAACGATTTGTTACGCCTTCTCATTCGAAATCGTTGGCGCCGTACTGCTCTTCATTCGCCACTTCTGGACCCATGGCTACCCTTTAGGCAAGAGTATTTGGTACGCCTGCTTCCATGCCGTCAGCGCCTTTTGTAATGCAGGCGTGTCATTGTATGATAACAACTTGATTGACGTGCGCGGCGACTTAATCTATATCTCTGTCATTACACTTTTGGTTATTTTGGGTGGCATTGGCTTCTTAGTCATTGCCAATGTCTTCCACTATCGCCCATGGAATCTGGACCTCCGCAGCCGCGGCAAAATTTCATTGCACTCGCGCATTGTTTTGTGGACCACGTTTTACATGTGCGTCGGAGGTGGCCTCCTCTTCACGGCGTTGGAGTGGGCCAACTCATTGGACATTCACGAGATCCCTGACTTCTGGCAGGCATTGACTGACGGCAATTGGGCCTCCTGTTTTACCTCATTGAAGTTGATGACCCAACGCATCTGCGCGGGAATCTCTCAAGCCTCAATGTTCCGCACCGCCGGCTTCAATTTTGTTGAAATGGATGCCATCTCCCCGCCCGCGAACCTACTCTCGGTCTTTTTGATGTTGGTGGGCGGCTCGCCTGGTTCCATGGCGGGTGGTATTAAGACCACCACCTTGATCGTCTTGATTCTCACCATCCGCGCCTACCTCAAAGGTTCGCCTGTGGTCCAACTGCACAAGCGTACAATTTCCGACACAATCTGCCGTGAGGCGATGGTGATTATCTTCTACTATCTCTTGATGGTCTTCACCTTCTACTTCCTGCTTCTCTTGACCGAACGCAATCTCATCACCCAACGTGGCGACTTCGTGCTCTTCTATGAAGTCTCGTCCGCATTTGGTACCGTTGGCACCTCGCTCAATGCCACACCATTGCTCTCGCCCGTCGGAAAACTAATGATTGCATTAGCGATGTTCTTAGGACGTATTGGACCGATTTCAATCGCCTTTATGATGGCACGTCGTGAAATAACCCATCGGATTCGTTACCCTGAAGAAATTATTACGGTCGGTTAATCCCTATGAATGCGCTTACAGCTTGTACGCTTTGTCCTCGTCAATGTCACGTCAACCGCGTGGAAGGCCAACGTGGCTACTGCGGTAGCGCCCTTGATACGCGAATGTTCCGTTGGGGGCCACACTTCGGTGAAGAACCGCCCCTCGCGGGCACCAAGGGCAGTGGTACCCTCTTCTTCTCCCATTGCACCCTCAAGTGCATCTACTGCCAAAATGCCAAGTGGAGCAACGGCGGTCGCGGGGAAGACCTCACTATTGAGCAACTCCGCGAGCGCTTTACTACACTCGTTGAAAAGGGATGCCACAATTGGAATTTGGTCTCCCCCACCCCATGGTTGCCACAAATCGATGCCGCGGTGCGTCCGCTCTTAGATTCTGGCATCCGTCTTCCCTTTGTTTACAACACCTCTGGGTATGAACGCCCAGAGACCTTATCCCAGTACGAACACCTCATTGATATCGGATTGGCAGATCTCCGCTATGCCTCCGCAGCGAGTGCCTATGAAGGGTCTCATGCACGCGACTACGTTGAAGCTGCGCGTGCCACCCTTCTGTGGATGTGGAATCACCTCGGCTCCCTTGAATGTGACGATGAGGGCATCGCCAAACGTGGCCTCATTGTTCGCCTCTTAGCATTACCGGGACGCACCGATGAGGTGGCAGAAAATCTGATTTGGTTGCGCAATACCCTCGGGAAAAAGGTCGCTGTCAGCGTCATGGCGCAATACAACCCAGTCGGCTTAGCCGCCGTAACGCCAGGTTGGAATCGTCGTATTACCCCAGAAGAATTTGAACCCATCGCTGATTTGGTGGCAGATTTAGATTTTGAGACCGGCTGGATTCAGCCGTGTGAAGACGCAACTGCAGAGTGCATGCTCGGCGATGACATGGAAGCGGGCTACGGCGAAGTCCGTTAAGCCCCCACCCTTTTTTGGAGAAAACAATGCCCGTTTATGATTATCGTGCGAAAGACAGTGCCCATGCTTGTGATTATTGCAAGGATGGCTTTGAGATGATGCGCCTCCTCAGTGCGCCCCCTTTGGAAGTTTGCCCTGAGTGTGGTGCACCTGTCATCAAACTCATCTCCGCGCCCGCCCTTGGCAGAAGCAAGTCCAAACTGGACGATCGAGCAAAAGCCGCTGGCTTCCACAAACTGAAGCGCGTGGACAAAGGTGCATTTGAAAAGCTTTACTAAGGAGTTTACGACCATGACCATTGACCAACTCAATTCCCACTTTGGCGCCGCTGGCCGCATTGCCTTCCGTGAAGGCCCTGGTGGACACCCCATTGCAGCCCTCGTCGCACCGCAAGGTGTTTGCGAGGTTTCGCTCTACGGTGGCCAAGTCTTAACCTATCGTACCCTTGGCTTCCAGGACGCCCTTTGGTTGAGCCCGCTGGCGGAATTCGCCGATGGAAAGGCGATTCGAGGGGGCATTCCGGTCTGTTGGCCATGGTTTGGTAAAGCGCCCGCGGGCATGCCAGAGGGAACGCCCTCCCATGGCTTTGCACGGCGTTCGCGCTGGCGCGTGGTCCACTCTGAATATGCCGCCCGTGAAACAGTGCTCAAACTTGAATTAACCAATGACGATGCGACCGACCCCGCATGGCCTTATGCCTATCAACTCTCCCTGACGATTACTTTAGGGGATTGCCTGACCTTGGAATTGCAAACACGCAATCTCTCCAACGAACCCTTTACCTATGGCGAGGCATTGCACACCTATCTGCGTGTCGGCGATGCTCGCAATATCCGTTTGCTCGGCATTACCGAAGAGGCATTATCCTTCAACGACACCGACACCCACGATGTCGTCTATCCGAAGACCGATCTTGTTGCCTTGATTAGCGACCCCGATATGGAGCGGATCTTGGCCTTGACCGCAGACGATTCCAGTGCCGTTGTAGTCTGGCATCCCGCATTAAACTGCGGTCTTTCTGATGTCTCTTTGGGCGGACCGCGCCACTTCCTCTGTGTTGAACCCGCTAACCCTCACCACACGGGTGGCGAAATTACCCTCGCCCCTGGCTCTGCGCACGTCTTAACCATGCGCATTCAGCCCACCTCTCCTAAAGAAAAGAATGCCTAATCAGCCGAAAGGATTCCTCAGATGACCGCGAAAGCTCTCCTCAAAACTTTGGACTACGCCATCCTGAAGCCCGAAGCTTCGATGTTGGACCTCCATCATGCTGCCGAATACTGCAAGGATCTCGGCGTTGGATGCCTCTGCGTAAAGAGTTGCGATGTTAAGTTTACGGCAGAGTGCCTCGCCGATAGCGAAACCATCGTTGCGGCAGTGGTCGGCTTCCCACACGGCAATACGCTCCCCGCGCTGAAGGCGCTTGAAGCCCAAATGGCGGTGGCGCATGGCGCGAAGGAGATTGATATGGTGATCAATATCTCCGCCTTAAAGGATGGCGATACCGAGGGGGTTACCGACGAAATCCGCGTTGTGGTCACCGCTGTTTGGCCCAATCCGGTCAAGGTCATCCTCGAAACCGCCCTCTTAACCCCTGCAGAAATTCGCAAGGGAGTCGCTTGTGCAATTAAAGCGGGCGCCGCCTTTGTTAAGACCTCCACGGGATTTGCGGCACATGGCGCCACGCCTGAAGCCGTCCAAACCATGATTACCGCCGCCAAGGGCAAAATTAAGGTCAAAGCCTCTGGTGGCATCCGCACTCGTGCAGATGCTGAGGCCTACCTCAAGATGGGTTGCGAACGTCTCGGTGTTGGCAATGTGGATTGCTTACTGACCGAAGCTGAAAAGAAAAAGTTGCTCGCGTAAGTATCCCTACGCGAACACCATAAACAAAAAAACGTCTCCGAATTCGGAGACGTTTTTTATTCATGGCAACCCAATGATTAGAGGTTGAGCGAACGCTTCGAGGCCTTCACCTGACGTTCATACTCTTCCTTACACTTGACGCAACGAATCGCGAAGGGGGCGGCACGCAGACGTTCACGCGAAATAGCACACTTGCACATCGAGCAAATGCCGTAGGTCTTGTTTTCAATCGCACGCAGTGCATCGTCAATCGCCAAGAGGCTCTTGCGCGTATCTTCTGCACGACTCAACATCTCTGCGCGATTGGCCGAATTAGAACCATCTTCTTCAACGTTCTCTTCATCTGGACGGCTCAGCGCATCAGTCGACATCGCATTCTGCAGTTTCACCTTCTTTTCGCGCTCTTCAAGCAAACGACGCTTGAATTCTTCGAGGTCAGAATCCTTGAAGGGAGAACGCATCACCTGACGCACCGAGCCACCCTTCTTCCCATTATTCTTCGGGCGCAACAAACCATAGCGCGGCGTCAATGGAGAGGACGGCTTAATCGTGGTCGGTTCCGTGGTTGGTGTACGCATCCCCGTCGACGGCACAGGGGTTACGGGCGTCTTGGGAGTGGCCGGCTTCTTCGGTTCCTTGGGCTTGGCCGTGGGCTTAGCAGTTGGCGTGGCCGTAGGCTTGGCGGTAGGTTTAGCGGTAGGCTTAGCAGTTGGCTTTTCCGTAGGAGCGGGCTTGACCGTGGGCTTCTTCGCCGGAGTAGGTTTAGCCGTAGGCTTCTTCGTAGGAGCCGGTTTTGCCGTGGGCTTAGCGGTAGGCTTGGCCGTGGGCTTCTTCGCAGGAGCCGGTTTTACCGTGGGCTTAACCGCAGGCTTCTTCGTCGGAGCAGGCTTAACGGGCGCCTTCTTCGCGGGTGCGGGCTTCGCAGGAGCCTTCTTCGCAGGTGCAGGCTTCGCATCTGGCTTCTTGGCTGGCGCCTTAACAGGAGTCTTCTTTGCAGGAGTAGGCTTTGCCGCAGGCTTAGCAGGTGCTTTCTTTGCAGGTGCAGGCTTCACGGCGGGTTTTGCGGCAGGCTTAGCAACCGGCTTCTTTGCAGGAGCCTTAGCGGGAGTCTTCTTGGCAGGAGCAGACTTCACGGCGGGTTTAACAGCCTTTTTGGATGACGTTTTTACTGTTGCTGCTTTTTTCGTTGCCATAGTAAACTCTCATGTTCAATTGTTTATACGCATCAATGACGTAGCACTTACTCCGTCGCAACGTATCTAATTTAACAAAATTTTCACCCTTCTTCAACACCCTAAATGTATCCTTATCCCGATTTTTTAAGGTTTTACCCCCAAAATTCTCCCAAAAAACCTTTCAAACATCACTTTCAATATTCAAGTGCGTGAATATTCATGAAAAAGTGATGCAGATTACTTTCAGGGTTCTGCCACCGAAACGTTCCACACAAGTAGGGTTTTAGGAGTTCAAGCGAAGGAGATTTGTCCCCTACCATCAGTTGCGTCACCTCTACAATAACCTCATGTGTTGTATCGATTCGCGAGGAATCTACGCAAATGAGAAGTCCTTCTGGAGAAAGCAATTTCCGCGAACGTGTATTTTGCCATGGAGCACTCAGAAAGTTTACCAATGCGCCCTCCGAGTCAAAGACCAAGCACTCACAGGAAAAGTTAACTCGCTTCTTGAGGACTTCATCTGCTGCTCGCATCCGCACACCCTTAAAGAGCCCTTTTCGTGTGCACCCTGGATAGCACGATTCTTGCATACATTCAGCGAGGGCGTGCAGCGTAAATTTAAAGGGTTGCGAGTAACTATCCACTAAACGCACCTGATAGATTGAATCTTCACCTACCAAACGTTTTAAATCTAATTGCCAATAGCCATTTGTAGCATAAAAACCAATTGATTGCGTTTCATCAAACGGCACTTCTTCATGCTCTGACGTAAATAAAAATGACACGAGCGTCGCACGATCCACCGTAACTGAACAACCTGCGGCTAAAACAAGGAATGAAATGAATAAGCATGCGTTTCGTCTAATATCAGAACGAAACCGATCAAATTGCAACATCTTTTTGAGCATTAAGACCTCCTCACTCCGGGTTCTCTTAAGCAAAATCGCATCTACCACCTTTAGTGGCATTAGAGTGGACCCTTAAAATACGAGAAAGAGGATTTGGGTCTTTCAAAATCTCCATGGATGGCCCAATGCCGCTTCTTGTGGTTGTATGAAAACGCAACCGCTCCCCCCTCTTTCTGTGAATACGACACCGTTATCGCGCTTGGCGGGCACTCCATAAAGAGTTCATTCCATGAGCGAGTCTCAATTGGGAGTTGCGTCACGTGTTCAAATTCAGACCGCGACAGTGCGTCATGCCGTTCAAACTGCACATCAAGCTTGTTCAATTTTTCGCCAACAAATACGCACACCAAGCGCCCTTCATACCCTCCGACCGCCTCAAAGGTATAATTCCAAAGGCTGTAACACCATCCTGTGTTATTAAAAAGCACTTCTACCATTTGCTCAAGTGAATGTACTTCAATATTGTGATACTGTCCCGTCAAAATCCTTTTAGAAACGGTCGCATCAAGTGCATCTTCAGGCACCTCGTCCTTGAGGTAAAAGTAAAGCATACGATTGGGGATGCCGACGCGTCCCACGATCTCTTGAAAACGCATTTCACAATTGCATTGTTTAACAAATGTGAGTGCATTTGAGAGGTTGATAACAGCTTCAAATCTCTCCCGTTGAGCACGGCGCTTATAACCGTTATACACGAAAAAAGCGGCGATTAATAGCACGAAGAGGATGGAGAATCGGACTAACCACTTTTTATTCATACGTCTCTCCACGAGTTCAATGCATAAAAATGACTCAAATCGCAAAGGTCGCTTTTAAAAATGGCGCCAAATCTTGCAAGGAGGGAATTACGGGAAAGCCCCACTTGCGTAATCGTTCCTCTGTTTGATGCCCTGCAGAACATAAGACACAGTTCCACCCCTGTGCACGCGCCACTTCCGCGTCATGTTCTGTATCACCGACCAAGACAATCGGCGCCTTTAATTTTAATGCCGCTGCCGCATCAGCCTTTGAAGCGCCATCATAGGAGCGACTGCCACTGATGAAATCCATCCAATGCGCAAGGCCAAATTGCTCTAACTGCAGTTCCAGTAGTCCCTGCTCCAATGCCGAAAGTACCCCTTGGCGAACGCCCGCAGCGTGCAAGGCCATTACCGTCTCTGCGGCATGGGGTTGCAACTTCAGATGCTTGGAGAAGAGATAGCGCATGTGAAAACTCTCCCCAATATTCTCCCAATCTTCCGCATCCACCGGAATCAAGCCTAAGCGTTCATAAAAATGAATCACCGGAAAGCCAAAGTGATTTCGATAGTAGTCACGATCCACTGGGGCGAGTTGGCGCGCACGCAATAACACATTTAATGCATCCAAACACGCCTGGAGATCATCCAGGAGGGTGCCATTAAAATCCCAAACAACGGTTAACTCGCGCATAACCTTTAATCAAACGAAACAACTTTTCGTGTCTTGGGTTCACTATCATCACTCTCAAGTTCAATTGTCTTTCGGCCAACGCTCACAATCACCCCCGTCGCCAAGATGGAGGAGAGCAAACAGGAGCCGCCATAAGACAAGAAGGGCAAGGCCAAGCCCTTCGTTGGGAAGACATTAGTCGCCACGGCCATATTGGAGACGCCTTGGACACAAATCAACATTGTTGAGCCAAAGGCCAATAAGATGCCCTGCTTATCTTTCGCACGAAAGGCGATTACCGAGCCGCCACACAACATTAAGAGGAAGACTCCCCAAATGGTTGCCGTGGCCACAAAGCCAAAATCTTCTCCAATCACTGCAAAGATAAAGTCGGTGTGACATTCTGGCAGGTAGTTCTCCTTCTGCATCCCGCGCCCCAACCCCACGCCTGTCACGCCTCCATTTTGAAAGGCAATCTTGGACTGCTTCGCCTGATAGTTTTCATCATTCTGTTCATTCATCAGACGGCGCACGCGGTTCTGGTTGGTCAAAAGCAATGCACCAATGATTACCAATCCACACCCGCCCAAAAGCAAACAACGCTTCCAGCCCACACCTGCGAGCAACATCGTGATTCCCGCCAGGAAGCAGACAATCATCGTACCACCAAAGTCGGGTTGCAACAAAAGTAATCCTGCCACCGCCCCAAGGATACCGCCTGGCACCAAAATACCCTGATTCCACTTTGCGATGCGCCCCCCAATCGTCTCATAGTAGGCTGCGAGGAACATCACCATCATCAACTTCACAAATTCAACCGGTTGCACACTTAAGGGCCCCAAGCGAATCCAGCGCAACGATCCCTTAACCGCCTTTCCGACACCCGGCACTTGCACTAAAAGCAAGGAGAAAATCATCGCCCCCGCAATCATCCACAAAATCATTGGCCGCTTGTAAAACCGATAGTCGGTCCAATAGAGCACCGCCGCCCCCACAAGTGCCACCCCAAAGTAAATCAACTGCATAAAAAAGTGGTGCATCACTGCATCAGACTGCGTCTTCCCTGCATGTGCAATCACCAACACCCCAAACAAGGCCAACAAAATCGTCAGCACAATCATCGTATACGTCCAAAACTTCAACATCTTTAACCTCTTTGATTACTCAACACCAAACACGCCAATCCATCTTCACCCATTAGGAGTCCTGGCCACGCGAACCTTCCATCACCCCATTAAACAATACCACCTAAAGACCTTTTGCGGAAAAAAAAGCGCGGGCACACCGCGCTTTTTTCAATCCGCATAAAGCCATGGATTACTTCACCGTGGCAGGCATCGGCAAACGAAGCGTGGTACCAGGCACCAATTCCGGAGCGGTCGCATCGTCAAAACCATTCAGTGCGCGCAATTCTGCGGGAGAAACACCCCACTTCATTGCAATACCCACCAAATCTTCACCTTCCTGAACCACATACACGCGTTCGCTCTGTTCGATAGCAGGTGCAGCTTCAGGTGCAGCAGGGATGGGTTCGGGCGGCAAGAGTGCATCTTCGCCAGCCTGTTCAGGGAGAGCCTCTTCCACGACAGGTGCGGGCACTTCAGGTGCCGGAGCAGGAGGCAATTCTTCCACCACAGGTGCGGGCACTTCAACAGGCTGCTGAACAGGAGCATCCTTCGGCGTCACGACCGGACCAGGTGCGGGCTGCTTCTTTTCTGCGGGCTTGGCGACCTTCTTTTCAACGGGCTTCTTCGTAGCGCCAGGGATCGTCAACTTCTGACCGACCCAAATCATGTCCTTCTTCAGGTTGTTTGCGCTCTTAATCGCAGCCACAGAAACGCCATGCTTGATTGCAATGCCACCAAGCACATCGCCGGACTTAACCACATACACGACCGAACCTTCCGGACGCTTTGCATTAGCAGGCTGTGCAGAAGAAGCACGACGCTGAGCCTTCTTCGTCACATCCGTACCTGCAGGCAAGAGCACCTTCTGGCCGATGCGCAAATCGTTCGGGTTCTTACGAAGATTGGGGTTCAATGCCAAGATGTCAGGGCGACGCACGCCAAAACGAACGGCCAATGCGCTCACCGAGTCACCTGCGGTCACGGTGTATGCCACCGGCTGAGGGTGCACCGTCTTCACGAGTTCGGCCTTCTGTTCAGGTGCTGCTTCGGGAGCAGTTTCTGCAGGCGTAGCGGCAACTTCAGGTGCTGCAGTTTCTGCAGGGGTCACTTCTGCGGGGTTCGTTTCTGCAGGGGTGACTTCAGGAACGGTTTCTTCGCAAACCGCAGCTTCCATTTCCTGGGTTTCAGCCGCGGTGACTTCCGTTGCTTCCATCTGAGACTGACGAGCTGCAGCCTCCTGCTTCGTGGCACAACCAGTGAACACTGCCGCAGTTGCAGCGGTCAGACAAACAGCAAAAAGTGCTTGTTTCTTCATATAAAAAACTCCAACAAATTTAATCTCGAGCAAACCGTTGCTCAACCCCTTAATAATACCACAACCACCGTGCCCGTCTCAACATTAAATTAATGACAATCGCGGAAAAACAATTATTTCTCACACGAAGATGCACCCTACCATAGACGCCCCCACGCCCTTTCGTCCTCTGCCCCCTGCTTCGCTACACATTTCCCCAAACCGCCCTCATCCTTTCACCAAACCTGCTCGCGCCACCCCACAGCATCCTTGCTTAACAACAAAAAAGACGACTGATTCGAAAATCAATCGTCTTCAAAAATGGAGGCGCGAATCGGAGTCGAACCGATCTAAAAGGATTTGCAGTCCTCTGCCTAACCGCTTGGCTATCACGCCCTAAAACGCCGATAATAATAGCAAAACCTTTTCTTCTCTGCAAGCCTTATTTTTGTTTTTCTTCATTTTTCTTCATTTTCTCACCTGGATCAACCCATGTAGAGGCATCCGTTACGAGATTTTTGTACCTCACACAGTGTAAAACCGCCCCCTCGCGCCACGCTCCCCTATTCTTTTTCTCCTATTAAAAATATTAAAAAAACTCCACGGCACACCGTGGAGTTGATTTAAAGGTAAAAGACACTACCTTATAGATAAAAGGGCACGCTTAGACACCTGGCCAAGCCATCTTCTGCCAAAAGAGCATCACCAAGATGGCCACGCAGGTGCCAGTCAACATCCCACCGAGCACTTCAGTGCGCGTGTGGCCCAACATTTCCTTCAGCGGCTTCGCAGAAAAACGGTGTTCTTTGAAGACCTGGCGTGTCATCTTATTGAGCAGTCGCGCCTGCAAACCTGCCGCACGACGCACGGTGGCCGCATCAAACATCGTAATCGTTGCTACGACGCTCGCCACAATCGTTATTGGGTGTTGCCATCCCAGACCCAGACCCAGGCTCACAAAGACCCCCACGACCAGAGAAGAATGTGCGCTCGGCATGCCGCCAGTGCTCATCAAGTAGGTGAAGTCCAAGCTCTTTGTGCGAATGGCTCCGCGCGTCATCTTAATAGTCTGCGCAACGCACCACCCCATGAAACCACTCCAAAAGTAGGGATTCATGAAGTACTGCCAAAAGCCCCAATGCAATGCATCCACTGCTTCCGTCACTGCTACAGGATCGCTCATTTTTCCTCCGAAGTTCCTCGCAGCACGGCAATAAACGCACTCTGAGGCACATTCACTGAGCCAAATTCCTTCATGCGCTTCTTACCTTCTGCCTGTTTCTTCAACAACTTTTGCTTACGGGTCACGTCACCGCCATACAACTTTGCCGTCACATCCTTACGGAATGGGCGAATGTCTTCGCGTGCAATAATTGTTCGGCCGATGCAGGCCTGCACTGGAATCTTGAACATGTGCGGCGGGATCGTCTCACTCAATGCCTTACACATCTGCTTACCGCGTGCCACCGCACGATCCTTATGCACCATGCAGCTAAAGGCATCGACGGGTTCCGAATTCAAAAGGATATCCATGCGCACAATGTCGCTGGGCTGATAACCGTGCGGTTCGTAGTCCATTGATGCATAGCCGCGCGAAATTGATTTCAACGTATCGTGGAAGTCAATCAAGATTTCGTTCAACGGCAAAATGCACGTCAAAATGACACGTTGCGCGTCCAGTGTCTCGGTGCAGTCCACGATACCGCGACGCTCCATCACCAAACGCATAATGTCGCCCATGCAGTTGCTCATCGTAATGATGCGCGACTTAATCATCGGCTCTTCAATCATCTCAATGCGCGTCACATCTGGCAACATCACAGGGTTGTCAATTTCCATCACGGTGCCGTCCTTCAACGTCACCTTGTAAATCACCGCGGGATGTGTATTGATGATGTCAAGCTGGAACTCGCGACGTAAGCGTTCTTGCACCACTTCCATGTGCAACAACCCAAGGAAGCCGCAACGGAAACCAAAGCCCAGCGCCACCGAACTCTCCGCATGGAACGTAAACGCAGAGTCATTTAAGTGCAGTTTTTCCAACCCCGTACGCACCTTGTTGTACTCATCCGTACTGACAGGATAGATACCGCAGAAGACCGTCGGGTGGATTTCCTTAAAACCATTGAGGGGTTCATCGGCACCATCACGATCATTGGTCAGCGTATCCCCAATCTTAATTTCAGACGGATCCTTAATCGCACCAACGATATAGCCCACCTGACCCGCTTCCAAACGATCCACCGGCTTCTGCGAAGGGGAGAAGATACCCACTTCCTTCACTGGCGTTGACTGTCCCGTGCTCATAAAGCGCAGGGCATCCCCCGCGCGAATGCATCCATCCACCACGCGCACATAGGTAATCACACCGCGGTAGATATCAAAGACCGAGTCAAAGACCAACGCACGCAAAGGCCCACCTGCCTTCTCTGTCTTCGGTGGCGGAATGCGTGCAATCACCTCTTCAAGCACCTCGGGCACACCTTCGCCCGTCTTTGCAGAAATCTTCAATACAGGATCAACAGGAATCCCGAGCACATCTTCAATCTGATGAATCACCCCTGGCACATCTGCACTCGGCAAATCCACCTTGTTCAACACCGGGATGATTTCCAAATCGGCATCAATCGCCAAGTACGCATTGGCCACCGTCTGTGCTTCCACGCCCTGAGCCGCATCCACGACCAAGATAGCCCCCTCACACGCACCCATCGCGCGACTCACCTCATAGGCGAAGTCCACGTGTCCAGGCGTATCAATGAGATTTAAACGGTAGGCCTGCCCATCCTTCGCCGTATACTCCATCGTCACCGGATGGCTCTTAATCGTGATGCCACGCTCACGCTCTAAATCCATTGCGTCAAGCGTCTGCTCCTTCAACTGACGAGGATCAATCGCCTTCGTCAATTCAAGGATACGATCCGACAACGTGGTCTTGCCATGGTCAATATGGGCAATAATGCAAAAATTACGCGTACGTTCCAATTCAGTCATAGTCATACTCATTTAATGCGTACATTTTAGCACAAATTTCACGCTTACGCACGCGCGTTCCCAGTCCTTAACGCCTCACCCCTAAGAAGCCGCTCTCACAAGCCTCCTATCAGAACTCTTCTCTCTACACACACTAAAAGTGTAGCAAAACGGAGACAAGTAGTCAACTCCGCTCACTCGAGTCAGTTAAAATCCCGCGAAAAGTAGGCGGTTTTCCTTTGGGAAAATGGGCGACTTTGCCTACCCAATTTCGCCCATTTTGCTCATCAATTTCGCCCATATTGCAACTCAATTTCGCCCATATTGACCCGGAATTCCTTTAGCTTTCCTCCAAAAAGCTCCCAATTGTTGATAACTTTTCTACCACTTCTACCCCAAAATTTCGCAAGGAAGCCGCTGTAGCGGAGTTGATTTCGCCCTATTTTTGACTTATCTCTTTATTTCTCAAGGAGTTATGTAGTTTTAACAAAGTCGAGCAAAAGTGCTGAAAAACTACCGAACCGCCGAAGGATTTTCAAAAAACTGCGTCGAAAAAGGTGAATTGTTGATGACTTGTTGATAACTCAAAAAAGTTTTCAACAGGCGAAAAATCACCAAAATTTTCGAAAAAGTGACAAACCTGCGTAAGGGATTTTAAAGGAATTTTGAAGGGAGAAAGGGATAAAAGGGATAGAAGGGATGATGTGGGGGCGACACCGCCCCCACACCCCTGCGGCAGCGTAACTTATCGTAGCCCCTGTCCACCGCGGCAGGGGTGAGTCCTGCACGCTACGCATCCTAACGGATGCTTTTACTGGTGCTCACAAGAAGAAAAGAGAGGAAGAAGGGCGAGGAGTACGGGGAGCACAGCATCCCCGTTGTTCGGTGTGTCCCGAGTAGGGACGTGAGCAGGAGTCGCACGTCATCTTTTCTCGCTTTAGAATTCGCCTTACCTCTCTTTTAAATGATATACTATTTATTCATTATTTTTTAGCCATCGAGTTTCGTCATGAAATACGATTTTGAGTTTTTTGACCAACCGCTCTCGCGCGGTAAGAGTGACAGCATTAAGTGGCGCCAATATTCGGAAGATATCATTCCGTTGTGGATCGCCGACATGGATTTTCGTGCTTGCGAAGAGATTACGGAAGCATTGGTGCGTCGTGCTCGCGAGGGATGTTATGGCTATGCAGCCGACTCTGAATCTGCGATTCAAGCGATGATTGATTATCATCGTGAACACTATGGGATTGAGATTGCACCGGAGTGGGTCTTGCCGCAACCCGGCGTGGTGACCTCCCTCAACCTTTTCTGCAAGCTTTTGCACGAATTGCGTCCCGCCGCTTCTGACGTCTTTATCGGCGAGCCTGTGTACCACCACTTTATGTCGGCGGCAGAATTGCAACACATCCGCGAACGGAAGATCGACCTCCAGATGCAGGGTGCGCCTCTGCCTCCTTTGGAAACTTTATATCCAAAGGGCGCAGGTGGATGGATGTTCTGCAACCCTGCCAATCCGCTCGGCTATGCGTGGCGCGAAAATGAACTGCGCGACGTCCTCACCTTCTGCCACACGAACAATCTACTGTTGGCTTCAGATGAAATTCATGGTGGGCTCGTATTGGATGCGCCGCACACTTACAAGCCGATGCTTTCGGTGGCACAAACCGATGCCGAACGCGCCACCGTACTCACCTTTATCGCACCGAGCAAGACGTGGAATGTGCCAGGCTTGGGATGTTCCTTTGCGATTGTGCCAGACCCAGAACTCCGCCACCGCTTCCACCGTTCGTATGACCAGATTGTACCCTGCGTCAATCTCTTTGGGTGGGTGGGGGCAGAGGCCGCCTATCGTCATGGTGAACCCTGGCGTTTAGGTATGCTCGCCTACCTCCGTCGCAACCGAGACCTTATGGAACAAGCCGCTACCCAATGGCGACTGCCACTTTGCCGACTGGAGGCGACCTACCTCGCCTTTATGGACTGCTCCGAACTGCTTCCCCACCTCAACGCCGAAACGCCCGCCGCCTTCTTCCTGCGCCACGGTGTCGCCCTACATGATGGCGCCCTTTTCGGCAAGCCAGGCTGGGTGCGCATCAACCTCGCCACTCAAACCGCCCTTTTAAAGCAAGCTTTTGAACGCATGGGCAACGCCATCGCCGCATTACCGCGTTAATTGACCGCTTGATCACACGTCACCCCCAATTAAGGATTTCTCATGTCTACTTTCGCCTTCCACACTTACGGTTGCCAAATGAATGTCCGCGAGAGCGAAGCCGCCGCTAAGGCGTTGCTTGACGCAGGTCACACCGAAGCGCCAGACGAAGCCTCTGCCGATATCATCATTGTAAACTCCTGCTCTGTGCGTGGAAAGGCTGAAGATAAGGCGCTTGGGAAGTTGGGCCTTCTCTGCGCCACCAAGCGCGAACGTCCAGGACGCGTGGTGGGCCTCATGGGCTGCATGGCGCAACGCATGGGCAAGGAAATCTTTAAGAAGATTCCACTCTTGGATTTTGCCATTGGGACGCGATGCGCAGATCGCGTAGCCCCCGCAGTGGAAGCGGCACTTCAAGGTCGCACCACCCTCGCTTTGACCGACCTGCACGAACGCCCAGACGCGCCGAGCGGCCACGTCTACGGCGGCGGTTTTTCGGCCTTTGTAACGATTTTATTGGGTTGCAATCGCCGCTGCACCTACTGCATCGTGCCTGACGTGCGTGGCGATGAATGGAACCGTCCTGCGCGTGATGTGATTGCAGAAGTGCGTGAGTTGGCGGCACATGGCGTGAAGGAAGTTACTTTGTTGGGCCAGTCCATCATGAACTACGGCCTGCGCACCCCCGCCTTTGACGAACAAGACCCGCCCTCTCCTGGCGGCTACACCCTTCCCTTCCCGCGCCTTTTAGAAGCAGTCGCCGCCATTGATGGCATTGAGCGCATCCGTTTCACGAGCGGCCACCCCTCTGGCGTGACAGATGAACTCATTCGCCTCTACCGCGAAGAACCCAAACTCTGCCACCACCTCCACCTGCCAGTGCAGAGTGGTTCCACCGAAGTCCTCTCACGGATGCGTCGCGGGTACACCCGTGAACGCTACTTGGAAGCCATTCAAAAATTGCGCGATGCAGTACCAGATATCGCCATCACCACCGACGTGATTGTCGGCTTCCCCGGCGAAACCGAAGCCGACTTCGAAGCCACGCGCACCCTCATGGCAGCGGCGAAATTTGACAATGCCTTCATCTTCAAGTACAGCCCCCGCCCTGGCACCGTCTCTGCTACGTGGGAAGACGACATCTCCGATGCCGAAAAGGCGCGCCGAAATCAGGTGCTTTTGGGCGACCAAGATGTCCGCGGTGCGCAGCAGAACCAGGCCCTTGTCGGTCAAACGGTGGAAGTTCTCGCCGAAGGTCCCAGCCTGCGCAATAAGGCACGTTGGTCTGGACGCACCTCCTCCAATAAGATTGTCATCTTTACCCCGCCAGAAGGCATTCGTCTGGGAGATTTAGTGAAGCTCACCATCACGAAGGCGGCTCCGCAAACGCTCTACACCGAATAATCCTTTTTATAAGGAGATTTTTTATGAAAAACTGCTTTACACTCGCAGCACTTCTCATTGCAACGCTTTGCTTTGCGGCCCCCAAAAATATCATCATTATGATCCCTGACGGCACGGGGCACGCCTCTCTCACCGCCGCACGCCAACTCAAAGGTGCTCCGCTCGCAATTGACGCTGCCATTTACGGTATCATCTCCACGCGCTCTGCAGATAATAGCGTGACCGACTCCGCGGCGGCTGCCACCGCAATGGCCTGCGGCCAACGCACCTACAATAGCGCCATCGGTGTAAGCCTCCAGCAGGTCCCGCTTCGGTCCATCTCCGAATTAGCCTATGCACAAGGCAAAGCCGTTGGCATTGTGACGACCGATTTGGTTACCGGCGCCACCCCCTCTGGCTTCTCTGCTCACGTCTCGAAGCGCGATCATGCCACCGACATTCTTGAGCAACAAATCGCCTCAGGCTTCGAAGTCTTCTTCGCAGGTGGCAGAAGTGCGCTAACCGATGATTTGCGCGCCTACCTCACAGAACAAGACTACACCTTCGTTGCGACGCGCGAGGAAATGAACAAAGCCCAAGCAGACAAACTCTTCGGACTCTTTGCCCCAGGACTCCTCACTGCAGAGGTAGATCGCCGCGCAGGCGCGGGTGCGACTGAGCCGACGCTTCGTGAAATGACGGAAAAGGCACTTGATGTCCTTGCGCGCGATCCGCAAGGCTTCTTCTTAATGGTTGAGGGCGCGCAAGTTGACAAGGCCAACCACGTACACGATTTGCCATGGGCTACCTATGACTTATTAGCCTTTGATGATGCCGTCGCACACGTGCTCGCATGGGCTGAGAAGCACCCCGACACCCTCGTCCTCATTGCGCCCGACCACGAAACAGGCGGCCTTACCATCCTCAACGAACCCACCGAAGGCGCCCGCGCCAAAGCACTCGCAAGCGTCACAAAGAAGACGACCGGCACTGCCGCAGATTACTTCGTGGGCTATTCCACCACTTGGCACACAGGCGTGGATGTCTTCCTCGCAGGCAACACCCCCACCTGCCGACCCATGCGCAACTGTGACATCCTTGAAGCCATCACAGGTGCCACCGCCACCATGCTCACTGAAATTCAGGGAACGACCCTCACCGAAAACGGCATTACGTGGTTGGTAACCGCCGATGGCAAACGCCTCCGCGCCCAACGCGATGCGATTTACATTCGCTCCACCGGCAAATGGTACCAACGTTAAACGAGTGCTTAAAAGGCAAAAACAAACGTCGAAAGGGTGACTTTTCGACGTTTTTTATTACCCCAAAAATATTTTTGAAATTCTATTGAAATAGCCTATAGGGTTTGTTACAGTTTGGATATTCCTTACGTGTCTGAGATTCCTCCTCTTTGTGTGGAGATTTCCGTTGAAAAACGGAGACCGCGAGGCTTCCTCCCCAAAACTTAATTCTTCTACTGGTAGACTGCGATGTTCAACAAATCACATCTCATTTCGAGCGGTGTCGGCGTCGTTTGCGGCGTCCTTCTCTCCGTGACCTGCTTCCTCTTCTGCGCTCAGCAGACGGAAACAAATCAAACCACACCCCCTGCGCAACTGGGCCCAACGGAAGCGCTGCCCACGCGAGCACCGCTACCGATTCCCGATGCCGCCACAACCACACCGCAAACGGAGCACGCTACGCAACCCGTCGCCACAGTAGCACCCACGCCCAAACCTGCGCCAAAGCCGCTCTATATTTCACACGCCACCGCACCAAGTTACTCGGCAATCAAGCTCCGCGTTTTAGCGGAAGAAGAGGTTCCCTTGAGCCTCGGCAAGGACTTGTTTATTTCACCTGAGGTCTCCAACGTGAAGGTGAATTGGATGTATTGGAACTCCTCCATTGAACTTTCCGGAGACTTCATCCCAGAGACAACCTACACGATTACGGTCAAAAAAGGCGTAGCGACGCGCTCGGGCAACTATATCCTTGGGGAAGACCGCACATTGACCGTCACCACTCCAAAGGCCACCCCGAATGTTCATCTCCACGGGCGCAAAGGACAGATGCCCTTCACACCAGAGACCTCACTTCCCTGCAGTTTTATCTCCTGCGATGAAATTCAAATGGAAGTCTGGCGCGCCTTCTCCAATAACCTTATTCACTATGGTCAGTCCGCTTGGCACGACTACCTCATGGAAAAGGTGGCCGAGCACACCTTTAAGGTGCCCCTCAATACGCGTCGTGAGCAAAACGCACTCCTCCCCATCTATACCCTTCTGAAGGGGAAGCCTGGCGTTTATCGTTTTAGAGTCTCCACTCCCAAAGGTGCCTCCTCGGAGTGCTATCTCATCTTGTCAAACATCGGTGCCACCTATGCCTACGACCACCGCAACTTGCCAATCGTCTCTACGCAACATCTCGTGGACGGCACACCAATCGTTGGGGCGGAGGTGAGTCTCTATGATTCCTTCAATCAATGCATTGCCCACGGCATTTCAAATGAACAAGGCATTACCGTCACCTCTCTTACGCCCGAAGCGGCCATGCGCAAAGAGCCCTTCTCGCCGACGCGTATGATTATTACTGCGGGAGAGGATATTACGATTGTTGAGTGTGATAACGCCACCGAACACGCTGCATATCGTCCTACGCTCGACAAGATGCCAACCTTCCCGACCACCCTTTGGCCCGACCGCGATGGGATTCATCCTGGGGAAGCAGTGCAAATTTATGGTTTGATTCGGACTGCAGAGATGGATGCCGCGGCAGCATTTCCCCTCACCATCGTATTAGAATCACCGTTCAACAACACCCTCGCCACAGAAAAGGTAATCTCCAATCAAGATGGTTACTTCACGACCTCCCTCACAATCCCCGAAGATGGGCGCTCGGGATACTACTCCGTCTTGGCCTACGTCGGCAAAGAATTGCTCGCATCAACCGCTCTCTACGTCTCCGATTTCACCCCCAATCATGTTAAGTTAGGACTTGCCTTTGCAGAGGACTCAACGGAAAAATTAACGTTGACCGCGATGACCTACTTCGGTTCACCCGTGACTCAGGGGACGGGCTCCTACACCCTCACGGCAGCCTACGCGCCACTTCCAAATGCATGGCAAAACTGGACCATCGGTACGAACGAATCCAATCAGTGCTTACGAACCGACACGTTTACCAAAAACTCCGACAGTGCCAACCTCTCACTCGAGGGAGTGGCGCTTGATACCCTTCAGCACTTTAATGCGCCTGTTCGCGTCAAAGCCTCGGCGACCTTTAGTGAACCCAATAGTCGCGCCGTAACCACCACCGATACATTTGACTATGCCCACCACAAAGCCTATCTCGCCCTACGCTATGATGAAGAGACCCAGAACCTTGAACTAAAGCAATACTTCCCCAACGAGAAAGAGGTGGTGCCAGGCACCATCCAGAAGTTCACCTTGGAAGAGATCACGACCGATTACGAACTCGTACGTGAAAAGCACGGGTGGCGCTATCAATGGGTCACGCACACAACGGATGTGCCACTCAATGGCGCCTCTGCACCCTTTGATACATCGGCCATTCAGCTCACCCAAGAAACGGTACGACGCTCCTTGGAAAATCTCGCCCCTGGCCACTATACGTTAACCGCCACCTTAAATGATACCGTCACGACCTCCATCACCTTCTGGCACAGCTGTTACTGCACTGGAGAGGCGCTTGAAAATCCCTCCAATCTCACCTTTGAGGTTGACCGAGAATCCTACAAGCCAGGCGAGACAGCCCTCGTATCCTTCACGGCACCGATTGATGGACGTATCATTATCATGGCGGGCGATAAGACGTTAACGCACGCGGGTGCAATGGACGTAACGGCAGGCGTGGTGACACTTCCTATTGAAATCCCAAGCACAACGAAACATGGCGTGTGGACCGTGGGGATTACCTTGGTTGCGAAAAATATCAACCAAGAGGCGCGCTACTTTGGCGTTGCGGAATTAAAGCTCGACCATAGCAATCACAAGCTCAATCTCGCGCTTGACCTCCCGAAGGTCACGCCTCCACAGCAGACCCTTAATCTCTCCCTCACCCTCACGGACCAAAAGGGCGAACCCTGCCGTGGCACGGTGGCAATCTTCGCAGTGGATGAGTCGATTTTGGACGTCACTGGATTTAAAACGCCCGATCCTTACCAAGCCCTCTTCCAAATGGCCGACACGACGTTTACCTTTGGTGATATCTATGGTTCGCTGCTTCCGCAATTAAAATTGGGCGCGGATGGTCGCATCGGCGGTGACAGTGCAGAGGGCCTTAGCCGACGAAAGATTGATGACACGGTTGATGTTTCGCAAGCGACCACAGTGATTACCTTCCCCTTACAAGAGGTTGATGCCACAGGGCAGCTCACCCTCCCCGTGGAACTGCCCGAATTTGTTGGCTCCCTACGCTTCATGGCTGTTGTCACAAATGGGGAGAAGGTTGGCTCCACGGAACACACCCTCATTGTGCGACCGCCCGTTTCCATCACAACGGCTGGCGTGCGTTATGCCTGCGCAGGTGATGAGATGGCGTGCACGGTGCGTTTGATTAACCACGACCTTCCGGCCCAACCCTATACGTTGACCATGGGTGACCAGACCCTTCAGGGCGAATTCACACCTGGTGCAACGCGCTATCACACCTTCACACTCCCTGCTGGCGAGGCCGAAGTCACCTTAAAAACGCGTGATTTTACCACCTCGGTCACCCATCACATCGCCCTCCAAGAGGAGGTGCCGCTTTACACGCAGACGGTCATTCGGCAATTGGCAGAAGGCGAATCCCTGCCCGCCGATGCACAGCCGCTCCCCTCCCTCGCAGAGGCGCGAAAGGTGGCGCTCGAGTGGTTGGACAACTATTCCTATCGATGCACCGAACAACTCTCTTCCAAAATGTTGCCCTACTCCTTTAGCACCAATCCTGAAGAACGTGACATCGTGAGGCATTTCTTCAACGCCCTTATGCCACGACTCCAACCTCAAGGAGGATTTAGCTTATGGCAAGGGGATTATTCCATCCATGTGCCGGCCTCCCTCTTTGCCAGTCATGTATTGATAGAAGGCCATCAGGCGGGCATCCTCTCCAACCATAACCTTGACCGCATTTTACGTTTCCTTGAAGACACCGCCACCTCTACCGATCCCGATAATCGTGGCGAAGCCGCCTATGCCGCCTTCTTGCTCGGAGAGGCGAAGGCAACCAAGGCTGCAATCTCTGCGGCACGCAACCTATTGGTGACCAATAAGGAAGATACCGCAGCCTTTGTTGCCGCGGCGACCTTGGTCTTTAATGGTGTGGCAGACGAAGGTACGCCGATTATGAAGGCTTATCTTCAGCAAAATCCCCTCCCTAAACCACTCTTGCCTGTGTATATGAATGAGGTCGCCGCACAGGCAATGGTCCTTGAATTCGCCACCCGTGCAGGCATCATTGAGGACGAACCTAAACGTCTCGCCCACCTACTCTCACGGGAATGGGATACGACACAGTCCAATGCATGGGTGGCACGTGCCCTCGCCTATTACGGCACCCACGCCACACCCACGCTCTACCGTCAAGCGATTCTTACGCGCGTCCTGCAGGACAATGCCCCCATCTCTGTGAAAAAAGAGATCCTCAACCGTGAAGGCAAGCCACAAACCACCTTTACACATGGTGAATTAGCCTATGTTAGGTTGACAATTCAAACACCTGCGACAATTGCTCATCTGGCGATTCGCGACCGTCTGCCAGGTGGATTTGAGTATGAAGATGCCAATCTTGCCACACGTGAAAGTGCCACACCTCCCGCATGGGCAAAGAATGACAACTCCCTCATCATTCTGGCTAAAGAAAATCTTGGTGCAGAGTTGCGCTTCTTCGGCAAGATTTACGCAACAGAAACGAAATCACTAATCTATCCCGTTCGCGCCAGCACCAAGGGAACATTTGCCATTCCTGCCGCAGTCGCAGAGGATATGTATCAGGCAGATATCGTGGGCGGTCATGACCCTCAAGAGACGCTCATCATTCAATGATATTCCAACAATTTAGACAAAAGCACCGATGGTGTTGGCGATGCGCCATGACCATCGGGGCTTTTGTGTTGCTTGGATGGAGTGCATGGATGGTGGCGCCATGGTGCGTTGAAGATCCATTGCCCGCGTTGCTTCAACGTCCTGCCGCACGCCTTTACACCGATGCTGAGGGAGTCCCGCTCTATGCCCACTCGGGTTACGACGCCCAATGGCGCTTTGACCTTACGTTGGCAGAGATCTCACCCGATGTCATCCGTGCCACACTCATCGCTGAAGATGCTCACTTCTATGATCACGCGGGGGTGGATTACGGCGCACTCCTGCGTGCCTTATGGCAAAACATCACCTCTGGCGAGATTATCTCTGGCGCGTCCACCCTCTCTATGCAGGTCGCCTCGCTTGCGACTGGACGAAGACGTTCATTCTGGGGAAAATTCCTTCAAGCCGCCCGTGCTCGTAAGATGGAGCGCCATCATAGCAAGGATGAAATTCTCACCGCCTATCTCAATCACGCCCCTTACGGCGGCAAAATCACCGGTATTGAAGCCGCCGCTCGCTACTATTTCAATGCTACGGCAAAAGACCTTACCTTCGCCGAAGCCACCCTTCTCTGTGGTCTGCCCCAACGCCCCAATGCGCTTCGCCTTGACCGCCATCCACAGGCCGCCAAAAAGCGTCAAGAACGGCTTCTCAAAATGATGGTGCGTCGCCACTTACTCACCGAAGATGAGGCGCAAACCATCGCGAATAGCGCAGGGCTGCGTTGCCGAGACTACCGTTCGCCCGCAAGCTTCCAACGGATTGCTAAGCCCGATGAAAACCTCCATGCGCTCAAGGCAGGTTACCCCGTCCGCGCAATTTGGCAGAGCCATGCACTCACCCTATTGCGCCAACAGCAATCGCAGTTGCCCCACGTGAAAGATGGCGCCTGCGTAGTCCTTGATCGCCACGCACCACAAGCGCCCGTCATCTACCTCGGCACCCTCCACTTTGATGACCCCAAAGATGGCCAAGTTGATGCCGCGCGTGCCAAGCGAAGCGCAGGAAGCGTCCTCAAACCTTTCTTCTATGCCGCCGCGATTCAAGGGGGACTATTGGCGCCTGAAACGCAACTGCTTGATGCGCCTTTACGTTATGTTGACTACGCGCCAGGAAATTACGATGGATCCTTTCAAGGATGGGTTAGCGCACGCACTGCACTTGCAGACTCATTAAACACCCCAGTCGTTCGCCTCTTGCAGACCTTAGGCGAAGCACGCACCAAAGACCTTTTCCAAGCGCTTGACTTGCCACTGGGTAATCAACCTGGACTTACCTTCGCCCTCGGCACAGGGGGCACTTCCCTTCTGCAACTCGTCAAAGCCTACCACCGCCTCCCCGAGGTCTTTTCTCCCGCTACCGCCACACTCATTGAGCACATGCTTCGTCGCCCACTCCCGCATACGACTGTGGATGTCGCATGGAAAACAGGCACGGCCAACAACAACACCGATGCATGGTGCGTAGGATGGACGCCCGATTACGTTGTTGGTGTCTGGTTTGGCAATAAGCAGGGCCAACGGAGTGAAGCGCTTGTCGGCGTAAAAGCCGCCGCGCCCGTCGTGGGAGAACTCTTTAATCTCCTCTACAAAGAGCGTCCGCATCCCTTTTGGGAGGAACCCTCCACCACGCAAGCACTCTGTAAATCCTCTGGGCTTCGCGTTACCCAACACTGTACTGAGCGCTTTCAAGGCCACGTCCACCCCGACATTCCCCTTTTAGCATGTCGCTGTGGCCAACCCATCACCACCCACTCCCCACTCGTGCTCTCCCCCATCACCGCCACCTACTGCGGGGATCAAGTCACCCTGCCACTCATCTCAAGCCGAAAAGCCACCCAATGGTTCCTCAATGGCTCCCCCGTTTCCGCTCCAACCCTCACCCTTTCGCCCGGCACCTACACCCTCCTTGCCATCGCAGGCGACCGCACCGAAACAACCACCCTCACCATTCTGCCAAAAGCGCAACGCTTCATCCGATAGCAAACCCTCTCAGACAGACATGCTTATTTTCAAAATAAGAGATAGTCTTGTATCAAGATGGGAGCGAACACCGCACGTTGTTACCGAATTGGAAGGTTGCGTAGAGTGGTGCTACGTAATTGAATCCAGGCGGGAGAGAGTCCTCCCGTTGTTACCGCACCTCAACCTACGTAGCACGGCATCTCTCTTCTTTCCAAGAAACGCAAGATTACAAAAAATGCAACGAACTTTTGTTGTATCACTACACTTTTTGCAACGAACTTTTGTTGAAGGGCTACACTTTTTACAGGGAACATTGGGTAGGTGGTGCGTGAGGTGAGCTTTATAACAATAAAAAAGGCACCGCGGAGGCGGTGCCTTTTGTTATGCGTTCTCACACGCGAAGACTTATTCTTCAGCAGCAAGAGCGGCTTCCACTTCGTCAGAGAAATCTGCGGTGGTGTACACGTTCTGCACGTCTTCGTTATCTTCGAGGGCGGCGATGAACTTGTTGATAGCCTTAGCCTGAGCAACGTCGGTCACGGGGGTGGTGGCCATCGGCATGAGCTTGACTTCAGCATCAGCGGTTTCGATGCCAGCCTGGTTGAGGGCATCGCACACAGCGGTGAATGCGCTCGGAGCGGTAAGGATTTCGAAACCTTCATCGTCAGCGTTCACGTCGTCAGCGCCTGCGTCGAGAGCCATCATCATCACATCATCTTCGTTGAGGTCGCCCTTAGGAAGAAGGATCTGACCCTTACGTTCGAAATTACGGGTCACGGAACCGGACTGGCCGAGTTCAGAGCCGTTCTTCTTGAAGATGTTACGGATTTCTGCAGCAGCGCGGTTCTTGTTGTCGGTCAACACCTGAACGACGAGACCGACGGTACCTGCGTAACCTTCGTATGTGATTTCTTCGAGTGCTTCTGCCTGAAGTTCGCCGGTACCCTTCTTGATGGCGCGGTCGATGTTATCCTTCGGCATGTTGATGGACTTTGCCTTGGCGATGAGGTTACGCAAAGAGGGGTTGGTGTTCGGGTCACCGTTGCTCTTGGCGACGATCATGATTTCCTTTGCCAAACGGCTAAACATCTTACCACGCTTGGCGTCAGCTGCGCCCTTGGCGTGCTTAATGGTTGCCCATTTACTATGTCCGCTCATCTTCTCTCTTCCTTTCTTGAAGCTCGTATGAACACCGCCATT
Organism: Candidatus Spyradenecus sp.; assembly: GCA_045605345.1. Lineage (GTDB taxonomy): Bacteria > Verrucomicrobiota > Kiritimatiellia > RFP12 > DVOR01 > Spyradenecus. Next base: position 45,812 of record JAZUPT010000009.1, read on the forward strand.
AAGGGGGAAATACCCTTGCGTCTTCCGCTAGCGGTTAAAATGATTCGCGTATTGTATCACATCTATTACAAAAAAGGCAAATACCTTTCGCCGCACTCTAACGTAAAATCTCTATTGCCCCCAAACACAGTCAATGCCCTCTCTGCGAATGCGAGCCCTCGCTTCGTGGGGAGTGCTTTGACTTTGTCTTATCCACAAAATCTCTATTGGAAAGAATCATTGCATCTTTCCCTTTTTTATCCTATAATGATAATGTCAAGTTTTGTTTCTATTCATCCATATTTGCAGGAGAGAGCAAATGGCAGCAACAGTTACCGTCGAGATCTGCATGGGTACGACGTGTTATGTAATGGGCGGTGCGCAACTTGCAGGCATCGCAGAACGTCTTCCCGAAGAATGGAAAGACCGTGTTACCGTAAAGGGAATGCGTTGCGTAGGCGCTTGCCAACAGGCTGGTGTCTATGGTCGCGCCCCCTTTGTTCGCGTGAATGATGAGCTCATTGCCGAAGCAGACGAAGGCAAAGTGCTCAACGCAATTCGTACGATTCTTGAAGCTTAACCAAAGGAAACTGCCATGTCCATTCCGATGATCAGTGAAGCCGACCGTTTACGCCGCGAAGTTTTGGCATACGTTATCAAGGCTGTCAAAGAAGGCAAGCACGAAGAGATTGATCGCATCCCGCTGAAGATGCGTCCGAAGGGTGCGCCCTCGTCGCGTTGCTGTATCTACAAGGACCGCGCAGCACTGCGTTATCGTTGCATGTCGGCGCTTGGTTTCCGCGTGGAGGATGAAACGGACGAACTGAAGACGTTGGCCTCCTATGCCGATGACACGAAGACCACGCCCCCCGCTTGCGACCCCTTCCTCACCATTTTCCCGGATGCTTGCTCGGCTTGCATGGAATCGCAGATTATGGTGACCAATATGTGCCGTGGTTGCTTGGCGCGTCCTTGCACCAATATCTGCCCGCGCAAGGCTATCCAGGTGCGCAATGGTCGTGCACGTATTTCTCACGAACTCTGCATTAACTGCGGCAAGTGCGCTGAAGTGTGCCGTTATCACGCCATCATCCAGGTGCCGCTCGCTTGCGCAGATGCTTGTCCTGTTGGCGCAATCGGCAAGACCGATGATGGTCGCGTGACGGTAGATGACGAAAAGTGCATCCGTTGTGGCCGTTGCATCAAGGCTTGCCCCTTCGCAGCAATCATGCAGAGCAACCAGGTGGCTCACGTCGTGCGTGACATCAAGGAAGGCAAGAAGGTCATCGCTTTGGTCGCCCCCGCCATCAATGGCTTCTTCCCTGTTGAACCCGGCAAACTCTACGCCGCACTGAAGCAAATCGGCTTCTCTGAAGTCCATGAAGTCGCACTCGGCGGTGATGACACCGCAATCGCCGAAGCAGCCGAATGGGCAGAACGCAAGGCTGAAGGTGCTCCCTTCATGACCACCAGCTGCTGCCCTGCATGGATGGAATGCGTAGAACGTCACCTTCCAGAAATCAAGCCTTATGTGTCGCACACGCCCTCGCCGATGATCTTCTCTGATCGCCGCGCAAAGGCAATGTATCCCGACGCCGTCACCGTCTTCATCGGACCGTGCATGGCGAAGCGTACCGAAGCTCATAAGAAGGGCTCGCCCGACTATGTGATCACGGCAGAAGAAGTGGGTGCATGGTTGATGGCTGAAAACGTGCAGTTGGATGACCTTGAAGCCATTCAGCCCGAACTCGGTGGCACGCACTACGGCGCAGAATTCGCCATCAGTGGTGGCGTAGCCAACGCTGTAGCGCACTACTTGCCTGAAGGCGCTCCGAAACCCACCGTCTTCAAGATCAATGGCCTCAACAAGAAGAACATCGCCTTGTTGAAGGTCTTTGCGAAGACGAAGAAGGCGCCGGCAGACATCATTGAAATTATGGTCTGCCCCGGTGGCTGCGTTGCAGGTCCTTGCGCAATCGCCACGCCTGAAGACGCCACAAAGGCAATTCAGTCGCGCCGTCCAGAAGATTTTGAAGCATAAGGTTTCATCGTCTTCTAATGTCAAAAGCCCCTAAAGCGTTCAATCAAATCATCCCCTGCGCTTTAGGGGCTTTTTATCCTCTCAGATAGCCTTTCGCATCCTTCAAGTTCTCATACAGGCGCACACCGTTCACCATGTCACGCAGGCTCCATCTATTCTGTTTTGTACTAACAGCTATGGCAATCCACTGCGGATTGCAGTGGATGCCCGATGCATGGATGATGCCGCTTTTTTGTCGTCCGCCTGCGACTTGTGCCGCATTTTGGTTTGGTGTGCCATTGGATCCCACATCGCTCACCTACGTTGTCAATGATGTTACCTTTGAAATGGCGCGTAGTTGCTCAGGTGAGGGCTTTTTCTCAATCGCCTTTTCGCTTCTTCTTTGGCGCAAACCGAAATGGTGTTGGGCCGTGTTTCCCCTCACGCTCGTCTTAAATTCCCTCCGCGCCATCCTCACTGCCACCTTAACACTCTCCCTACACGGCAGCCGCTTTGAAAGCATCGCCCACCTAACCGCTGGTGCGGCAATCTTTATTTGTACCCTTTATCTACTTTGGTTTTTAACAGGAACTTCCCACCATGACACCCACGACTAACCCTCCTCGCCCCCTTTTACAACGCCCCATTCTCCTCGTCCTTGTCCGCGTACTCCTGCCACTCTTGGCATTGGCGGCCATCGCCCTCATGCTCTGGCTCCACCCCCAAGGTGAAACGCCCGCAGACACGTCACTCAAGTTAGCACATGATTATGACGGAGCCTATGCAGCAATTCCCTGCATCCTTGTCATTATTGCATCCGGGCTCTTCAGTTGTTTCACCCGACGTTACGAACGCATCTCTACGTTTATCGCTTGGGCAGGCTCACTTGCGGCCTCCATCGCTCTCTTCTACTTCTCAGAGATAGCCGATAATCTTATGGCGAGTGACTTGCTCTGGGATGTTCCTTTTATCTGTAAGGCGACCCTCTGCTTTGGATTAATCACACCCCTCATTCTGACACTTTGGCAAGCGGTTTCCCGACCGATTAAGCCCAATCTTTCCCCAATCTTGGATGCCATTGCCTCGCTTCTCTGTATGTTCGCCGTCTTCTTCGGTGGCCCTATTTGCGCCTACCTCTTATTTGAAATCGGTGTCCGAAACGAAGCCGTTTGGATTACAGGTTGTGTCTCCTACATCATGATTCTCCTCGCTGGTGTTTTGCACTTGTGTTGGATTATTGGCTCGTTTCACCTCAAACGTCTCGCCGCGCACGCCAACTACCGCAGAGGGTGGACCTTCATTGCCGCCTTTCTTCTCCCCCTGCTCGGGCTTCTGCTCAACCGAGTAGTCCCCTTCCCTGGCGACTTCCAGTCTCCTTGGAGTTATATCCTCACCACGCTGACCGCCCTTGTGCTCCTCTTGCCCGATAGCAAAGGCCTCTTCGGCAAACTCATCGCAATGGCACGTTGGGCCACCTTCCCCTTCACACTCTATTTCTTCATCGTCTTCCTGCCCTTTATGCCATTGGCCATCCCCGGCATACTCACCTTTGGGCTTGGCATCTTACTCCTTGCCCCAACGGCACTTTTGAGCATCCATCTCCCCGCCCTACGCCATGCCAGTGCTTGCTTTTCCACCCGTTGGGCACGGGTGGCCGTGGCGATTGGGTGCAGCCTCATTCTTCCACTTCTCTTTCTTGCCTCCATTGAACGCGACCGCGCAAATGTCCGTCCCCTCATTACCGCCATCGCAGAACCCAACACCACCGCTCCCTCCGACACACTTCCGATGGAAGAGGCGGCCGCCAAACGCGTTGCCGAGGCACTTCTTGACCGCAATTACAACCAAGGTTTCCCCCTCCTTCGCCTCTGGGCCGACTATCGTCTCTTTGACGGCATGGCGCCTCGTGCCGACATCTTAGAATCCTTAATGCGTCGCTTCAACCTTGAAAATGACGATCGCCTCTTTATCTGTGGCCGAAGAGCACAATCGCCATGGCGACAAATCCGCGCCAAGACCGCGACCGTTGAGACCGACTTACGCGGCGTGGGCACGACCCAACTCACGGTTGCCGTCACCATCCCTCAACTTGAATCCGCAGAAGAATTCCGCGCCCCCATCAAATTAGATGACGGCGTGTGGATTACTGGCTTGCGTCTCAAAATGCCAAATGAGGGGCCGTGGCGTGATGGGCTTCTCTGTGACCGCCGTGCCGCCACATGGATTTACGAACGCCTCACCGAGAAAAATATTGACCCCGCTCTCCTCACCCTCGACACCCTTACACAGGGCACCCTGCGTGTCTCACCCGTAAACGAACCACGCCACGTTGAGATTGACCTCCTAATGCCCTCCCCGACCTGGAGCTCCACGCCGATCACCATCGGAGAGGTCGCCGTTACCGTGCCGGGTGTCCCAACGCCAGAGGTCAAGGACTCACGCCCCACCGCCACTGTCTGTTTCATCGGCCCCAAGGCTGAAGCGCCCTTGCCCGCCGCCACGCTCTATGTCACAGCAACGCCACTGATTACTGTCTCCGAATCTGCCCCTGAAACACTCCCCACAGAGGGCGGGGTTGATGTGGCGCGTGCGCTGCGTTTCGCCCAAGGTGCCGCTTATGCACGCAATCTCCGCCTCACCGAAGCACACTTCGTGGGAGAGGGATGGGAAACAGCCACCTTCACCCCAGCCCCACCTCGACGCGCCCTCCCCACCCTGCCACCCGATAGCCCTTGGCAACAAGGTGCACAGGCCGCCCAACTCTCCGAAGCACTCTTACACGCCCCCCATCCAGAATATCTCGCCCCCTTGCAAGAAGCAATGAAAGCCTCCAAGGCTCTCATGCCGCGCTTTGCCTACATCGTGGTTGAGACCGAAGCACAAGAACGCGCCCTTCGCACCTTAGATGCGATTGCCAACCAAGCCGATGCAGCCATGGACTTTGACACCCCCGTCAAACAATCCGCGCCAGCCTTCCTCCTGCTCTTACTTCCCCTCCTCCCCCTCATGCTTCGCAAAGGCACTAAATCGTAATCGCAAACGGATTTAGTGTCACGCTGAACGAATTTGATAGGCGTAACGTAAAAACCTTGTTGCGCTTTTCTCCAAAGGAAGTTCCAATGAAACTGCTTGGTAAAATCGCACTCACCATCCTACTTTCACTCGTAGGACTCATGGCTTTGGCAGCAATTGCGTTCACCACATTTCTTTACATCGGAGGATGTGGTGATGCCAATACGCCCACATTTGAAGATGCCGACCTCCACCTCACCTGTGAAGCACTCCCAGATGAAGACAATGCGTTTGTACACTTCGCCGCCGCAACGAATCATTATGCCGTACTCAGTGATAACCAAACCGATGACCAATTAGATGATTATCGCTTTCTAAAAGGCTATAGCAAAGCCTTTCCAGAGAAGAACTCCTTTCACCAAAAAGCCCGTAACGAATCCCAAGCCGCGGCGCGAGCCGATGCGATCCTTGTATCGCACACCCCCCTCTTTGCGAAGCTTGCGGCGGGCATTCAATGCAAAGGCTATCGCACAATTCCCTCCATGGAGGCAACGCCTGAACCTTCCGAACCTCCAGCCACCGCCCAATTTGTTGATTATGGAGCACTCTTATGTCTCAAAGCGCAACGCGAATTAGAGCGCGGTGATTTAGAGTCCGCCACCCAAACCATTGAACTCCTCTATGCCTTTGGTAAAAAAATGCTCACCCATACCGATGGCCTTCTCACCTCTCTCGTGGGCAAAACACTCAAACAGATGGCCTATCAGAAGATGATTGACGCCGCAGGCATGGGACTTCTAACCGATGAAATGACGACACGTTTTAGTGCCTGCGTGAATGCCGATCTGCACACCCTTCAAGCAGAGTATGAACGCACCCTCCGAGCAGAATATACCGTTGTCACGGTACGAATGGAGCAGTTTACAGTTGAACAAATCATCGCGGCAATGGATGCCCTGCAGGATGCCCTGCAGCAGATTTTTCCAGACGAGAAGCCCACATTCGCTGAACAATGCACAGCCTTCCTCAACCGCACCCTCCTGCGTTGGCCGGGCTATCTACGCTTCTCGCTTCACCCTCGCTCCACACGCGTCCTGCTTGCAGACATTACACGAAAGGCCCTCCAAGGTTGCCCCCAAGAGCCCCTTCACACAACGACGAGTAACTTTACCCCCAATCACCTCGGGACCGAAACCATCTCAACGTTTGCAGAAACATGTAAGGGCATGGCGAACACTGCTAAACAGGACGCCTTCTTCTATGCGAAGACGCAGCTCATCTTAGCCACCATGAAGTGGCAACAACGTAATCGTGATGCTTTTCCACCCTCATTAGAAGCCCTTGTTCCAGAATATCTCCCTGCGGTCCCCATTGATCCATTGAGCGCCGATGCACGTCCACTCGCCTACCATCCTGCCACAGGCACCGTATGGACAGTCGGTGAAGCGGGTGAATTTGACGACCTCGAATACCTCAAAGCCTCCCCATCAGACCAAGCCTTTGGCACCCTCCGCTACGAACTGCAAGACAATGCCTTCCGCCTCGACGGCCGCCCCCACCCACGCCCCATCCTCAAACGCCGATAATAAATTCCCATTGGCCACTCAATGCTTCCCCCTCGCGCCACACCTTACCGCGAACTACATAAAGCGCACGACAGCACCACGACACGATGATTGCCACCCCTGTGGATGCAGGCGCGTGTTTCTGCGAAGCCTATAAGCGCCTATGCCGTTGGCTTGGCATTCCCGGTGCCTAAAGACTGTGACGCATGTGCAGGTTGCACGCCTCCATACGCACTGCGAAGTTCCTTCTTTTTCTTCTTAAGGGGCTGAATATCCCTTAACAAAAAAATACAGCAGCCGCGGGAACGACTGCTGTAGGTTAATCACTGAGCAATGGTTCGGCTTACTTGCGCTGCCTCAACCATGCCTCTGCCTGCTTTGCTTGATACCGCTTCGCCACCTCAAGTGCTGTCTTCCACTTCGAAGTAGGCTCGTTTATTTTTGCGCCATGCTTAAGTAGTAGTTCCATCAATGCCACATCATTCATTGCCACCGCTGTATAAAAAGCCGTCAACCCATTCTGCGGCACTGCATTTACATCCACACCCTTTTTCAACAACGTCGTGATGAGTCCTGTGGCATTCTCCAACTCCATTGCAAGCATCAGCGTGGTAGCCCCCGACTTTGCCCACTTCACCTTCACATCCGCGCCCATTGAAACGAGCACCATCGCCGTATTCCCATTCGCCCGCTCTAACGCAATCTGCAAAGCCGTCTCCCCAGTGGGGGTGCGTGCATTAACATCAGCCCCAGCCTTCACCAAATGCTCCACACATCCACCTGCCCCATCCCAGGCGGCATGATGCAACGGCATCCAGCCTTGCTCATCCTTTGCAGAAGGATCGGCACCATAACGCAACAATGTCTTCGTGCTAAACACCTCACGCCCCTGAATAGCATAATGCAACGCCGTTAACTGTTGCTTACAACACACATTCGGATTTGCCCCCGCCTCTAACAATGCCACAAGAATAATATCATGGCCGAATCTTGCCGCCATCGAAAGCATTGTAGCCCCTCGTTCATCCAAACGATTAAGACCACCCTTCGGCACAAGCAATTCAATGCCCTGCTCCGTCTCCGCCAATCCTGCCACGCCATAACGTTGATACGCACGCGCCACACCGCGTTGTTTAGCATCAGACGTCACCACTGAACCATCCTCTAGAACAAAGGTGACATCCTCAGCCCAAATGAGCGGATTATCCGTGTACTTAATTGACACAGAGGGTGCCGCCTGCACCGCAAATCCCAATCCCAAGCCTACAATCAAAGTAAACATCATCCGTTTCATCATAAACCTCCGTTCAAAAACAATTAATCACGCTGCCCGCCCAAGGCTTTTAGGAAACAACGTACAGATAAACCGTACATCCCAAGTAAAACGAGGACACCGCAGCCCCCGTAAGACCATTAAAGAAATTATACATCTCAATTTCTCCTTCCTTATGGTAAATTCACCCATGGTTTATAGTGATTTTGTACGCAACGACACTTCAAAAACGCATGCGACGGCGCCGGATAGAATGGACACCGATGCGCACTTCCATCGCACCGCAATCGCCGCCCGTATTCTACCAAAACGCGCTCGCCACTCCAATGTTGACACGTGCCACAACACTGCGCCGGCAATGTGATATACCGATCCGACATAATCCAATGAGTTCCCTTTACCTAAAGAAATTCACCTCAGCGTTATTTCTCTTCAGCTTTTGCTCGCTCAGCCTTTGCGCGCCACGCTGCAGCCTCATCAGCCGACTGTGCTACACCTAAGCCCTTCTCATAACACTTTGCAAGCACCGTCATAGCATCAGCACACCCTTGTTCGGCCGCCTTGCGATACCACTTTACCCCCTAAAAGAATGAATGTAAGAATAAGTAAACTTACCAATAACCAAGTCATAGCGATTACCTTTCTACTTCCAAAGCGCTCAAACATCGCACCACATGCGAACAAATTCAATAACCTTATCAGTTAGCCAACCGACTTCTGACACATTAAATAATCGCGTTGGTCGATAATGCATTTCTTTAGCATCACCTTTCGTTGCCACATCAATAAGATCTTTTCCATCATTTCCGTGCTCCTTACACCCAAATAGCATGTCTACAAAACAATTTTCATCAAACCATTTCTGGTTCATTGCCCAAAAATTTAACGGCAACTCTTCTGTCAATTCTTTAAGCTTTCCATTTTTTATTTTCGTTTTAACCAATATAAAGAAAGAACAATGTGGCCTCAACAATAACGGAGCATTTTTATCTGCATTAACCGTTATTCCAGGAAACACAATATTCACCGCCAACCATTTATCCTCATCCGTTCCATTACAGTTAGCCTTATCACCATCCTTGTCTAAACATTTTTTAGAATTAGCTAAAAACATGTTTAATATACAATTCGGCTTCGCCAAAAGTGAAATCATTAAGTTTTTCGTATCCAGACTCCAATTTTTACCGCGCTTAGACGTCTTAATGAAATCTTTTACAATATTTGACCTAATCCGAGAGACACAACCTTGTGCACGTAAAATACTCATGGCATTACTCCTTCTTTCAACAAGTCTTCTAATTACTTAACACTTTTTCAATCTTTGAAAGAGAATTTACAGGTCGTTTACCACAATCAAATCATCATTATTCAGTACAATGGAACTGCATGAGTTTTCATCATCAAATCTATCGCATTCGGTTGTAACATTAATTCGCAAAACTTTGTTATTCTTGCAAATTCTTGTTTCTTGTCAATGACATGATACACGAGCATTACCGCTCCTGTTCCAGCAATCGCAACAAGCGCAACTCCACCTGTAAGAACCACCGCACCGAGAGCGGTTCCACCTCCGCCAGCAGCGATAGACCCACCCCCAAGCCATGCCAATGTCGCATTAGTAGCAGCCGCACCATGCAATGAAGCAATAGCCGTCCCCGTACTTGCTGTTCCCCATGCCGAAATAGCAGCAGTCGTTCCCCAGCCCGCGGCAGCACCAAGGCCTGCACCTACACCTGACGCAATAGCCATTCTATTCGCGGTTTTCAAATCTACATACCCCATATACCAACTGCCATATGCAAGGATTGAACCTACAAATATCCCACTAGTTGCCGATGAGAAGACACTGCCAAGTGTAGTAGCAGAACACCCTAGAGTGTGCCCTAAACTCTTAAACAGCCCTTGCACCACTCTCCATTGAGTAAGTCCAACTTCAAGATATTGAGCACCGAGTGTTCCTAAAAAAACAGCACCACCTGTAAAACCTAGTTTTTCATAATCTATTTCACCAATTGTAAAGAATTGTATACCTGCATCAAGCGCTACAGCAACAACACTTGAAATTCCTGCTTGTTTAGCAAACGCCCCCAACATTTGTAGTTTGCCATATGGCGTAAGTATATCTTTGGTTGTAGAATTAATTTTTTTAGCAAGGTTGGCAAGTTCCCGTTCTGAATAACTAGGGAATTTATCTTTCAAACTCTTTGCAATTTCACGTCAACATCCTTTGAAAATTTTTCTTTTAAAACATCTTTCAAAACTATTCGCTGAGTTTCTGGCAACTTGCTAGCTTTTTGGGTAACATCTAGCGTTGACGCATCTTTGATGGCGATCGTCATATCATTACCTTCAGGAATAATTTGAAATAATCGTGAGCGAAATCTAATTATTCCTTCTCCAGCTGCAGACAAATATTTACCATACACCTTTGCAAGTTTTTGAGCTTCTTGCAACTCTTCTAGGCTCCCAGAAAACTTCCACAAATCTTTGGAGCTAGCTCTCCAAAAACAAACTTCTTTACCATTCTTAAGGACAACCATCATCTCATGTTTGCCGCCTAATGGTGGAGCTTTTTGAATAGTTGTCACTTTTGAAAGTTGATAATAGCGATCTCCCATTTTCTGCAATCTAGGTTTAATCCAGCCTCTTGTCAACTGCAATCCATCTTTTGTTTTTGAAAGCTGACTTGTATTATACTTAGATTCTCCAACAATAATATCTTTTGGAAGTGCTGTTTTTGGGTCTATTTTTAGGAAAATATGATCAATGCCTTGTGACCCAACTCGCGGTGAGATGGAATGCCAGTTTCCTGTTTTTTGTAAGGACGTCTGCAAAAACTTACTCGCAGCAATACTTTCCCCAACGACACCTTTAATACTTGTCCTCCCCGCCACATGTGTTCTGGCGAACGCGGATGGGGCATTGGATAGCATCGATGAATATGCGGTCACTCCAGAAACAACACCAGTTCTAATCGGATCAATAAAGTCTTCATCTCCTGCAACAACTATACGTATTGCAGACAAGAGAAATAAAACGATGCTAAATAGTTTAAGTTTAAATCCGCTCATTAGAAATCCTCTAATTGTTTAACATTTTTAAATGTCGCTTTTTGATACTGCATCTCTGCTTTGTTAGGTAACTGATCATAAATAATCTGATATATGTTATTGTAAAGAGAATTAACATCTGGGAGCAATAACGCAGGATTGATTTCAAATATATAATTCCTAAACATTTCTTGTGCGATTTTGTCCTTAATAATGAGAGTTGAATTCCATTGTTTTATTGCCTCGTTCAACTTCTTTATAGCCCACTCTTGATATGCTTTATAGCGTTCTTGCGAAAGACTTGTAACACGCAAAGACAGAGACTCTACTTCCGCTGCTAAAGTTTTTCTTAAATCTAAATCATAGACGGAAGACAATAACGGCTGAAATTCTTTTGAAATCTCTGTGATTCTAGTAATGCGCGATGTATATGTACAATCCTCAAATGAAATATTACGACACCGCGCAATCAAATCTTCTATTTGCTTTTGCGAGGAAGCAGATGCAATTAGATTTAATTTCTTATCAATCAAGGAGATATCCCCTTGAAGTTGTTCTGCCATGGATAGAAAATCCTGATACTTACTACAATCAGAACTCCAGATTTGCGACAACAAAGTATTCGCTGTTTGCAATTGATTTCTTGCCGTCAATATTTCTTCAGGCGTAAGTTGTTTTTTGCCCACCAACGCGTCAGATTTTGCGACAGAGTTCTTTACAGCAGAAATTACTGTTACCATTGAATAAAGTCCCGTTGCATAACTTAAGTCCTCTGCGAGTTTTTTTTGCTCTTCTTGGGAAAGTGAAGCATCTGCAAGTAAAGCTGTAAGCGCCTCAACTCGTTCTTTCAATAGAGATTCATTGACATCTCCGTTAGCATAAATATGGGAAATTGCAAGAGAACCATGTTCAAGTTCTGCAATGCTATCCGCAACTGCGGCTACGATTTCTTTATTTCTTGCGTCAGACTCAACTGAAACGATGCGATCTCTTTGGTCAATAATACTTGTTTTCATAGAAATAACATCGAGAACATCCGATGATGCAACTTGAAAAACCGCCAAATCTAAAATATTAACGAATTGATCAATATCAAATGTTGACAAATCTTGCTTTTGATACAATAGTTCGTTGTAAAACTTGATGTACACCATATTTGATGAGTCATGATTAATAGCATTTAGTGCGTAAACCATTGCCAATTGCAACTCTCCTTGTTCTACCGCTTTTTTTGCCATACTGATAGCCATTTCGGCATTAATTTGATTTCTTTGAGATGATTGGACTACAGTACCAACATCCCCGTTCAAATTTGCCAATCCGAGAATCAACTGATTTTGGGCTGAAATAATTTGATTAAATCGCGCATCCAGTTTATCAAAAGCTTCCATTTGCTTGGCGTTTTCAACAATGCGCGCGTCCAAATGCTCTTTTTCTTTCGCAAGTTGTTGAGACAATGTTGTCATCGCAGCAACCGTTGTTTCACGAATAGCATTCAACTCTACCACAAAATTAGTTCGAGCCACTTCCACCTGCAGAAGCAAAGAGTCTCTAGCGGTTTGAACACTTCCGTCAAAAGCCTCCATTTGTTGCACACACATTGAAGCTTTCGTTTGAAAATTCTTGTACTCTGCATGTATGTCAGAAACATCACGTATAACCTTTTCGTTATAGTAAATCTGTATACCGATAAAGGCCGCCTGTATTGTAATCACAAAGAAAAACAATAGAGCAATTATTCTACTTTTCATACTTTCACCTCACATTTTTCATCGCGACTCAAACATCGCACCACATGCGAACAAATTTGGTTACTTTGCTTGTTCTGGTTCTAACATATAGCACGCACGCAATCTACCACTAGCTCGTTCAAAGCCACTACTTACCAACTTTTGGTACCAAATGATAGCTTTTTCTATGCACTGCTCCATCCCTCGATGGAATACTGTCCAGAACATCCATTAATCCTAATACACCCTATACCATTCTCAGCAATTCCCATATTCATCTTGTACATCCTCTTCCTTCTCAAAGGCACGAAAAAAGGCGTGCCTCTTGTTATTGAAACTCTCTGGAACGAAAAATACGCGTTAACGCATCTTTTAGTGCGTATGAGAGGTGGTGAGAGGGCGCATCACGTCTTCACCCCAATCAAACTATGTATCTATAGCATACTCCCCTCTACATAAGATTGCAAGCCTTTTTACTTATTTCGGCTGTCAGCGCAACCGAAGGCCAAACAAGACCGAGCATTTCTTCTATGACTAATGCCTTAGTGCTTCTGCCTCTCCCTTTTTAACTCAACGTGAGCGAGGGGATTTTCTTCTTTTCTTAAAGGGGGTTTGATATAATCACATCACTGAAAGGATGTGGTGCTAATTCTTTCTATTCATCATTTTTGCGAAGAGGGTGTTTTATGGAATTTCAAGATAAGGTGGTCGTCATTACCGGTGGGGCTCAGGGAATTGGAAAGTGTTGCGCAGAGGTTTTCCAAAGTAAGGGGGCCCTTGTGCAGATTATTGATTGCCAATCTGGCCCATGGTTTGTGGGAAATCTTGCCGAAAAGTCGGTATTAGAAGCATTTGCCGCAGAGGTTATTGCGCGCTATGGCCGCGTTGATGTCTTGGTCAATAACGCAATGCCTCTTTTTAAAGGGATTGATGCGTGCACCTATGAGGAATTTGCTTATGCTCAAGCAGTGGGCGTAATGGCCCCCTTTTACTTGGCGAAATTATTCAAGGATGCCTTCTCGCCTGGCGCCTCCATTATCAATATCTCCTCCTCTCGCGATCGCATGAGCCAACCCCAATCCGAGAGTTACACCGCCGCCAAGGGTGGTATCGCCGCCTTAACGCATGCCTTGGCGGCGAGCTTGGCTGGACGCGTCCGCGTAAACTCGATTTCTCCTGGCTGGATTGATACCACAAACACCCCCTACACAGGTCCCGATGCTACCCAACACTTCGCAGGGCGCGTGGGGCATCCTCTCGACATTGCCAATATGGTCTGCTATCTCGCTTCTGAGAAGGCGAGCTTTATCACTGGTGAAAATATCTGCATTGATGGCGGCATGACGCGCCAAATGATTTACCACAATGACTGCGGATGGACCTTTCAGGGGTAATCAAACCGCACGCCCCTGCCCGCTTTTGGCAGACTTAAGAAAGCTTCGTGGCCACCTCTGCAAGAATCTCTAAAAGGGTCGTTTTTCCTTCAAATTGTGCCTTCGTGAAGGAGTATTCGGTCATTTGAGGAAGTTGTTCCGTGAGCCAGGCAATATCTTTTGAGGTAACAGGGCGCGCCGTTTCAATCGATTGCCCCAAACGGAAGACACTTTTCTGTGCATAAGAATAGACCCAAATGGGGTTTTCCTCTTCCACCCCAAGATTTTCTTCCATGACCTCAAGATTTTCGGGACATTCACAACTATCAAGAATGTAGTCTTTATCTTCAGGAACGGCAAGGAGAAAATCAAATAATGCAGGTGTCTCAAAGTCAACTGTGTTTAAGATAAAATTAAATGTGGTAGCCGATATGGCCGAATCTAAACGACACGACCATTCACGATGCTCCTCTTCCGAGAAGATTTCCTCTCCCCATTGACGCAACGCTTCACGAAGCTCCTCCCACGGCACACGTTTTCCTGTCGGACGAAGGGTGTACTCTCCGAGCAATCGCGCATTCGCTTTTAATTGCGGGAAGCATTTGCCCAAAGCCATCCGTATCATTGAGATGAGGCCATAAGTTTGCCAAGTGAAATCGACTAATTCATAGATTTCGCCAAACGTTTCAATAAAACGCAATTGCTCTATGCGCGCTTTCATCCCTGGCAATTCACGCCCTAAAAAGCACCGTGTGATGACCTCTCCTTGTCTTACGCGAAGCGCAAAACTAAGAAATCTTTCGTTGCCACCACTAACATAAAAGCGTTTCATTCATGATCTCCGTTTTGCAAGAAGCCATCAATTATTGCGCAACAGGAAATTTGGCGTCTGTGGCGGGCTGCTCAGCGAGTCGCCGAATCTCCTTCGGCGAACGCGTAATTGGTCCCGTCGCAAATTCAGGAATGTTGTAGGAGAACATTCTACGATCGTGGTGTGCAGGGTCTTCTTGTGGCAGGATGAAGGGTTTGGTAAAGGTGCCCGTGGTCGCATCAAAGTGGGTGAAGTACGGACGCGTATAGGCGCCGTCATCCCGTCGCGAGGAGAAGACCATCCAATGGCCATCGGGTGTAAAGCTGTGATAGCTTTCGGTGTCCGACGAATTGATTTCGTTCAATGGACGGAAGGAGCGCTTCTCCAAGTCAAGCAACCAAAGGTCGGCACTATGGTGCCAAATGTGGAAAACACCCTGTGGACCAAGCGTGAAGACGAGCCAACGTCCATCCGGCGAAACGCGTGGGAAGGTGATCGAACGCTTCTCCTTCGAGGCATTAATCACCATCTTGGGTGACGAAAAGGACTTCTTTTCCGCATTGTAATCACGGACAATTAGGTTGTAACAGAGATTGGTATACCCCAAAATTGCCTGTTCAGAGCGCGCTTGTTTATCTTCGGGAATCTCCGCAAAGCCAGGCTGCGCCGCCACGGAGAAGAGTTGCTTTCCATCGGGTGACCACGCAGGGAAGCAGTCAAATATTTCAGGGGTGGTCTCCACAGGATAGGCCGTGTCGCTCTCTAAGTCGTACAACAACATATCACTGCGCGAGTCCAAAACCTCAATCTTATCCGTTTCGCGATAGTAAAAACACTGTAAGGTGTCGTTGACCGAGAAGGCAATCGCCTTCCCCGAGGGGTGCCATGCGGGATAAACGCCAGACGAGAAGAAGGGCCCGCCCTTAAAATTGCGCTTAATGCCAGGGTCATCTTTATCTTTGAAGATGACAGTACCCGCATTGGATGCGCGCAGGTGGAAGAGTAACGAACCAGGGTCACCTTGGTTGAAATGGTGACAATTCACGCACTGCTTGGTGGAACTCTGAAGATTGGTGTAGAGTGGACGCTCCTCAAAGGTGGTCAAATTACGCCAATAGAGGCCCACGTTCTGGTAATTTTCATAACTCGGCGGAATGAGACGATAGGCCAAGGTCGGCGCGATCGCTGCCTCTGCCACACGATTCGTGGCGCAGAAGAGCGTGGCGCCTTCGGCCTCAACCGTAATCGTGTAGGCATCACTTGCCGATAAGAGTCGACGCCACACAGCTGGAGAAATGCGCACCTCGCGCGAAAAGACTGCTTCCTCCGTGCCGCTCTTTAAGCGTACGCGAGCTCCTTCAGGCGCGCCCTGCACGTTGAAATTCAACGGGGCAATATTGGGAGGCACCGTGATATTGGCATAATCAGGTTGCAAGGTCACGGCAGCCCGTGCCGAGAGGGCAAAAAAAGTTGTGACAAGGACCACTTGCCACAACGCAAAAGAGGGAAACTTACTCATGCGTCCACCGCACATACGCACCAGAAGGTAATTTAAAGACATCCGCCGCGCCAGAGAGACACATCTCCCCTGCGGAGAAGGAACCACCCAAACCACGCAAAGCCTGCGTCAAAATGTTTTCCAACACAATCGGGGTGTGGCCAGGGGTGTGTGCACTTAAGAGCAAAAATAGCGGGTCATCACTCAGGAGGGCACGGCAAAGGCGCAGGGTCTCGGTGAGGTCACGTTCAATCTTATACGTCTCCCCATTGCCTCCACGACCATACGTCGGCGGATCCAAAATAATGCCGTCATATTTGCGCCCCCGACGCAATTCACGATTCATAAACTTATGAACGTCATCCACAATCCAACGAATCGGATGCGCCTCCAACTTATTCAGTGCCGCATTCCCACGTGCCCACTGCACCATGCCCTTCGAGGCGTCCACATGACAAACCTCTGCGCCACCATGCGCCGCAGCAAGGGTAGAACCGCCAGAATACGCGAAGAGATTGAGCACGCTTACAGGACGTTTTTTCGCCTTTGCCGTGCGCACCTGATCCTTAATCCAAGCCCACTGAGCACGCTGTTCAGGGAAAATACCAAGGTGACCGAAGTCGGTCCCAGAGAGGCGAAACTTCGTCCCATCGACATCAATTGCCCACTCCTTCGGCAAACGGTTGCGCCCATGCCAATGATTTCCCTCCTCACGATCAAAGGAGGCATCTGCCTTCTTCCACAAGGCAGGACGTTGCTTCTGCCAAACCGCTTGGGCGCAGGGACGATCCAATACCAAGTCGCCGAAGCGTTCTAACTTCGCACCATTGCCACTGTCGAGGAGTTCGTAATCATTCATTGTCAATTTTCCAAAAAATTAAGAGGTCGAAGTAGAGAGTTGCGCAAATAAAGCCTTCGCCGCAATCGCCTCTGCCGCCTTTCGCGTGGCGCCAGTCCCTTCCGCAGTGTGCCCCGCCAACGTCACAGACGCGCGGAACGTTGGCGCATGATCTGGACCGGAACGTTCCAATAAGGTGTAGACTGGCTCAGTCTGATAGTGTTGTTGTGCGAATTGTTGCAGTTCACCCTTAGGATTATCCGAGACGCCTGTACAGTGGGCGACGCTCTGGAAATCCGCTTCCGAAAAGAGCAGTTCAAAGAACACCTCTGCCGCAGGAAGTCCGCCATCCAACCACGCCGCGCCAATCAAGGCCTCAATCGCATCGACCTCGGCCTTGGGCTTCCACGTTTTGTGTTGGTTAAAACGCTCCAACCCCTCGCGAAAGGCTGCGCCAAGTTTCGGCACGCGCTCCAATAACCCACGCCCTGAGACGAGGTGCAACCGCATATCGGTGAGCACCCCTTCACTCGCATCTGGGTAACGACGATAGAGCGCATCAGAAATAAGCAACTCTAACACGGCGTCACCCAAATACTCAAGGCGTTGGTTATCTGGTTCCTGACGATTAGGCGCAGGCACCGTAAGCGCGGTCTTCAACAGCGCGTAATCTTTAAACGTATAAGGGAATTCTGCTTTACGCACGATTACTTTTTCTGAATAACGCCAGTGGCCATCTTCAAAACAGAGGCGATGTCTGCGAGATTAGAGGGCAATACCATGGTGGTGCCTTCCTTCGCCAACTTACCAAATTCAGCGATATACTGTTCGGCCAAGCGCAAGTTCACTGCATCCGAACCGCCCTCATTCTGGCTAATCGACTCTGCAATGGCGGTAAGACCTTCTGCCGTAGCCTTCGCCACGAGCAAGATTTCCTGAGAGCGACCTTCTGCCTCATTGATACGACGCAACTTTTCACCTTCAGACTTGGCGATTGCTTCCTGCTTTTCACCCTCTGCACGGTTGATGCGTGCCTGGCGTTCACCTTCAGATTCAGCAATCATTGCACGCTTTTCACGTTCGGCGCGCATTTGCTTTTCCATGGCGTCACGGATAGTCTGGGGCGGCGTAATCGACTTGATTTCATAACGCGTCACCTTGATACCCCAAGGATCAGAAGCCTTATCCACTGCACCGCAAATAGCAGCATTGATGGATTCGCGCACTTCAAAGATTTCATCGAGGTCCAACTTACCAATTTCCGAACGCATCGTGGTCTGAGCCAACTGCGTAGAAGCCCAGAGGTAGTTGTCAATGCCGTAGGAAGCCTTTGCAGGATCCATCACCTGAAGATAGAGAATACCATCAACATCCACCGTGATGTTATCCTTCGTGATGCACTGCTGCGGCGGCACATCAATCGGGGTTTCCTTCAACGTGCGACGATACGCCACGCGATCCAAGAAGGGAATCAAGATATGAAAACCTGCTTCCAACGTAGAAGAATAGCGCCCGAGACGTTCCACAATGTACGCCTGACGCTGCGGCACGATGACCGCTGTCTTGAACAACGTCACCAAAACGGCAATCACAATAATCAACAAGATAACTAATTCTGGCATAACCAACTCCTTTTTTAACGAATTAAGAAATGAACAATGAAAAGCCTTACTCTACCGTGAGCGTGATGTTATCGCGGGAAATCACCTTTACCGATTCCCCTGTGGCAATGGAGCGATTCGCCACCGCTTTCCAATCCGCACCATGGACTTCCACGCGGCCCGGTTGGGGCGGTTCAATCGCGGATGTCACCACGACCACACTGCCGACAATGCCATCATCATCCGCATCACCATGGGCAAGCTCCAGTTTACCATGCAGTGCCGTCTTAAAGAAACGACGCCCCAATACGAGCGACAACACCGATGCAATCACGAAGACCCACCCTTGCGCCGCCAGTGATGCGTCCGTAAAAAAGGCCACTGCAGATGCCGCTAATGCACCCACACCAAAGAAGATAATCACGAATCCTGGAATCACAAATTCTGAGACAATCAAAACAATCGCACTAATCAACCAAATGGTTGCCATATTCATTTACGACCTCCTTCATCTTGAGCGAACTGCAGACACCTCTGCAAACATCAAGTATTATACCTTAAATAAAAGGCAATTGACCAATTATTCCCACACTTTCTTTTCGCTTTCACGACAGGAAGCCCCACTTTCACCTCGTTCGATTGGAAATCTCTCCGTCTACAAAAAAAGCGAACGGCGCGGAAGACCGCACCGTTCGATTGTCAAGTTTTCGTTGCTTAAAGCTTACTTTGCTTCTGCAGCGAAGTTGATCGGGCTAAAGTACTTCGGCACGTGGAAGTTCAGCTCGGGGCTCTGAGGCAAGAGGGTGCCCCAGTGCGGACGGCTCGAGCAGTCAGCGCACTTGCAGAAGTTACCCTGCCAGGTCTGACCAGAGAGGTCGCCGAGCGGGCCAAAGATGCCTTCCAAGTAGGTACGCGGCACGCGAACAATCATCCACCAATTCGTTGCTTCATCGGTTTCAGGGTCAATCACCTGAGGCAGATTACCCTTAGCGGTGAGCTTACGGATAGCATCCTTCGAGATGTATTCGAAGTCTGCGAAGCCGCCCGGTGCACGGGTCCAGTTACGAATGTGCGAGGAGTGAATGCACCCGCCGGCATTGATTTCAAGGTTGATGTAACCCTTTTCAATCTTCAACGGCTGGAGGAATGCTTCCACGCAAGCATCTTCACACACCATGGAGTTGATGGCCGTGTGAGCGATGCGCACATAACGATCTTCAACCTGCCAGCAGATCATGATGTCATTGCCGTCATGAAGTGCCTTAACGGTCGTCTTCGGGTGATGTTCGGAGCTCTTTTCATGCCAGTAGGCATATTCTCCGGCTTCAGCCTTCTGCCAAATCGGATCTTCGGGATCGAAGTCGGGCAGACGAGTCACTTTGTTGATGGTGTATTCAGTGAGCATTGTGCATCTCCTTAATTAATCGAAAACGTTAGGATAATCATTACCAGGATTCAGATAGTAGTCGCTACATCCGTAGAACTGGTCGGAGTCACCGACGGCATTCTTCAAACGGAAGAGCTCATCCTTCAACGCCGCCACCACCTTGCGGTAAGCAGGATCGTTGTAGAGATTGACCAATTCTTCTGGATCCTTTTCCAGATCGAAGAGTTCCCACTCGCCGACCTTGTAGTAAGAAATCAGTTTGTAACGCTTTGTGCGCACTCCGTAGTGTGCAGGCGTAGCGTGTTCACCGCCCTGGATGTAGTAGCGGTAGTAGAAGCTCTTGCGCCAATCCTTCGGGGTGCCCGTGGTCAAGTTCGGCAAGAAGCTACGGCCCTGCCATTCAGGATTGGCGGGGACGCCACCTGCATCAGCAAAGAATGCCGCAAAGTCAACATTGGTAATCAAGTCTTCATTCACGCTACCGGGCTTAATCGCCGCTGGCCAACGCACCAAGAAGGGCATACGCAACGATTCTTCCAACATAAAGCGCTTATCATAAAGACCATGGTCGCCGAGGAAGAAGCCTTGGTCAGCCGTGTAAATCACGATGGTATCCTGATCAATGCCCTTTTCCTTCAGATAGTTCAGCATATCATTGACGCTATCATCCACGCTCTGAACGCATCCCAAGTAGTCCTGCATGTAGCGCAGGTACGAGAGTTTAATGCGTTCACGGCGACGACGTTCACGTTCATCAGCAGGAAGAGATGCGTTGTCGCGAATTTCCTTCGGCCAACGGTTCGAGGACTCACCCGTCTTATACTGCTGAGAATCCACGCCTGGGAATTGACCGCCTTCAGAGAAGTATTCGGTCAACTTCAAGTCCGCTTCAATGCGCATATGGTGTTCCAGCGTCATTGCGGTCTGCTTGATGGGGGTCGCACGGCCCTTGTAGTCATCAAAAATCGTATCGGGGAGCGGGAAGTCTTCCAACGTCTTCGCGCGGAATTCCTTACGGTAATGCGGCGCAGGCAACCAGTTACGGTGCGGTGCCTTGTGCAACATCATCACGCAGAAGGGCTTATCCTGTTCAATCGCTTCGTCAATAACACACTGCGTCACCTTCGTGAGGTTATCAGTGGCATACTCGCCCTTAAAGTCCAAACGTTGTCCATTCAACGTACCACCCGTACCCTGCGGGCACTTTTCAGGCTTCGTAAAGAAGAAGGGATCAAAGTAACTTCCCTGCCCTTGATAGATTGCCCAACGGTCCCAATCGGTATCACGCACCGTGTGCGGACCACCCATGTGCCACTTACCTAAGACAGCGGTGTAGTAACCCGCCTCGCGCATCGTGCCACCGACCGTCTTGAGCTTATTTGAAATATCATTGAAGACGGGCACCCCATTCTTACAACTGTACATACCCGAAAGGATACAGGCACGAGAAGGCGTACAGATGGAATTGGTCACGAAGACGTCCTTACAAAGAACACCTTCTTTGGCCAAACGGTCAATGCCCGGCGTCTTATTGATACGCGAACCATACGCACTAATTGCATGTGCAGCATGGTCATCAGTCATAATGAAGAGGATGTTCGGACGCTTCTTGCCAGAAGTGAGCGATGTCGCGGCAGTGAGCGTACCACCCATTGCACCAGCAGCCAAACCAAGACCTGCTGCTTTTAAAAATGTTCTACGATTCGTCATAGCATTCTCTTTCCTATTGTAAGCCAATGAAGGCAAAACGTTAACTTAAATAATAATAGCAGAACATGCGCAAGATTAAAACACCTTAATCTGTTTTTTTCACATCTGCCAAGAACTTTTATGGCAAACTTCCATCCAAAAGGTCGCACAATTGCGTAAACGTATCGGTCAAATTGTCCAATTTAAGAATTGCGCGACGATCTAATTGCGTAGGCGATTCATTTACAATCACCACGCGTGCACCACACCGATAAGCTTCTTCTGGAAGTGCGGCTGCTGGATAAACCGTCAGCGAACTGCCTAAGACCACCATCAAATCTGCCTCTTGGCAAGCCCGAACTGCTTGTGAAAAAACCGCCTCTGGGAGATTTTCGCCATAAAAAACAATATCGGGCTTAAAAACACCTCCGCAGGAACACATCGGCACTTCGCCCGCATAAACGATGGGCACCACTTCATCATAACTCATCTTTGCGCCACACCGTTGACAATGATGCCACGTCGGCGAACCATGCACCTCCAGTACATTACGCGAACCAGCGAGTGTATGCAGGCGATCAATATTCTGTGTAACCACCGCCTTCACTAAGCCAGAACGTTCCAATCGTGCCAAAACATTATGCACTGTACAAGGTTGAAAGGCCTCAAGGTCATACACAAAATCCTTTGCCCACGCATAGAACAATGAGGGATCTGAGTTGAACAAGTCGATTCCAAAAAGTTCCTCTACACGATAACCATGAAAGGTGTCATTGTAAATACCATTCTTTCCACGAAAGTCACGGATGCCACTCGCCGTGGAGACCCCCGCACCTGTAAAGACAACGGTATTGGTTGAAGAGAGAATCAAATCATGAAGTTCGCCGACGAGATTCATTTCAGCTTCCTTTCTGCGTCATGATTACGCGCAATGACCCAATGGGTCACCTCGCGCAAGGTCTCATACACGCCGACATACACCGATTGTGTCGTCACAATCAAGCGTTTCCCCTGCCCTCGTGCGGTCACAGTGGGCGAAGTGACAACCACCGCTACCAAAGCAAAGAGCAGATTGGTCATCACAATGAACCACCACGAAAAGAAGCGTCCATACTCGTGCGTATCGGGTTGGGAGACCGAGAATAAAGCATTCGCGGTGTACCACACATGGAAGGCGGTCAATACACCAAAAAATCCTGCCCACACTTCAAAGGGGAGCACATTCGGCACGAAGCATTGCAAGATACCATAGAGCAACACCGCTACCAATAAATAAAAGGGCACACAGTATGGTGCCAAGGTAATGAAGAGATTACTTTTGGAGAGTTGTACAAAGCCACCCGTCGTCTTAATGCTCACCTTGTACACCTTCGAGAAGCAACACAATCCTGCCACCGCATGCGTCATCTCATGCGCGAAAATATACACCACCTGAAGGGCGCGCCCTTTCCAAATATAGAGCAAGGTCATCGCCACACATCCTGCGATAAAACAAACCCGACCACGGGAGAAAAAGGGCTCATTTAAGGTGTCTATCGCGAGCGCTTCAAGGAGGCATCGCAGGAGCACCCACACGCAAGGCGCCCCAATTATCGCCATCAAAAACAAAAACACCTTTTTCATCGCTTACGCACTTCCAAATGAAAACGTCTCCGAGTTCGTCGCAACCCTGCTCGCACCCGAAGACGTTTCACAGCGCCTTCTGCGACTTATTCTTCGGCAGAGGCCTCTTCGGTGACACCAACCAATGCTTCAAAGCGCGTCTTTGTGCCAGGCAAGCTCTCTGCCAACTCGCGACATTTCGCCACCGCATCACGCAACGTCTTAGACTTCTGCACGGTTGCTGCGCCAAAATAACGCATCACAAAGAGATAGGCTCCCACTGCGAGGTCGGCGCGATCCGAATGACGGAGCGAACGCGCCCCTGTGTCATCAATAATCGTACTCTGCAACATTCGGAAGGCGAGATTCTGCTGATTTGCGACAAACTTGGCCCATGGCAACTGTTGGTTATTCACCGTCACAGCATCCACCGTCGCCGCGGTAACGCCCATCTGCTTGAAGCGACCTTCCTTGATTGCCGTCATCCAATAGGTCTTCAACGTCTGAAATGCGGCAATTCGATCCGCCACCGTTGTTGAAGCCGCCTTTGCTTCTGCACTCTTCAAACGTGCCTGACGAGTCTTAAAGAGTTCCTGTGCCTTCTCTGGCATAAAGCTATCCAAGTCCCCTGCGACGGCCACGTCAATCGTTGCCACCGAAGCGACTTCTTCTTCAATTTCACGCTTAGCGGCTTCCGCAGCGAGGCGTTCACGTTCAGCAATGCGCGCCTTACGTTCCTCTTCCTGACGTGCAGCCACGGCCGCTTCCATCTCGGCACGCGCCTTAGTCACAACCTTCTGCCAATTCTTCTCCGCGCTTGCCACCGCCTTCTGGTTCGCCGCAAAGGCCTTCACCTCGGGCAGTGCCTCATGCGCTTCAATTGCCTTCGTCGCTTCTGCGAGGGCGGCAGTGCCATCTTCGGCATTGGCCTGTAGGTCATTGAGGGTAGTCCGCACGGTTTCCTTTGCGGTGACCACGCTATTCATAGCCTCCACCTTCGCCAATAAATCCTGTACATCGCGCAACATCTCTGTCGGCGCTTCGCCTTCTTGACGCGTCAACCACGAGGTGTTTTCGGGCAAAACGGCCCGTTCAGCGCGCTTGACCATGCGCTTCACCTGTGCATCTGCTGTCTTCGCCGCCGACTTTGCATCCACGTAGGATTGTTCAAATTGTTTGACCAATTCACCCAAAACCTTCAAGTCCGCCGCGGACTGCGCCACCGCAGGATCCACCGCCGCCATCGGTTGTTCCGAAGGCATCGCGCCAGGTTGCTTCTTACCTGCATTCACCAACAGGACAATGATGATCGTGAGCACAATCAAAACGCCCACACCAATGCCCGCGCCAATTCCAATGACTGCGCCCTTGCTCAAGCCCTTCTTCTTGGGGAAGAGGGAGGCATTGGGATTTTCCACAGAGGGCATCGGACGCGAAGGCACCGAAATGGTGGCGCCTGACTTTGGCTTTGCCGACTTCAACATCACGCGCTTGCCGCCCTTGCCAGAGCCTACCTCTTTCGCGATGTCGGCCAACAAGGAATCGTAGTTGGGATAACGGCGCATCGGCTCAGCTTCGAGCATGCGCATCACGATTTTTGCAATATTTTCTGGGCAGCTCGGCGCCACTTCTTGTAAGGGACGTGCAGGCCCCAATAAACGCGCCTTCATCACATCCACTGCGGTCTCACCCTCAAAGGGCGGCACACCAGCGATTGCATGGTAAAGCGTTGCACCAAGCGAATAGATATCCGCTCGCAAATCCACCTTCTGACGGCGCAAGGTTTCCGGTGCGATGTAGTAAGGCGTGCCCCACACTTCGTTGTTCGCCGCCGCCTTTGCACCCGCCAATGCCGCAATGCCGAAGTCGGCGAGCTTCGCCTCGCGTGCTTCGTTGATCAAAATATTCTCAGGCTTCACGTCACCATGGACCAAGCCCTGCTCCGCTGCCGCCTTCAAGCCCTGCGCAATCTGCCGACCGATGGACATCACCGTGTGTGCATTCACGGGACCATCCTTCATCATCTTGTCCAAGGCATCCGGTTGCACCAATTCCATCACCAAATAGGGTTGGCCCTCGCTTTCACCGAAGGCATACACCCCCACAATGTTCGGGCTGTTCAAGCGTGCCGCCGACTGTGCTTCGCGTTTAAAACTCTCAATGAAGGTGGGGTCTTCTTCTGCCTTATCGCGCAAAATCACCTTCACCGCAATTTTACGTTGCAATCCCGTATCAATGCCTTCATACACCGCGCCCATGCCACCTGCACCAATCAGACGCAAGAGATGATACTGCCCTAGGCGCCCTGACACCATAATCTGCTTACCACAGGTCGGACAGGTCACCTGCGAGAGCGGCTCTCCTGCAACAGTTAAATCGGCACCACATTCTGGGCACTTCGGCGTTTCCAATGCTTGGGCTACAATTCCGGTCGCAATCATACTTCTTCCCTATTCTCAAGCAAAACGTTCACGCAAAAGCTGAACAGCTTGTTCCAAAAGTGTTTCATTAATCTCGTGGACTTCCGTTTTATTCCCTAAGCCCTGCGGTAAGGTCACACAGAGCTCGCCGCCCAGATGTTCACGGAATTGACGCAAACCTTCAACAATCGCCAACTTCCCATCCGTCGAGCGTAACGTCAATTCGTCACACCACACACGCAGTCCGCACTCACGAAGAATGGAAATCACGCGCGTCGCCTCCATACCCGTGACAAACCCAAGCAACGAGGCATAGAGCATATCCAGCGCAATGCCAATCGCCACTGCTTCTCCATGCGAGAGTTGCCAACACGTAATCGACTCCAATCGGTGCGCACTCCAATGGCCAAAGTCCAATGGTCGCGCCGAACCACGTTCAAAGGGATCACCCCCATAGGCAATGTGCATCAAATGAAGTTCAGCCGTGCGTTCGACCAACTTCTCCATTGCATCCAAATCACGCATGCGTAACGCATCCGTGTGTTCCTGAATCCACTGCAAGAAGACCGCATCCTTAATCGTGGCCACCTTCACGGCTTCTGAGATGCCATTTCGCCAATCTTGGTCAGCGAGCGTGGTCAAAAGGGAAACATCGTTAATCACCGCATAAGGCGGCGCAAAGGTGCCCAGAAAATTCTTACCGGAAGCATAGTCAATGCCATTCTTGACGCCAATGCCCGCATCAGCCTGCGAAAGCGTGGTGCTATTAATGCGAATCAAACGACACCCACGATGAATAATCGTGGCGGCATAACCCACCGTGTCCTGCACCGCACCACCGCCGATGGCAATAAAGGTATCCTTACGGCCAAAGTGCGTTTGATAAGCCAACTTCACCAAACGTTCAACCGCCGTATCCTGCTTCTTCGCAAACTCACCCCCAGGAATACTTTCAATGGGAGCAGCCAACGAAATCTCAGGCGCATTCGCCATCACCCACGCCGTAATCTTCTTCGTTAGGTCAGGTTGCGCCTCTTCCAAGCCACGATCTAAGACAATCAACACGCGATGCGGCGAAACATCTGTCACGTCACGCAAAATCGCACGCGTCAAAACATCACACTCCGCAGAAAAAACATCCCTGCAGAAGGTCACCGGATATTGATACGCCACCGTAAAGCGTTGCTCAAACGTTTTCATTACACCTACAGTATAGCAAGAAAAACGCGCCCGCGCTACATTAATTAAGAAAAGAAAAGAATGTAAACAAAATTCACCCCCTTCCGAAGCCACGGGGGTGTTCCCCGTGCCTATAGCAGGGGCGCATTTGCGGGGGTGTCCCCCGTCGTTTGGGGTGTCACAGTCCCCCAGCGGCCTGCGTCTGCACCCTTATGACAATCATGCGTGGCTGGCTATGCGGCTCACTTCTGCCTTCGCCCCAGCCTACTTCAGAGGCGAGTCCGCAGGACGAACACGGGATAAAGTCCGAAGGAGCTATGTCAACAGCGTACCACGCTCCCGCGGGTGCAGAGGTGCGTAGCCCCTGCATCTCAATCTCTTCTCTCTACACACACTAAAAGTGTAGCAAAACAGAGCAAGTTTGTCAAATCGTCATTTTAGGTAGACATGAAATATGACAAAAAGTGCTGAAGAATTGGCCTTGAAAACAGGCGAAATTGAGTCGTAATTTCGCCTGTTTTGGGTACCCAATTTCGCCCATATTGCGACTCAATTTCGCCCATATTGACCCAGAATTTCTTTAGACTTCCCTAAAAAACGGGCAAATTGTTGATAACTTTTCCTCCCCTTCGGGACCATTTTTTC
>JAZUPT010000010.1:0-65620 GCA_045605345.1 Candidatus Spyradenecus sp.
AATTGGGTACCCAAAACAGGCGAAATTGCGACTCGATTTCGCCCATTTTCAGACCCGATTTTGGCGCATTTTTTGCGTCATTTTAGTCTTTTCTTAAATAACGATTTGACAACTTTGCTTTATTTTGCTACACTGCAAGTGCGAGTGAGGAGTATGGAATGAAGAAATATTTATTGATTGACATCTTGTGATGAAAGCTGTAAATTTTGGACGTTTTATGATAAGGAGTGAGGGATGGAGAAGTATCAAGTGGAACGCATTGTTTGGATGGATTGGCTTCGCGCGATTGCGATCTTTTTTGTTTTTGTGGTTCATAGTTGCGAGCCGTTCTTTTTTGGCGGTGAGGGCACTTTGGTGCGTTGCCAAACGGATGCGATGTGGGTGGCTCTCATAGATACCTTTGTGCGCGCTTGTGTGCCGCTTTTTGTGGTGGCGTCGAGTTACTTGCTCTTTCCAGTGCAAGGGGATACGGGCGCATTTCTGAAGCGTCGAATGGTACGCGTGTTGATTCCGTTTGCGTTGTGGACGCTTGTGTATGCCTCTTTAAATGGGAGTTTTATTGAGAATGTTGGCGTTTTGTGGCAAAATTTCAATTATGCTTCGGGGCATTTGTGGTTTGTCTATATGATTGTCGGGGTTTATCTCTTCATGCCGTTGCTTTCGCCTTGGGCGCAACGGGTAGGGCAACGTGAATTGTTGTGTTACATTGCGCTTTGTTTCTTGAGTGCATGTCTTCCGATGGTGCGGTGTTTATTGAGTGAGTCAGTGGTTGTTTTTGGGCCAGGTGGATTGCCGAATGTTGCGAAGTATCCGCTTTGGGGGGAGGCGAGTTGGAACACGTATGGGACATTCTACTACTTTAGTGGATATGTAGGCTACATTCTTTTAGGGTGTTACATTAGACGATTTGTGCAGTCTGTGTCATGGAGGCAGGTGTTTGGGGTGGCTTTGCCGAGTTGGTGCGTTGGTTTCTTGATGTGTGCGGGTGGCTTTTGGTGGAGTATTCAAACGGCGGCGAAGGCAGGATTTCCTCTTTCGGGGGATGTTGGCTTAGGGGCGGGCTGGGAAGGTTTCTTGCTTTACGACTCGATTGGGGTGGTTTTAATGACCTTAGGGTGGCTCCTTTGTTTTCGTAAAATCACGCATGCAGGTCTTTTCTATCAAAAGGTTCTTTTGCCGATTTCTCGTGTGAGTTATGGGATGTATCTTTGTCATATGATTCTATTAGTTCCGATTATTGGGTGGATTCGTCCTACAATGGAGGCGCATTTGCCGATGCTTTGGTCAACTCCTATGACGATTTTTACGACTGCGGTTGTAACGTTTGTGGCGAGTGCGCTCGTCTGTATTGCGCTTGCTAAATTGCCTAAGGTCGGCAAGTGGATCGTGGGATAACGTCCGCGATTGTCTATGCTGAAGCGGTTTTTGTTTGCAAATTGTAAGATTAGAAGGGTGATAGAGATGATTCAAAAGTTTGGGATAATCTGTAGCCTTGCGTGTTTCCTTGGCGGTTGCGTGGCTTCTGAACCATTGGTGTCACTTGATGTGAGACAACGTCAAGTGGGGATGGATATGGCGCCAGAGTCGGTGCATGAACAGTGTCGGTGGCCAAAGGAGCAATCGGCAAATTATTTTGTTGAGGCACCAGAGAATGATGTCGCGGTTTTGAAATGGGTGATGGGTTTGGTTGCCGGGGATTTTAAGGCGCTTGAGGATGGGGAGACTGCAACGCATAAAACGCCCATTTCAAGTGGTGCAGTAGGGGTTAATCAGAATTGGCACGCGTTGATGCGCTTTAACGAGCGATTACAGGGAGAGGTTTGGCGGCGATTGGGGTGGGCTACGACCCCAGAGGCGGCGGATTTATTGCCAAGTCCGCCTCAGGCGTGTAGGGGCGAGTGTTTGGAGGCAGACGCGAATCATCCAAATGTAAAAGCAATTGTTTATCGTGCGGATGGCAAACTGATGGTAAATGACTTACGGTATTGTTCGTATGCCTTATCGGAAACGGAGACGCGTGAGGGGATAACCTCGGTGCGGATAACGCGGAGTGTTTTTGATCGTCAGCGAGGGGAGGCATTGAAGTTTAAAGAGGTGATTCGCGCTTCGCATGAGAAGGCCGTGTGTCAATTATTGGCGCAGGCTTTTGAGGAGGAGGTCGTGTCGGCAGGGACGCTTGAGAATTTTGATTTTACACCACAGGGGATTCGCTGGACGACGCGCGAGGGGGTGACCCCGAAGACGGCACTAATCGCGTGGGAGGCGCTTGCGCCACATTTGGTGAACTCATCTTTAGCGACGCGTTTTGTGAATGAAATCGTCTTACTCTTTCCCCAATCGTATGTAGAAATAAAGCTTCCATCCGTTGAATTTAAGCAAGTGGCACTGATTGATGTCCTAACGCTGTTCAGTGATTTTGGCCCCTGCCAGGGCTGTCATCCAAACGTAAAACGCGTTGCACACGCAGTAAAACGCGGACAAACCATCTTTATTTCATTTGGCGGAGACTTCCTTAATCAATTGAGTCCTGCGATTGACGAACGCATTACTTCGGATGCCGCATTGCCACAAAGTCCTTTTAAAACCGAGATAACAGCCTCATGCTCAGAGATGATGAGCGTCACCGAATTGGTTGCACTCCTCAATGACCAACTCCCCGATTACACCTTACGAATTGAGTGGGTGGGGGCTGCGCCGTAAGAAACGAAGGTCTTATTTGGGAATAAATGGCCGCTTTTTGTGGGTTTACTATCTTTTTTGCTTCAGTGATAGCGAAAAAAGTGTAAATGCGGTATACTAATGGGCGATTTTAATAGTTTCTATTATTAGGAATTAGGATTTATGGAAAAGAAAGAAGCACCTAAAAGTTCTCTTGATGCGCTCGTTTCGTTGTGCAAGCGTCGCGGTTTTATCTTCCAGAGCTCTGAGATTTACGGCGGTTTTGCCGGTTTCTGGGATTATGGTCCGCTCGGCTGCGAGATGAAGCGCAACATCAAGGATAGTTGGTGGCGTTTTACCGTGCGTGATCGCGAGGATGTCGAAGGTTTGGATGCTTCGATTATCATGCATCCCGCCATTTGGAAGGCTTCTGGTCACTTGGACACCTTCTCTGACCCCATGAGCATGTGTAAGGGTAATTGCCGTAAGCTCATGCGTGCAGACCAGATTTGGGACCTTTTTGAAGAAAGCGCTTTGCGCGAAACGCTCGCCGGTATGTTGGGTGAAGCGGGTAAGATTGCTACGTGGTGCAAGGGTAAGGGGAAGGCGGTTGCGCCGGGCCTCTATACCGTTCAGCACCCCGAATATCTTGAAAAGATTTTTGAGAAGCTCAAGACCATCACGGATGTGAAGGAACTCTTCATCCTGTTGGCTACGCCCGAAGGTGAACCCGAGGTGCTCCCGTGCCCCAATTGCGGTGGCGTGATGACCGAGCCTCGCCCCTTCAATTTGATGTTTAAGACCATCGTGGGCCCCGTGGAAGACCCCTCCAATGTGGCCTATCTCCGTCCTGAAACGGCTCAGGCGATCTTTGCGGACTTCTTGAATGTGATGGTCTCTTCACGTCAGATGCCTCCTTTCGGCATTGGTCAGGTCGGCAAGAGCTTCCGCAACGAAGTGACGCCGCGTAACTACATCTTCCGTTCGCGTGAATTTGAACAGATGGAAGTGGAATTCTTCATCAAGCCCGATGAAGCAGTGGAATTACTTTGTGGTCACGTGGCACCTTTGACCGAAACCACGGACCTCTCCGAACCTCAGGCTGATTGGGGTTGGGAATGCTGGCACAAGTATTGGGTGGAACAGCGCAAGATTTGGCTCGTGAAGAATGGTCTTCCCGAAGACTCTTTCGTGGAATACTGGCAGAAGCCCGATGAATTGGCACACTATGCTCGTGCTTGCGTGGACATTGAATATCGTTTCCCCTTCGGCGTGCAAGAGCTTGAAGGTATTGCGGCGCGTTCCGACTTCGACCTCTCTCGTCACCAGGAACACTCTGGTAAGTCGATGGAAGTCTTCGATGAACCCCTCAAGCTCGCCGTGAAGAAGCTTTCTGACGAAGAAAAGGCGGCCTTCCGCGCGAAGGTTGTTGCAGAATGGGAAGCGCGCGGCAAGACTGCAGAAGCGGCTAACATTTTCATTGATCGCCTCTTTGAAGGTCGCTACATCCCGCATGTGATTGAACCCTCCGCAGGCGTTGATCGTATGGCACTCGCGATGCTCTGCAATGCTTACGAAGAACAGAAGTTGGTGGATGAAAAGGGTAAGGAAGACATCCGTACGGTGCTCCACCTCGCCCCTGCAATTGCTCCGATTAAGGTCGGAGTCTTCCCCTTGGTGAAGAATAAGCCCGAACTCTACAATCTCGCACGTGAAATCTTCAAGAAGTTGCAGCGTCGCTACAATTGCTTCTGGGATGAAAGCGGTGCTATCGGTCGTCGTTATCGTCGTCAGGACGAAATTGGCACACCGTTCTGCGTAACGGTGGACTTTGACACCCTTGAAAAGGACGGAACTGTGACCCTGCGTGATCGTGACACGATGCAGCAGGAACGCATTTCCGTGGATGACTTGATTCGTCGTTTGGACGATTTGATCCTCGGCTAATCACCGTAATTCACCTTACAAAAGATGACTCTGGCAAGGACTTTGCTAGAGTCATTTTTTTTTGGTTATAGTCCCATGTGTGTGGGTAAAAGAATTAAAAGGCTCATGGATTCATAGCTCTCGCTACGGACTTCGTCTTACTGCGAGCATTCACTATTCTGTGGTTTTAAAATATTCGTGTGTATTCATGTCATTCGTGGTTAAAGTTCAATGTACGGGGAGTTCTTCCTTTACTTTTGCATAGCTTTGGTTAGGAAAAAGGGCGAAATCAGCTTTGAGTTTGTAACAAACTGGATTTGAGTTTGTTACAAATTGAGATTGAGTTTGTAACAAACTGGATTTGAGTTTGTAACAAACTGAGATTGAAAACCGCCCTTATTGCTTAGTTATTTTGTCTCACATGAGAGGGTAATTGGGAAGAAGTGGGATTCTCTAAAGCTAAAAACGTGCGTTGAGCCTATATGCTTAAGTTTTTTGTGTGGGAGGTACGCTTTTAGCACGCTACATGTTTTATTGTTTCTACTACATAGGCTGCGCATTTGCGCAAAATTCTTGCCTTACCTTAATGGAAGGACTATCCTATTTCGCCATTTTTCAAGTTTAGTATCTAATTCACGCATTGCTCGAGAACCTTACTCTGCACTAACATCAACACCACAAAGTACATGGAATAGAACCTGAGCCTTACGCGTTGAAACGCCTTAAATGAGGCTTTTTTGCATTTAAAAATTGAAGCTAACGAGTTACTCGTTGTCTTACCTTTTATAAGCCTTTTATTCTTTTACCCACACACTTGGGACTTGAACCCTTTTTTAGATGTCTACCGTCATCAATGTTTTGGAACGCGCCGTATTTAGCATGAATAGGAATCAATATCAATGCTTGTGGAAACATTGGATTTTGATAAATAGGGACCAATGGCGAAGGGTTGAAAGGCCTTTTTCCCGCCTCTTTGAGTGGATAGCATCGGTGAACGGGTGTTAATCGTGAAGGTAATCATCTTACAGTGGTGCGCGAGAATGTCTCAATTCAAGAGTCGAGCAAATTAAATAAAGACAAAAAAGGATTTAAAAAGGGGGTAAAATGCAACGCAGTTTCAATGAGTTATGCATTGTTGAAACAGGGTTTTGCAAAATGTATCTATTTGATATTTCAATGAGTTATGACTTTTGAAAAAGTTAGTTTTACAAAAAGTGTTGACGTATCTGATTTTTTTCGGTATCTTATGCGCCACTTTCATTGCCACAGGGGCATTGAAAAAGCTTTTGAAACACAACAAAGGACATCTCTCATGGAAGCATATGCAGTCGTTGAGGCCGGTGGCGTCCAGTGCCGTGTGGCAGTTGGTTCCGTTATCGAAGTCAACCGCATGGCCGGTGAACCCGGTGCGGATATCGAGCTTACCTCCGTGCTTGCGCTGAACACCGGCGACGAGCTGAAGATCGGCATGCCCACGGTTGAGGGCGCTAAGGTTGTCGCGACCGTTCTCGGTCACAAGCGCGGCGACAAGCTGATTCATTTTCGTAAGAACCGCCGCAAAGGCTATGAACGCCGCGTCGGTCACCGCCAGGAATTGACGGTTCTCAAGATTAAGTCCATTGCTTAAACTCCGGAAAGGATAAACTATCATGGCAGGTAGCACTGGTAATGGCCGCGACAGCAATTCTAAGCGTCTCGGTGTCAAGCGTTACGCCGGTCAGGTTGTCACCGCCGGATCTATCATCGTCCGCCAGCGCGGCACCAAGTTTGCACCTGGTGCGAACGTCGGCTGCGGTCGCGACTTTACGCTCTTTGCGTTGATTGACGGCGTTGTCGAATTCCAGAAGAACGGCAAAGTCGTTGCGGTCAAGCCCCTTCCCGAAGTGGCTCAGTAATTTTTCGGAATTCGTATCAGGACAGAAACGGTGAAAACCAGAGCCTTTGTTGATTCGGCCACGGCCGAGGTCCGCGCGGGACGCGGTGGAGATGGAAGCGGAAGCTTCCGTCGTGAGTCGCATGTTCCGGAAGGTGGCCCTGACGGAGGTGACGGCGGTCGCGGCGGTAATGTCGTGGTGCGTGCTAGCACGCATGCCGACAGCCTGTTGCGCGTGTTCTATGAACCGCGTCTGTTTGCGGAAAACGGTGTTAATGGTACTGGGCAGAAGATGCACGGTCGTAACGGGGAAGATCTAATCGTCGATGTGCCTTGCGGCACGGAAGTGTACAATGTGGATACTGGGGCTTTCCTCGGTGAAGTATTGGAACACGGCGAAGAATTAGTGATTGCTCGTGGCGGTCGTGGTGGCTGGGGTAATGTACACTTCAAGAGTTCTGTGAATCAGGCTCCTGAAAAGTTCATTCCTGGCGATGTGGGTGAAGCGTTCACAGCGCGTTTTGAATTGAAAACGATTGCTGAGGCGGGTTTGGTTGGCTTCCCGAATGCGGGTAAGTCCTCTTTGCTCGCAGCGATGAGCGCGGCACGCCCTAAGATTGCTAACTATCCGTTTACCACGCTCCATCCGATTGTCGGCACCGTTGTTTACGGTGACTATGCCACGCTTCGTGTGGCGGATATTCCCGGCATTATCGAAGGCGCCGCTGAAGGCGTCGGACTTGGATTGACCTTTTTGCGCCACATTTCGCGCTCCAAAATGTTGGTCTACGTCTTGGATATGGCGGACACCGAAAATCTTCCCGAGAACGCTTACCGCATTCTCCGCGCGGAAGTCGAGAATTACGATCCAGAATTGGCGAGCCGTCCTGCGTTGGTTATTGCCAACAAGATGGATGAACTTGCTGCACAGGAACACTACGACACGTTTGTTGCTGAAACAGGGATTACGCCGTTGAAGCTTTCTCTTGTGGAAGACGGTAAGCCCGGCTTGGATGCTGTATTGCAGGCTTTGCGCGATGAGCTGAAGCCGCAAGCGAAAGGTCAGGTTGTTGTTTCGGACAAACCTCGTCAGCCAGTGGATCACTCGGAAGTTTCCGCAGAACGTTTCCGCATGGCAACGTTTTTGAAACCCTGAACGAATTTCAACTCTATTTAACTCTAAGGAGAACACATCATGTCCCGTATCTGCGAAGTCTGCGGTAAGAAGCCCATGGTTGGCTGCCGCATTGTGCGTCACGGTTTGAAGAAGGTTAAGGGCGGCATCGGTTTGCACACGACCGGTATCTCTAAGCGTCGCTTTGAACCCAACTTGATGAATGTGCACGTTCGTAAGCCTAACGGCCAGACGTGCCACATGAAGGTCTGCGCTGCATGCTTGAAGGCTGGCCGCGTTACTAAGGCCTAATTCGGGTCCTGTTAAATACAGACTGAAGTCCAGACGGTGCCGGAAACGGTACCGTCTGTATTTTTTAATGACATGAACTCCTTTTGAATGTCTGTAGGTTTTCTTTTGAATGATGTGGGAGGGGGTGGAATGGAGAGGGGGCGTTTGCGCTTTGGAAGGTCGTTAGTACAACGTAAAGAGATCCCTTGTTTTTTCGGTTGTGACATTTTCTTTCTCATGTCTGCTTTGTGCTTTAGGCGCTTTTTTGAGTGCAAGGCAATAGAAAATAAAGTATAATTGCACCAAGCTATTGCGGATATTGGCAAACAGCGAAGAGGAGTGAACGATGAAAACATGGTTTTTAAAGTCTTGGATGGGCCTTTTGACCTGCCTTCTAATTGCAGTTCCAGCGTGGTATTTGGGGAAATGTTTTCCCATTATGGGTGGGGCAGTGATTGCGATTATCATAGGGATGTGCCTCGCACCAATTATTGGTAAGTGGCGTCCGCACTTAGATGGTGGTATTCGCTGGGTTTCGAAGAAAGTGCTTCAGTGGGCAGTGATTCTTTTAGGGTTCGGGCTTAATCTTTCAGTGGTTGCAAAATCTGGCTTACAAGCCCTGCCTGTGATTTTGACCACAATCACGATTTCGCTTCTGATTGCGTATGGAGTGCAACGTTGGATGAAGATTTCGACACGGATTGCGACTCTCATTGGGGTGGGCTCCTCCATTTGTGGTGGTTCTGCCATCGCGGCAACTGCACCTGTGATTCAGGCAGATGACGATGAAGTGGCGCAAGCGATCTCTGTAATTTTCTTCTTCAATGTCTTAGCGGCGTTGATTTTCCCTGTATTAGGAACATGCTTAGGGATGGACACCACCACCGGAGAGGTCTTTGGTGTTTTCTCGGGCACGGCCGTCAATGACACCTCGTCGGTGACAGCTGTGGCGTCGACCTGGGACTCGATGCATCATTTAGGAACAGCAACCCTTCAAAAGGCTGTCACGGTTAAGCTCACGCGCACCCTTGCGATTGTTCCGATTGTGCTTGGCTTGAGCTTTTTCTCAATGCGCCAAGCAAAGGGGGCGGGCAAGGTCTCGTTAAAAAAGGTCTTTCCTTTCTTCGTGATATGGTTCCTTGTGGCTACGTGTATTACCACGGTAAGTGTGCATTTTGGTGTGGCAGAATCGGTCTTTGCTCCGATGAAAACGCTTTCTAAATTCCTCATTGTGGTTGCAATGGCGGCGATTGGCCTAAATACCGATTTAGTGAAGCTCATTAAAAGTGGTGGAAAGGCATTGCTCCTGGGCGGAATGTGTTGGATTGGGCTTACCCTTTGTACGCTTTTAGTCCAACGCTTGCTCGGCATCTGGTAATGGATTTCAATTACAATAAAAAAAGGACCTCCGATACGGAGATCCTTTTTTTATTGACAGGGGGGGATGTTTTAGGAGAACGTTTATGCTACTGCCAATGCCAACTTGATGCGTTTCCGTTCATAGAGATGGAAGCCTACCGCAATAAGGACTGAGAGCACATCCGAAACCGGTGCCGCCCACCAAATCCCAACGGGGCCAAAAAATCTGGGGATGATGAGCATTAAGGGAACCAAGAGGAGGCATTGGCGCGAAAGACTCATCATAAGACTGATGGTGCCATGGCCTGTCGCTTGGAAGTACTGACCGACAATGATTGCATATCCCACGAATTGAAACCCTGAAAAGAAGATCATCATGTTGGTCGGTCCAACGGAAAGGAGTTCGGCGGCCATCTCTTCACGGCAGAAGAGTTTGAAGATTTGCTCACGGAAGAGGATGGTAAGCGAAGACATGATAAAAATCCATGTGCCACCCCACCAGGCCGCGAGATTGAAAATCTTCTTTACACGAAGATGGTTCTTCGCGCCTGTATTGAAGCCGAGGAGGGGGCCCATGCCCATTGCAATGCCTAAGACTGGCATACACAAAAGCATTTGGATGGTCATGATGATGCCGATTGAGGCGATTTCACACTCGGCCACCTTAATTGAGGGCGCATACTCACGGAAGAGAATGTTGTACAACGTATTGACACCGCTTCCGACAAGATTGATTGCAAAGGAGGGTAATCCCAAAAAGAGCATACCCCAAATGAGAGGTCTGTAGAGTTTGATATACCCAAATTTGAGCGGGATTGAGGTTTGTTTGCTGAAGAAGTGGCTAAGCACCCAAATTGCTGTGACAATTTGTGAGAGCACGGTTGCGATTGCCGCTCCTACAATTCCCATGTCTAACCCGGGCACAGTGAAAAAGTAAAGTGGTACCTCGTCAAAGATGAAGAAGGGGTCAATAATGGTATTGATAATCGCACCAAGTAACATCGAGATGAGGGCTTTGCGCGGGAAGCCGTCTGCGCGGAGTACGTTGTTGAGCGCATGGGCAAGGTATTGAAAGAAGACCGTGCAGTAAACCACTTGCATGTAGGGCGCTGCATGCTTCACCGTTGCAGGCGTGCCGCCCGCGAGTAAGAGGATGGGCTCCACAAAGAGGGCGCAGAGGGGATAGAGCGTAACCGAGAGTACGAGGAAGAGGCAAATCGCTTGTCCTAAGTAACACTGCGCGACGTGTCGCTTCCCTTGGCCCATTGCGATAGAGATGCAAGTCGCCGTGCCGTGGCCAATCAAAGTACCAAAGGCAACGGTAATCATCATCGCAGGGAAGGTCAACGCAAACCCCGCCAGCCCGTCTGGCCCAACGCATTGCCCGACATAGAGACGGTCTACGACATTATAGAGCGCAGAGACCAACATGCCAACGATGGATGGAAGGGAATACTTCCAAAGCAACGGAGCGATTGGATAACGCCCAAGTTCTTTAACGAGACGATCGCTGGCCATTGGCGATTACTTAGGATGCGCGGAATGCTGCTGCACACCGTGCCCGAAGTTCTTCGATGGCAGCCTTCATGTCGGTTTGCTTAAAGAGGAAGGAGCCTGCGACAAATGCATTTGCCCCTGCCGCCGCGGCGAGTTCAGCTGTTTCAAAGTTTACGCCACCATCCACCATGATGTCCATTTCGGGTACCATGGCACGGATTGCGGTAATTTTGGGCAAAACATCTGCGATGAAAGACTGGCCACCATAGCCAGGGAAGACTGTCATGCAGAGGATTTCATCGGCGCAGTCAAGGAAGGGGCGGACCACCTCTGCGGGGGTGTCTGGATTCACGACTAAGCCTACTCGGGCGCCTTTTGTACGGATTTCTGCTGCGAGTGCTCGCACATCAATCTGGTCGCGCATCTCGAGGTGGAACTGTACCGTAGTGCTTCCCTTTTCAATGAAGCGCCCTGCGTACTTATCCGGATTGGTCATCATCAAGTGCGTGTTAATCGGAAAGCCTTCAGGAAGGTACTTTTTACAGAGCGCAGAGGTGTCCGGTGCAAAGGAGAGATTCGGCACAAAGTGCCCATCCATAATGTCCAAGTGGAGTGCGTCTGCGCCAGCCTCTGCGACACGACGAATCTCGTCGCCGAGATGGGCAAGGTCTGCTGCGAGCAGGGAGGGTAAAATCTGAATTTGCATCTCAAGTCCTTACATACGACTTTCTTCTAACATCGCTTCACCGATATTGAGGCAGTCTTCCTTCAGGCGACGATAGAGGTTTAAGATGTCCAATGTTACAATGGCGCAGATCGGATTCAAGGTCGGATCCTTTTCAGCCATACGATTCATCTGATCCTGGCGAATCTCCTTCACACGCGCGGTAATTCCATTGGCATCTGTGTGCAGGTGATTTAAGAGATCCACCGCATGCATTTTACCTTGACGGAAGGCATCAAAAGCAATTCCTGCAAAGGCGCGGCACATATCGTGCAATCCGAGCAGATCGTTTTGACAACGCTCAGAGAGGGACATATTGGCTTTTCGCATGCGGATAAACTGCTTTTGAATTGCGACAACGTCATCCGAGACCGTTTCAAATTCGTCTGCTACGCGTAAGAGCATACGTGCACGATTGGCCACATCAGAGGGCAGGTTGGTGGTCATAATAACACCCAAGAACTGCGCCACTTCGTGTTGCAAGATGTCAAGTTCTTCTTCTGCATGGAAGATGTCTTTTTCGATATCTTCGGTATTGCTATTCGTCAAGAAGGTGCGCAACTTATCAATGACGACCTCACAGCGCTTACTCATCTGCTCCACCTCCTTGCGGGCCTGTTCCACGGCCACGACAGGGGCGAGTTTGAGCGGATTCAACACCGTCAAGCGCGGCAATTCGTGAATTTTTGCATCCGGAATGATACGCGCGATGAGGTTTGCAAATTGTTTGACAATTGGCAGGAAGAAGCAGGTGTTGACAACGTTGAACGCTGTGTGCACGCCAGCGACTGCGAAGGTTAAGTTGGTGGCATCCATAGCCTCAATGCCAAATGTCTTGTTGGCAATTGGCAACGCAATCGGGAAGAGGGGTGCCATAATGCAGGTGCCGATGATGTTAAAGAGTGAGTGAGCAAGGGCGGCACGACGGGCTTCTGTGGGGGCATTTAATGCGGCCAGCCAAGCGGTAATGGTCGTGCCGATGTTCATGCCGAGCACGAGCGTAGCGGCGGAGTAGAAGTCAATACTTCCCTGAGCCACCAAAATAATGGCAATACCAGTGGTGGCAGACGAACTCTGTACGACCGCAGTGGCCACCGCTCCGACGCAGACGCATTTAAACATGCCCCACGCAGAGAAGTTG
Source organism: Candidatus Spyradenecus sp. (assembly GCA_045605345.1). Classification (GTDB taxonomy): domain Bacteria; phylum Verrucomicrobiota; class Kiritimatiellia; order RFP12; family DVOR01; genus Spyradenecus. The sequence goes on from JAZUPT010000010.1 coordinate 12,584, forward strand.
CCCGCGCTATCGACAGCGCTAAACATCGACATCACTTCGCGCAATCCATCAGAGCTTGCGATAGGATCCATCGCACCCTTGATGAAGTCAAGCCCGAAGAAGATAAGGCCGAGCCCTAAAAAGATGAGCCCAATAAATTTCCATCCTTCACGCTTGGCAAAGAGATAGATGATAGCCGCTACACCGATGACGAATGCAATCGCAGTGGTGCCAATTTTGGGGAAGGCGGCCACCAACCATGCTGTGGCGGTGGTACCAATGTTTGCACCAATAATTACATTGATTGCCTGCGTCAAGGTCATGATGCCTGAGGTCACCATACCCACCACCATCACTGTGGTGACAGAGGAACTTTGGACAATCGCTGTCACGATGGTACCTGTGGCAACCCCCGCAAAACGATTGGTTGTCGCGGCCGCCACGAGTTTACGCATCTTTGGTCCTGCGACACCTTGCAGACCCTCGGAGATTTGCTGCATGCCGAGCAAGAAGATGCCAAGCCCGCCAAGCACACAGGAGAGGATTGCCATCGCCGTGAAATTGGCTTCAATGATGGAGAATTTAGAGACGACTTCTGCAAACAGGGGCATAAACTTGTCCTCGTTTTGGAGTACAGACGTGAGTTGGGAAAACCCTTAGATGCGACCTTCTTCCAGCATCGCTTCACCGACATTGAGGCAGTCTTCCTTCAAACGGCGATAGAGGTTTAAGATGTCAAGTACGATTACTGTGCAGAGCGGATTGAGCGTCGGATCCTTGTCGGCCATACGGGTCATTTGAGCTTTACGGATTTCCTTCACGCGCACGGTGATGCTCGAAGCATCCGAGTGCATGTGGTTCAGGAGATCTGCGGCATGCACCTTGCCTTGACGGAAGGCTTCAAAGACTGTTCCTGCGAAGGTGTTGCACATATCGTGCAAGCTAAGCAGGTCGGCCTGACCACGATCGGAGAGCTTCATGTTCGCCTTACGCATGCGAATAAATTGCTTAACGAGCGCCGCCACATCGTCGGAGACGGATTCAAGTTCGTCGGCGACGCGGAGCAACATACGTGCACGATTCGCGACATCCGAAGGCAGGTTGGTGGTCATAATGACACCAAGAAACTGAGACACTTCGTGTTGCAAGATGTCAAGTTCTTCTTCTGCGTGGAAGATACTATTCTCGTTTTCTTCAGTACCTTCTCCGAGGAGAATCTTGCGGACATCGTTGATGACGGCTTCGCAGCGATTGCTCATCTGTTCCACTTCCTTACGGGCCTGTTCTACGGCCACAACGGGGGCGAGCTTAAGCGGATTTAAGACTGTTAAGCGTGGCAATTCGTGAATCTTTGCATCCGGAATGATGCGCGTAATAATCCAAGCGAACTGCGAGGTGAAGGGCAAGAAGATCCCCGTGTTAATCATGTTGAATGCCGTGTGAATTCCCGCCACCGCAAAGCCGAGCCCAGTGGTATCCATTTGAGAGATACCGAAAATCTTGTCGGCTAAAGGAAGGAACAAGGGGAAGAAAGGCGCCATGATAACTACGCCGATGAGGTTGAAGAGCGTGTGCGCCAATGCTGCACGACGCGCATCTGTGGGGGCGCCGATGGCGGCAAACCAAGTGGTGACCGTGGTGCCGATATTCATGCCGAGCACGAGCGTGGCGGCCGTGTCAAAGGAAATCATGCGTTGCGTTACCAAGACCACGGCGATGGCGGTGGTCGCCGAAGAACTCTGGATGAGTGCAGTCGCTACCGCACCCACGAAAATACACTTGAGCATCCCCCAAAGGGAGAAGGCGCCAGAGACGGGATCGGTCACCGCGAAAGATTTAAGTGCATTGATAAAGCTTTCCGTTTGGGAGAGCGGCGACATATTGCTCTTGACCAAATCCAAGCCGTAGAAAATTAAGCCGAGACCGAGGAAGATTAAGCCCCAATATTTCCACGATTCCTTCTTGGCAAAGAGGTAAACCAATGCTGAGAACCCTGCGAGACCAAGACCGAAGGTTGCGTCCAGTTTCGGGAAGATTGCCACCAACCACGCCGTCACGGTTGTACCGATGTTTGCACCAATGATGACGTTAATGGCTTGCATTAAGGTCATGATGCCGGAGGTGACCATGCCCACCACCATCACGGTCGTTACGGCGGAGGCCTGAATGATACCTGTTACAATGGCACCTGTCGCAACGCCCGCAAAGCGGTTGGTCGTGGCGGCAGCAACAAGCTTGCGCATCTTAGGCCCTGCAACGGCTTGAAGCCCTTCAGAAATTTGCTTCATACCGAGCAGGAAGATGCCGAGGCCGCCGACTACGGACGCAAAGGTCGCAAAGGTAAAAACGGTAGAAGAGGAGGCGATCATGGTGTTCATGGCGTAGTTCTATTCGTTTGGATGAAAAAGGGGGCGGGGAGGACTTGAAAATTACGGGTCAGGAATGAAGAGTTCTTGACCCACGCGAATTTTAGTCGCGTCCTTAATCTTGTTTGCCTTCATAATCGAAGCGGCAGAAACTTTATAAGCCTGCGCAATGGCAGAGATGGTCTGTCCCGCTTCCACAACGTGGGTATAACCACTCTTTTGTGCGGCGCGCTGTTGCTCTGCGGCTGCAGCCGCTGCGGCGCGTTGCTTTTCGGCAATCGTCTTAATCTTATTGGAAAGATCGCTAACGATTTCACTGCGCATCTTGCCTTGTTCGTTCTTTAGCGCATCAAAATCGGCGCGTAAGGCGGCTAAATCATCTTTCGTGGCGGCATTACCACCACGTTCAAGTGCGGCGAGGCGCGAGGCAAGCGTAAATTGTTGTTGCTCAAGGGCTTCCACCTTGGCAGAGAGCGCCTGCAGTGAATATTGAATCTCACGAAGGGCTTGCGCCTGTTGGGCAAAGGCTTGTGAGGCTGGGGAAATGGTGCGCTGACCAAAGGCCGATGTCGCGCAAAGGAGCGTCATTAAAAGGAAACAAGAGAGTGTTTTCATGAGAAAAAACGCAAGAGGCCGCGCAGTCATGCGCGACCTCTTAAGGTTTGTGATTATTGAAGCGCAGCAGAGAGTTTCGCCAAAATGGCATCTGCACGTTGTAAGCCCACCATCGTTTCAATGGGTTGACCATCTTTGAAGAGAATCAATGTCGGGATGGACTGCACTTTGTACTGTGCCGCGACCAACGGAGCTTTGTCAATATCCAGCTTGCCGATGCGAACTTTACCTTCCATCTCAGGCGGCAATTCCATCTTTTCAAGGATTGCTCCTTGCATCTTGCATGGACCGCACCAAGTGGCCCAAAAGTCTACCATCGTAATGCCGGAAGCAATGGCGTCCGCGATGTTCGTCGCATCATAGTGTTCAAGAGTCATAACAATTCCTCTGTGAGACAAAGTTTAAAAGATGGCAACATTATACCATAGGTACATACGTGCGTGCGAGAGAAAAAGATGGGCGGGACTTCGTTCGGTTCACGAAGTTACAGGGGCTGATCTGCTTGGAGCGTCTGCAAGAGAGCCGTGCAGCCCATGAAGACATCTTCGTAGGTTTGGCCAAATTCGCCTGTGTACCAAGGGTCGGCGATTTCTCGTTCAATCCCTGCAAATGAGAGGAGTAACTTGATCTTGTGGTGCAGATGAGGAGGCAACATCCGTTGGAGATTACGCACATTCGCATGGTCCATCGCCAAAATGAGGTCGGCGCGTTGGGCCTCGTGTAATGTAATCTGCTTTGCGCGATGCGGACAGAGCGGCACTTTGCGTCGCGCTAATTCTTGACGTGTGCCGTAATGCGGAGGATTGCCGATTTCTTCGGTGCTTGTGGCCGCGGAATCAACCGAAATGTTCGCATCAAGCCCCGCCTGCGCTAAGAGATGGGCCATTACACTTTCAGCCATTGTTGAACGGCAAATATTTCCATGACAAACAAAGAGCAACTGCATTCACGAACTTCCTTTCACTAAAATCATAGCAAACTTCATCTAATAAGAGGAACCCTCTCGTACGGCGTTTACGCCTGCCGCAGGGGAGTGGGGGCGGCTCCGCCCCCACATCATCCTCCCCGCCTCCTAACCACCCGATATCCAGTGTGGCACCAAACGACGAGGGCACGCCCCCGAACCCCGAATGCGCCCCCGCCGAAGACACGGGAAGCTCCGTCGCCCATCCTTTCTTTCATCCGTTCCGTCTCGTGAGCACCAGTAAAAGCATCCATCAGGATGCGTAGCGTGCAGGACTCGGTCCTGCCGCAGGGGGGTGGGGGCGGGGCCGCCCCCACATCATCCCTTCTATCGCTCTTATCCCTTTTATCCCTTAAAAAAATCCGTGCGCAGGTTTGTTACTTTTTCGCTTTTTCATTAATTTTTCGCCTGTTGAAAACTTTTTTGAGTTATCAACAAGTGGGAGCTTTTTGGGTAATGCTAAAGGAATTTCAGGTCAATATGGGCGAAATTGACCCGAGAAACAGGCGGAATTGATGAGCAAAATAGGCGAAATCGAATAGGTAAAGTCGCCTATTTTTCTTTGGGAAAATCGCCCACTTTTCGCGGGATTTTGGCCGGCTCGGGTAAGCAGAGTTGACGACTTTTCTCCATTTTACTACCCTTTTAGTGTGTGTAGAGAGAAGCGTTTTTGACTTTTAAGTGTGGGTAATGGGAAGAGATTTTGCGTATGGCGGTTTGGAGTGTTTGGCTTGAAAAATTTGTAAGGGAAAGAACTTCCGAAGCATGGTTGAACTTGGATGCTTTTTTGCGATGTTGTTGGGCGCAAATTATGTGAATTTTATGTCTTCATTTTTTATACTTTAATAAATATAGGGACTGGGTAAATGTGGTATAATGTGCAACGATGGTGTTTTGATATTTGAACCTCAGTCACAAGAAAGGATTTATTGCGATGGCAAATCCTATAACGCGAAACGATTGGGAAGCTCCAGGCGTACGTATGCTGAGCAAAGGGCGTGCAGGGAATGCACGCGTTTATTTGCTTGAAACGCCTGAGAAAAAAGTAGTGATTAAGGATTTTCGAAAGAGCCCGTGGTGGATTCGTTGGACATGGGGCAGATGGATGGTGGGACATGAGTATCGGCTCATGAAGTGTTTGGAGGGATTGCCAGGCGTACCCCAAAATGTGTTTCGTGCCGACGCCTACGCCTTCGGGATGGATTTCTTGGAAGGGATTACTTTGGGCGATTACAACCAACGGAATATGCATGCGCACATAGGTTTGTTACCTGCAGATGCGAAGCTACCGCCTCTGTCATTGCACTATTTTAGAGCATTGGAGCGGTTAGTCTGTGCGATGCATCGACGCAATGTGACACATTTGGATACACGCAATGCAAAGAATGTTTTAATCCTTCCAGACGAGACGCCTGCGTTAATTGATTTTCAGTCAGGTGTGTATTTGAGAAAATGGTATCCGAAGTGGTTCCGAAAATTATTGTTGCTTGCGGACTTGTCGTCTGTTTACAAACACTATTTTCATTACTGTGTGGGATTAAGTGATAATTTGCAAGAGCTCCCTGGGGCGTTTCCTGAAAGTCGAGCTAAACTGTTCATTTCGCATCTTAAATTGCGCAAATTATGGATGTTAAAGGGTTACAAATTTATCAGTAAGCGTAAACCCAAAGATTTTGAACGATTCGTAATGGAGCGTTACGGGGAGAAGGAAGAAGGGAGATCGTAAGATGCTTTCCATTTATCAGTGGGTAAACGGTAGCTTGCGTGAAGTGGTGACGCCTGATGGTCCTTGTTGGATCAATCTGGCGGATCCTTCCACGGAAGAGATTCTTCGTGTGCAGACGCTCACCGGTGTTTCGCGTGAATTTCTCTCAGATCCGCTTGACCGAGACGAACGTCCTCGTATGGATGTGGATGATGATGGGACGGTTCTCATCGTTGTACATATCCCATACCATGAGCCGGATGAAAATCTCCATCCGTTTAATACGTTGCCTTTGGGTGTGGTTCACACTTCAAATGCGGTGATTACGGTGTGTAATCGTTCGACGCCGATTGCGGCCTCCTTCTTGGATCAGATTCGTCGCGTTTGTCCGCCAGAACAGAAGTTCCGCTTTACGTTCCACTTGCTGTGGCATGCGGCAATCTTGTACTTGCGTTATCTGCGTGATATTCGTCAACGTGCGGACATGGTTGAACAGGAATTGCACGAGTCAATTTCCAATGAAGGCCTCATGCGCCTCTTGAATATCGAAAAGTCGCTGGTGTATTTCACGACATCGTTGAAGGCTGACGATATTTTGTTGAGCCGTATTCGCACAACGCGTCAACTTGAGATTGATGAAGATGACCTTGACGTGCTTGAAGATGTGCGCATTGAATATCAGCAAGCATTGGAGATGGCGAGTATTCATAGCAACATTTTGACGGGAACACTGGATGCGTTTGCCTCCATCATCAGCAATAACTTAAACAATGTGATGAAGTTCCTTACGTCAATGACCATCGTGTTGACGGTGCCGATGTTGATTGCTTCGATTTTCGGGATGAATACATGGTTGCCATTTGCAAATGCGGAAAAGTGGGGCGCACTCGGCTTCTGCATGATTCTCGGAATCGCATTTGTACTGATTATCGTGACCATCTTCTTCTTCGCTAGACGCCGATTCTTCTAATTGTGCTCCATGATATGACGCTTCTTGAGCAGTTAAAAGAGTCCTCGGATGGATATGCACATTTGAGAGCCCCCGTTTCGGAGGCGCTTCAAGTGGCAGACGAGGGCACTTTGCTTGGGGACGAGTATGCGCTGCAGTATTTGTGGCAACATCAGACCTTTGAGGGGCGGCCGCTCCAATTAGTTGATGGCGCCACGCTTGAAGTCGTTGAACCGGGGCGTTGGAATCATGCGGATGGTCCCGATTTTAAAGATGCAATTCTTGTCATTGGCGGCGAACTTCGGCGTGGAGATGTGGAATTGCACATCCGACCAGCCGATTGGGATGCACATGACCATGCAAAAGACCCTGCATATGGCAATCTGGTGCTGCATGTAACGTGGTCCGCCACACCGCCCGCAAAAACCCTTTCGTGTCATGTGCCGAGTTTGGCATTAGCGCGCATTTTCCCTGAGTTAAGCACCTTTGATACTACTTATTTCGCTCGCTCAAAGGATGCGCCAGGGGTGGAGCATCCCTGTTTGGCACATTTTAAGCAAGCTCCTTTGGAATTAGATCGCCTCTTGGTTTCTGCGGGTTATTATCGTTTGATGGCGAAAACGAATCGTTTTATTGAAAGCCTTCAAGCAGAGAATGCAACGCAAGTCTTCTATGAGGGATTGATGGCAACGATGGGGTATAGCAGAAATGCAGAACCCTTTCGGCGCCTTGCAAAGGAATATCCGCTTTCTTTGTTAGAACCCTTTTCAACAAAGAGTCGCTTTGCGATTCTTTCTCGTTCGGCGGGGCTTTTGAAGGAAGAACGTCGAGAACTTTGGGATTTATGGTGGACGAGTGGTATAAAGCCGCCCTTGGAGCCCTACGTATGGGATTTGAGAGGAACTCGCCCGCAAAATCATCCTTTTAGAAGATTGGCGGGAGCATTAGGAATTCTTCATCATTTACCAAAATTGCTCGATTTGCCGTTGGCAGAGTTGCCAGAAGCGATTGTAGAGGCGGCGGATTTCTTGAAGGAAGACGTAGGTTCGCGCACCTCCCTCGTGGGGATGAAGCGGGCAATTGTGGTGACCATTAATCTCTTTGTGCCGTATCGATTGGCTCGAGGCGAACTCACAGAGCGACAGTTGCATGCTTTGCCAGGAGAAGATGTTTCCATGCCGATGCGTGATACTTGGATGCGATTAACAGGAAGCGAACGCGGCTTGCCTAAAGATGGTTTACGGCAACAAGGATTACTGCAAATTTATTCTGATTTCTGTCACAATCATCGGATTGTTTGCGCAACGTGCCCCATCGCTCATGGAAGGACGATTTGATAGAGTGACTCATTGAAGTTTCATAACGAAGAGTGACGTAGAACATGAACAGCAATTTACAACTTCTCGTTGTGGCCGGGAAAGAGGCAGGTAAGACCTTTACAGTTCCTGCGCACGGCGCAACCCTTGGTCGCTCGCGTGTAGCGGATATTTGTCTTGAAGATGATGCACTCTCCCGCCAACACTGTCGTATCTATTTTGCACCACAACCCTATGTGGAAGATCTAAACTCTTCCAATGGTACCCTCTTAAATGGTGTGACGGTTAAAGATCAACCCGCACCATTGGTCACGGGGGATATCTTGGCCATTGGTGCGTGGGTCTTTCGAGTGATTTGTCCGACCGAAGTCCAGACTCCTGCATCGCCTTCGCCTCAATCACAGCCCCCCCCTGCAGAAACGACGGAGGCAACGGTTTCTTTATTTGGCGAACCATCAGTTCCGCTTCAAGAGCCTGAAGCTACGCCGGCGCAACCGATTTTGTTTGAACAGGAAGCAGATAAGGCTGTAGAAACAAAGGAGGGGGCAGTTCGTCTTAAAAAGCTGATGTTCCCCTTAATCGCACTGTTGGTATTGCTTTTAGGCGCAGTAGTCTTTTTGATGCTTGGGGAGTCTGAGGCACAGAAGCCGCGCCAGGTGCGTCAATTGCCTACGAGCACAAAGCAAGTTGAGTTTGCCTACGAGCGATTTGCTGTAGATGCACGCCACCTCTTCCGTTATATGTTAACGTACGATGTGACGTCCAATGTATTGATGTTGGATGTGAATGATTTGGGGGATGCAGACCGGAGCTTTACCAAGCGGGTGGAATTACCTGAAGAGGCGAAAAAACTACTGACGAAGATTATCCTTGAAGCAGAATTGGATGAAATTGGTGAGCTTTTCCCCGAGCGGAGTGCTGATGGGGTGACGTTTGAACGTCGTACGTTGACCCTTGTGCGTGGGACAGAGGTTTGGACGCGTGTGGCTGAAAATGTTACCCATGCGGCATTTAATGACCTTTGTGAACGCCTGGAATTCTTTGCCAAGAACGAATTAAATGTGTGGGCCGCTCAGTACTCTGTCGCAGAATTGGAAACTTTGGGCGCAGAACAGTTGGAAGTGGCTCGTCGCTATTGGGAACAACGCGACTTAGGTGATGAAAAACTCTGGTCGGCGATTGTCGCCTATAAGCAGGGGCTTTCTGCGCTTGAAACGTTGAATCCCAAGCCCGCTACTGTGGCCGAGTTGAATGCAGGCTTAAGAGAGGCTGAGGCACTTTTAGCGACGCGTTATGAAGAAGCTCTCTTCCAAGTGGAGCAGGCGATGAATACGCAACGGTATGACGTGGCAGTTCAGCAACTTCAGAAGATTCTTCGGATGATTCCAGATCGTGATGATGCGCGGAATCGTCAGGCTTCTGAAAAATTGTTGACCGTAGAACAGCGTCGTGGCAAGAAAGGCGTGCGTTAAGTCATGAAGATGAAATGCTCTTTTTCTAAAATTTGGATTCTCCTGTGTGCATTGATGCCTGCGATACTCACTGCACAGGAGGTGGTGAATGCATCGATTCGCGTGACGGTTGAACCTGCCGCGGCATTGACGGTGAATCATAAGGCTCATTCAGAAGGGACGTCATTTCAGTTGACGCTGCCTCCTAATGTGCCGGCATTGTTGCAACTTTCTGCGCCTGGTTATAAAACAGAATATCGTACGCTTTGGCCTATGTCAGGAGAACGCAGACATGAGGCATTTGAACTTAAGCGTGAGCCAACGCCTGTTCTCTTTCGGAGCACCGTGCCAGCCAAGGTTTTGTGTGATGGTCAGGAGCTCGGGACAACCCCCTTCCACCACTTCTTTGCTGAGCCGAAGGCGTATCGTATTCTCTTTCGTGCAGATGGATTTGATGACCATGTGTTGCGCCTGAATTTAGAACATGGGCGCCCCCAAGTGGTGGATGCGGAGTTAGTGGCAGACTCTGCTACCTTGGTGGTGGAATCTGTTCCTGCAGGTGCGGCGATTCAGATTAATGGCGTTCCGCGCGGGGTGACGCCGGGGACGTTTTCGCGTTTGCGCGAAGGTGCACATGCGGTGGTGCTTCGTTTGCCAGGGTATCACACATACGAAGAAACGGTTGATTTGAAGGCAGGCGAACAAACCACCTTGGAACACACCCTCCGTCGTCTTCCTTCTGCATTGACAATTAAGAGCAATCCAAGAGGCGCTACTGTCTACATTAATGGTCTTCAACGCGGTCAAACGCCTTTGACGGTGAATGATTTAGCAGAAGGTGCTTATGCGGTGCGCGTTGAGATGCCGAACTATGAAGCACAGGTGCGTCGTGTGACACTTAAGGCGGGAGAAACGACTTCGTTGGAGTGCGCATTAGAGACCTTGCGTGGCGAAGTGAAGGTGCAGACGCAGCCTGGAACGGTACAAGTCTTTGTGGACGGCAAGCCGATGGCAACGACTGCGCCTGAAACCAAAGACTCTTTTACCTCGGCGGTAACGACTTTAACGCTTCCTGTGGGTGAACATACGCTCCTCTTCCGTGCAGATGGGTATGCGGATGTGCAACGTAAGATTACTGTTAAAACTTACGGAAATGAAGCAATTAAACTGCGTTTGGATTTCAAGCCGAACTTCGAAATTCGTACCGATGTATCCGTGTATAGAGGAGTTTTGGTGCGGCGTGATCCCGATGGCTCAATTGCGTTAGAATTACGTCCAGGTGTCTATCGCACCTTCGCTGCTTCTGAAATCCGTTCTGCACGTTTTTGGGAAGAAAAGAATGCTCCCGCTACTCGTTGATACACACTGTCATTTTGATCCCGAGGATCACGCAAAAGAGTTGCTTCGCGAAGCAGCCGAAGTGCAGGTAGGTGTACTCGCTGTTGGCGGGAATGTGACCAATAATCACACGGCCGCCACCTCGGGGGCCCCATTTGCCTGTGGATACGATTGGTCGTGCGTTGGTGCCACGCCTGCTTTAGAAGCATCGCCAAACATGATTGCAGTGGGCGAACTTGGCTTTGATTTTCATCGGGGCTATTCACCTGAAATTGAATCCGACCAACGCGCCCGTTTCGCAGTACAAGCGGAATTTGCGCGTGAACAGCAGTTGCCTGTGATTATCCATACCCGCGACGCGGATGTCGTCACAGAGTCGGCGCTTCGGGAGGCTGCTCTTCCTAAAACGGGCGTAATTCACTCTTTTACGGGAGATATCGCATTTGCGCGTCGTTTGTTAGATTTGGGATATTACATCTCATTTTCGGGTATTGTCACCTTCCGTAATGCAGAGATGCTGCGTGAAACGGCAAAATTTGTCCCAGGAGATCGCATTTTAGTTGAAACCGATTCGCCTTATTTGGCACCAGTGCCCTTGCGTGGACGCCGTAATCGGCCCGCGTATGTTCGCGAAACGGCGGCCTTCCTCGCGGCCTTGCGCGGGGTCACACTTGAAACCTTTGCGGAACAAACTCGATCCAACACAAAGGCACTTTTGGGATCGATCTCGCAGTGGGGACTTTAAGAAGGGATTAAGGGGATGAATGTCTTAGTGACTGGTGGCTCGGGTGCGTTGGGCTCGCAAGTGGTGGAGGCGCTTCGTCAAGCAGGTATTCAGGTCGTTGCGCCGACACATGCCGAGGTGGATTTGACGGATGCAGATGCACTCTCTGCAATGTTGGCGCACTACAATCCGACACACATTGTGAATTGTGCCGCCCAGCGTCGTCCGGATCGTTGTGAATCTGAGGACGAAGCGGTCATTGCGCTCAATGTCCTTCTTCCTAAACGTCTTGCTGCTTTCGGGTGCCCCTTAGTACACATTTCTACAGACTACGTCTTTAATGGTGCGAATGCGCCTTACACTGAAGAGGCTCCACGACGTCCATTAAATGCATACGGACGCCAGAAAGCAGAGGCAGAGACCCTAATTGAAGCGCTTCCCAATGTGCTTATTCTGCGCGTGCCGATTCTCTTTGGGCCAATTCAAGATTGGTCAAACTCTGCAGTTACTGTGCTTGCGGCCAATCTCTTGAAGGCAAAGGGCGGATCGGTAATGATGGATGATATTGCCATTCGCTATCCTACGTTTACTTGTGACATCGCGCAACAAATTCTGCGCTTGCTTCCTTATGTAGGGGGGCGTTTCCACGGGATTTATCATTATTCGGGCGAAGAAGCGATGACCAAATTCACGATGGGGATGACAATGGCACCGCTTGTGGGATGTGACTGCGCGCAATGTCTTCCTGACCATCGGCCGACGCCAGTGCCGCGCCCTTACGATTGTCATCTCTCTACACGAAAATTGCGTCAAACGGGATTATTCGTAGCGCCTACACCCTTTGCAACGGCGCTCATCAAAACATTAATGGTATCGCATTAATCCTTATTGAATGGCCTAGGCGTAAAGTCGCTTTTGTCATCTCCATCGGGGACTTCAATGCGTTTAACCAATAGAGACAAGGTGCTCCTTTTTGAACCTAAACATGGGTTAGGGGAAGGCGGTTTCTTGCGTGGCGCGGATTGAGTTCGTTAAACGATGGCAGGGATGGCTTCATTTGAATCAATTTCGTTGACTTTTCAATGAATTCATGAAAATAACCGCTTGACATTTCATGCGGAATAGTTATAATACGCGTGTGTTTTCTTTCTTGATTGGAAGAAGAACAACTTAAGGAGTAATAAGAAATGGCTACTAAGAAGACCACCAAGACAACCACCGCGAAGGCGAAGACCGCTCCCGCGAAGAAGGCCACTGCGGCGAAGTCCACCACGGTGGCCAAGGCTGCTAAGCCTGCCGTTCCCGAAACTGCAGATCTCTTTGAATGCGCTTGCGAAGCCAAGCCTGCTAAGAAGTGTGCTGCTAAGGCTGAAAAGACCGAAAAGAAGACCCGCGTTACCTTCCGCGTCCGTGCGGAAATCGGTAGCAAGGTGTTCCTCGCTGGTTGCTTCAACAACTGGGATCCTACCGCAAAGCAGATGGAAGACAAGAAGGGTACCGGCGAATACACTTGCTGCCTCAATCTTCCTAAGGGCAAGTATGAATACAAGTTCGTCATTGACGGCGTGTGGTGTGCAGACGGTGAGTGCCCTGATTGGGTGCAGAACGACATGGGCTCCATGAACAGCGTCAAGATTGTTGACTAATGTTTTCCCGTGTGGAATTGTCAGAAGGGCCGTGAGAACGGCCCTTTTTTATTGTATCTTGATGGATGATTGTCTTGTTTGGGGAAGGACTGTTTGACTGTTGGTATTTTTGCTAAACTGTTTATGTTAGGCATTTAGTGACGATCCGTGTATTTGTTTAAATGATTTAGGAAGGGACACAACAATGAGTGATGAAAAGCGCTTAAAAGGGCTCATGTGGTTGGGCACGGCTGGGACCTTATTGATTCTCGGTGGCATTATTTCCATTTTGGCAGCGAATTGGGTGTCTGTACCATTTGTGGTTCAGGTAATCTTGGCGTTAGCACCGTTGGCGGTGTCACTTTTGGGGTGGCGGTGGTATCGTAAACGTCAGATGCCTGCGATTGAGATTGAGGAGGTGTTAGGGGCGACTTGGGCGGGGAGTGTGCTCTGTGCGGTGGCACTTTTAGCGCGAGTACTGCAATTGCCTTCAGATGGGTTTATGTTCTGTGTAACGATGTCAGTTTTGCTTGCGGCGGTGACGATTCGACTTCGTTCGACCTTTGCATTGCTGACACAGATGGGGTTTGTTTTATCAATTTCGATGGATAGCCTTGCAAGTTCTGGAGGGGTGTCGGAAGCGGTGATTTTAATAGCGCTCCTTTTGTGTGGCGCATTGCTTTTGCCACGGATGCGTGAGGTGTGGTATCGTCAAACTGCGACGGCGCTCGTCTTACGTTATCTTATTGCGTTTTGGGTGAATGCCTATGTGTGCATTGTTGGATTCTTGGTTGTTGAGATGATGACTCAATGGATGCCTCTTGAGTGTGAAGTACTCACGATGGGACTCTTTTTCACTACGCAGTTTTTCATTGGGATTTGGTTGGACGAAGGGCGTCCCATGTGGAATCGTCCGTTGACATTAGTGTCGACTCTGACTTTGGGTACATTTGCCTTAATGACTTCCTTCATGCCTAATTCAACGGAACAGATGGTCATGGCAGGGGTGATGCTGGTGCCGATGGTGATTTTCCTCCCGAAGGTGATCCGCTCGGAATGTGCATTATTCTTTATCGTTCCAACGGTTTGGTTGTTAAGTCCCTTTGGGATATTGGGGAATGTCGGCATCATTGCGGTGAGTGCGGCATTGTTGGTATTGGGGCTTTTACGAGGCTCACGATTCGTTGCCAACTTCTCCATGCTCTTCCTCTTAGCGTTCTGTTTTTGCTTGATGGCTCAATATGATGCAGAACTGATGCTCATCGGCGTGGTATTTGTCATTAGTGGTGTGCTCTTTTTGGTGGTTAATCTCTGCTTTACGCGCTTTTCGCAACGTTTGATTCAGCGATTTCCCTCTTTGGCAGAGCCGAGTTATCTGCCACACGTTTCGTTTTCTGATCCGATGAAGGTGTGGCTCAAACGCCTGGCTTCGGGGCTTGCGATTGTAATTTGTGTGGGACAAGTTGTGGTACCAGGGTGGCTCCTCTTAAAGCGTCACTTAATTTTGACCTGCGGTAAGCGTTACGAATTGAAGGTGAAGATTTATGACCCGCGCGATCTCTTCGCAGGGAAGTATGTGAGTTTAGATTATGCAAATTCAGAACGTGAACCGCTGCCAGAAGAGTTTGTCGGGGTGGAACGCAACTATTTGCGTTACTATTGCGATGAACGCTATGCGGGGTCTTACGAACGTTTGATTCGTAAGACCGACCGAGCAATCTTGGTCGTACGCTTGTGGCGTGGGCAGGCCTTGGCAGAGGAGCTTCTCATTAATGGCCAACCCGCACATGAGTATGTGAAGAGCTTGAGACAACTTTCACCTGAAGCGCAAGCAGAACAAAAGGCGCGCGAGATGATGGTGGCAATGAGTCCGCAAATGGCAGTAGCGATGTCTCTTTTTAGTTATGATGCATTGAAAAAAGTAAGCGCTAATTTCCCGCATCGCGATGAGGGAGGTTATATTCCATTTTATCTTGGCATCGATACGGTTTGGGAAGCCTTCTTTAGGGAAATAAAACAGCCTGTTGACCCTAGAACAATCCCGCATCCAATCTGGATTGATCGTTGGATGAACGGAGCCGAGGTGCCGAATGCCGCCTTTCTTCCTGTAACGCCAGAGCAGCGTGTCCGACGTATCGCAAAGATTGATCATTCATGGAAATGGAAGTGGGGTCATCAATTGATGTTTCCCGCGTTTACAGGATTGCCCGTAGGCGTCCAATGCGACCTTTCGTTTGATAAGCTCGCGAAACACTACTACATGGCGTTGCAAAAGACATACGCTGATGCAAACTTTCGTATTGGGAAGAAGACAACCTTCTTTACAACCCAGCCGCCAGCTACAGCAGAGATGGCAATGGCAATTTGGCAGGGGATGCAAACCGCTTTCACCGAAGCAAAGTGGGTGATTTTCACGGAGGATGGCGTTTTGCCAATCGGCTTCCCGTGGGATTTGCCGAAGGATCGCCTCGTGCTTGTTTCGCCCAAGCAACCCGAAGTAGGGGTGGATTGGGTCTATGTGCCGAACGTAGGGATGCCTTTGGACGCAGTCAAGGCTCCGATGTTAGATTCTGCAACGCAGTGTGTTGGGTGGATGATGAATGCGTCATTGACAGAGCCGATAGCAGACGCTTATTGGGTCTCCGTCCTTGAATTGATGACCGATTTGAATGAAACCTTTACGCCAGAGGTAGAGGTGGAAACATTGCGAGCAGAAATTGAGAAGGCATATCAAGTGAACGAGCGCATCTTTGAGGAAGATGAAAGACGCTTCTTTGCTTTGTTGGGGATGACGTTGCGTCAAGAGATTGCGCAAGGAGAAGGGAATCCCGAGAGGAGGGCGCGGTTAGCATTAATCGAAACTGCGTTAAAGCGAGCGAAGTACGCGCAAATTTTCAAGTATTCTCAATCTGCAGAGGATTATGCTCAGTGGTATTTACGCACTGAAGGCGTCTTGCCCAATTGGCAAGAGGTGAGTACTCTGGACGCGGAGGAGCTGATGCTGATGCTATGGCGTGAGCTGTACGGAGATCGTCCAACTCCTGTGGCGACCCCATAACACACCTTTGTGCATCTTTGTTTTAATGTGCATCCTTGTTTTAATAAATTAAAACTTCTAAAAAAGCGCTTTGACTGAAGGCTTGCTTTGCTATAATGCGACAAGTCAATCAATCACAGTAGTTTTGCCAGAAGAAAGGAATACGGAAAATGCGCGTTCTGATGATTGGTGCCGGCGGCGTCGGTGGTGTGGTGGCTCATAAGTTGACGCAAGTACCTGAGGTGTTTACCGACATTCTCTTGGCGTCTCGTACGAAATCGCGCGTGGATGCACTCGCTGCGGAGTTGTCTCGTCCCGTGGAGACGGCGCAAGTGGATGCAGATGATGTGCCCGCGTTAACACGTTTGATTCAGGATTTTCGCCCTGATTTGGTCATGAACATCGCATTGCCGTATCAAGACTTGCACATTATGGATGCGTGTCTTGCTGCAGGATGCGACTATTTGGATACGGCAAACTACGAACCTTTGGATACGGCAAAGTTTGAATACAAGTGGCAGTGGGCCTACCATGACCGTTTCAAGGAGGCGGGCTTGATGGCACTGTTGGGCTCGGGCTTTGATCCAGGCGTTAGCTCTGTCTTCTGCACCTATATCCAGAAGCATTACATCCCGCAGATTCGTCAGATTGATATCATTGACTGCAATGCGGGCAATAATGGTCATCCCTTTGCGACGAACTTTAATCCTGAAATTAATATTCGTGAAGTCTCTGCAAAGGGGCGCTATTGGGAGAAGGGTAAGGGCTTCGTTGAGACCGATCCGCTCTCTGTGAAGCAACCCTTTGAGATGCCTGAAGGCCTTGGTACATTGAATACATATTTGATGTATCACGAAGAACTTGAATCCTTGATGACGCATATTCCCGGCTTGGAACGGGCACGCTTCTGGATGAGTTTCTCCGATAACTACCTCAAGCATTTGGAAGTTTTGAAGAATGTCGGCATGACGCGCATTGATCCTGTGATGTACAATGGTCAGGAAATTGTGCCGATTCAGTTCCTTAAGGCGCTTCTGCCCGATCCTGCAACGCTTGGCCCTGTGACTAAGGGTAAGACTTGCATCGGTTGCCAAGTGCGTGGTTTGGACTTTGAGGGCAAGCCGAAGACGGTCTATATCTACAACATCTGTGACCACCAAGCGTGCTATAAGGAGGTCAAGTCGCAAGCGATTAGTTACACCACGGGTGTGCCTGCGATGATTGGTGCGAAGATGATGCTGACTGGTAAATGGCGCGGAAAGGGCGTCTTTAACATGGAACAGTTTGACCCAGATCCCTTCATGGAAGCCTTGAATCAATATGGTCTTCCGTGGAAGGTCATTGAGGGTGAAGTTTTTCATCGAGACTAAGTCAACTCTATGCAAACAGATTTAGAAATGCTTTCCAATCAACTCCGTGCCGCCCGCAAGGCGGCACGGTATTTAGTGACGTGTGATGTGGCGACACGCAATAATACGTTGCTTAAAATCGCTGCAACACTTCGTACCAATGCGGCCTTAATTCTTTCTGAAAACGCGGCAGATGTGGCGCTTTTGTCAGACGATGATCCGCGGAAAGATCGTTTGCTTCTGACCCCGAGTCGTGTGAACGCTTTAGCGGATGCCGTGGAGGCGGTGACGCGTTTACCCGAGGTGTTGGAAGAGGAATTGGAACATCGTGTGATGCCGAGTGGCATTGAGGTGAGCCGAATTCGGGTGCCATTAGGGGCGATAGGGTGCATTTATGAGGCGCGTCCAAATGTCACGGTGGATGTGGCAACGCTCTGTTTGCGTACAGGAAATGCAGTTGTATTGAAGGGTGGCCGTGAGGCGGATCGCACGAATCGCGTGTTGGTCGCTTTGATGCGTGCGGTATTGGTAGAGCAGAGGCTGCCAGAAGCGGCGGTTACACTGTTGCCTCCCACCCATGAAGCGGCTGAAGCATTAATGACAGCCGAAGGATTAATTGATGCGCTCATTCCTCGCGGAAGTGCACGGTTGATTCGTGCAGTACGCGAAAAAGCGCGTGTGCCTGTGATTGAAACAGGCGCAGGTGTTTGCCACATTTATGTGCATGCGGATGCAGATGTAGCGCAAGCGGCGCAGATTATTGCGAATGCGAAGACGCGCCGCGTTTCAGTTTGCAACGCATTGGACTGCTTGTTAGTGCATCGTGCGCTCGCCAACCAAGTGGATGCCTTGTTGGCGCCTTGCCGAGAACAAGGTGTCGGCGTGCATGAGGCACCTGAAGATTGGGGCACGGAATGGTTGTCGATGAATCTCTCGCTGCGCATTGTCGATTCATTGGACGATGCATTAGATCATATTGATGCCTATGGTTCTGGGCACAGTGAGGCGATTTTGACACGTGATGAGGTGGCCGCAAAGCGGTTTTGCCGCGAAGTGGATGCTGCTTGTGTGTATGTTAATACACCCACATCCTTCACAGATGGCGGTGAATTTGGCCTTGGCGCAGAGGTGGGAATCTCTACACAAAAACTGCATGCGCGCGGCCCGATGGGCTTGACGGCATTAACGACCTCCAAGTGGATTATTAGAAGTAATGGCGCCTTACGCGCGAAATGAGTCATTTGATAATGGATATTGCCGCCGAGAAGCAACGTCTTCGAGCCGAAATGAGGGCTCGCCGTGATGCGTTAACGCACGATGAAGTGCGTGAAGCTGCCCATGTTGGGGCGAATGCGCTGTTTAATCCGCGTTTGATGAATCTCTTTAGCCGTTTTAGAGGATTCGCAACGTATATGAGTATTGGCTCTGAATTCCCAACGGATCGGATTCATCATGCGCTTTTCTCTGCAGGCGCTTCCGTTTGTGTGCCGTACTATCTGCCAGAAGCAAAGGAATACGCATGGGCGGCATTCACGCCAAATGATCCGTTGATTTCTGGGCATATGCGAATTCCTGAACCCGCAGATCCACGTCAGGCAGATCCTGCAATGATTGATGTGGCGCTAATTCCAGGTTTGCTCTTTGACGTTTGCGGTGGGCGAATCGGTTATGGCGGGGGCGTGTACGATCGCTTATTGACGAAGTTGCGCGCCGGAACGTTGAGGGTCGCTTTGGCCTATGATTTTCAGGTGCAACGTGAACCACTTCCTCAAGCGGCTCATGATTTAACGATGGATTACATTGTAACGGAAAAACAGTGGATTGATTGTCGTCTCGCACGACGGTTAAGGAGAGAACGTAATGGCTAATGTGGCAGTGATTGGTGCAGGTCATGCAGGAGTGGAAGCGGCATTTACGTTGGCAAAAGCGGGCGTTTCTGTAACCCTTTTTAGCGATGAAGCGGTCGCACCTTATTTTCGTCCGCGCTTGATTGCGGTTGCCTTTGGGCAGGCCGCCGCTACGGCAATCGCCATCAAACCTGCCACGGCGTATGAGCAGGCAGGAATAACGTTGAAGCACGAGGCAGTGACCCAACTGGATGTCTCTGCGAAAGTGGTCAATGGGCAGGCTTATGACGGCATTGTTTTGGCGCAAGGGGCGCGTCCGTTTCTGCCGAAATTCAATGGCGTAGGAGCAGGACGCGTGAAAACCTTGTGGAGCATGGAAGATGCTGCAAAGTTGCAGGCGCTCTCAAAGCCTGGCGCAACGCTAACGATTATTGGCGGTGGCGTTCTTGGATTGGAAGCGGCCTTACGTGCGGCGTCGGCGGGATTACAGGTGACGGTGGTTGAACTCGCTCCTGCGTTACTCGGGGGTGTTTTGGGCAACAACGCGGAAGCTGTTTTGCGCGCTGCGCTTGAGGCCAAGGGAATCGCGCTGAAGATTGGCGTGAGTGTGGCAGAGATTGACGAAGCGGTAGTACAGCTTACGGATGGCACTTCGGTGCCTGCAGAGATAATACTGTGTTCGGCAGGGGCGCGACCGAATGCAACCCTTGCAACGAATGCGGGCCTTTTGGCGGAAGAAGGTGTGCGGACCAATCCTGACCTCTCCTTGGCTGCCAGCGTGTATGCGGCGGGTGATTTAGTCCGTCCAACCAAACAACGCCCCGTTTGTGCGGTTATGCGAGCCATGAAGATGGGTGCCTTGGCGGCGAATAATCTTTTGTCTGAATTGGCAGGAAATCCTGGCGTGGCGTGGAAAGAACCACGCTTGCCCCTCTTCATGAAGGTGGACGATGTGGAATTTCACACGTTGGGCGATGTGCGTGCAACGGATGTCATTGAAGAACGCATTGATGATGGCTCAGATGCGCGTATTTGGAAGTCGGTATTGAAGCGCGGAGACAGTGTGGTTGGGCTACGCTGGATTGGAACGCGCGCAGGATTTGCCGATTGGGAGAAGCAACTTCCTCCGCAAGCTTAATTGAAGGTCGGGCAGATGGCAGACACCTTTACGGCGCAATTTTTGGGAACGGGCACGTCTGTTGGGGTGCCACTGATTGGTTGCACGTGTCCCGTGTGCAAAAGTTCCGATCCCCGCGACAATCGTCTGCGCTCTTCGCTCTATGTTACGTTAGGAGCGCGGGCACTTCTGATTGATGCGGGGCCTGATTTGAGAGCGCAGTGTTTGCGTTGGCAAGTGCCCCGCGTGGATGCGGTTTTTATCACCCATTTACACGCAGATCATATCTTTGGGTTTGATGATGTGCGTCGCTTTAACACCCTTCAGGATAACCAAGTTATTCACTGTTATTCTGGTCCAGAAACCATTGATGGGATGCGACGTATCTTTCCCTACATTTCGAATAAGCCGAATGGGCAGGGGCTCTATCGCCCATTGATTGAGTTTTGTCCTGTGATGGCGCCATTTGAAGCGTTTGGTGCGCGGATTACACCTTTGCCTGTGGTACATGGGAAGGCTGAAACCAATGGTATTCGCATTGATTTTAATGGCGCGTCGCTCGCCTATGTACCAGATGTACATGAAATTCCAGAGTCAACCCTCGCATTGATGGCGGGGGTTGATGTGTTGATTCTCAATATGTTGCGTGAGCGCGTACATCCGACGCATCTAACCCTATCGCAATCATTAGCTTACGCGGAGCGAATTGCGGCACCAAAAACCTTCTTTACACACCTTTCACACGATCTCTTGCATGCGGACTTGGTGGCGCAGCTGCCTCCGCAAATCACCCCTGCGTACGATGGTCAATGCATTACATTGATTTGAACGCATATAAGCCGCTATAGGTGGTGTCCGCTAAAACTAAAAAAGGGCGAACCTTCTTCAGATGACGGCGAGTAGGGGGTAGGCGCGTGCTTGCACAAGGATGCTGTTGCAGATGCCGAATGCGTGTGAAGTTCTCAAATAGAGGATGGCGTAGGGCTAGGGATTTAAGTGGTGTTGCGTTGATTTCCTGACGTTTTCGTTGAGAAGTGCTCCCTTGTAAGATTCCTATTCTCGCCACTTGACCTAAGGGTGAACGTGTACGATTTTCGAATCATCCTCCTGCTTTAAAAAGAAAATGATAATTTCTAAGAAAAGTACTTGACCATAGGGGGCGGTTTTGAGATAATACGCGCTGATTTTTGCCAGTGTAGCTCAGTTGGTAGAGCTACTGATTTGTAATCAGTGGGTCGGGGGTTCGAGTCCCTTCGCTGGCTCCAATTTCGGAAAGGAGGTGAGCAAACATGATCCAGGTACGTCTGAAAAAGGGCGAATCCGTGGAACGCGGTCTCAAGCGTTTGAAAAAGATCCTCGATAAGGAAGGTCTGATCAAGCAGCTCCGTGCTACTCGTTATTACGAGAAGCCTTGCGAAAAGCGTCGTCGTAAGTCCGCGCGTGCTCGCATCCGCGCCAAGTCCCGTAGCGCATTCTAATGCGCCGAGACTCTCGGATTTAGAATGGTTCCGTGCAAACGGGACCGTTCTTTTTTTGTTTATTGGGTTTTGTGTGAGAGGGGAAGTGAAGCGGGGGTGAAAGGTGGGGTGGTCGAGTGCGCGTGAGAAGTGGTAAAACCCTTCTTTTAGAGTACGTTTTATCCGCCTTTTTCTTTATTTTTATGGTATACTGTATCAATTAAATAACAAAGGATTGTTAGAATGAATTTACTTAAGTTACTTTTCGGTACAAAGAATCAGCGCGATATCAAACGATTGATGCCTTTGGTGCGTAAAATTAATGCACTTGAAGAGCAGTATCAGCAACTCTCTGACGAAGAATTGAAGCAGAAGACGGTAGAGTTTAAGGCGCGCTTGGCTCAGGGTGAAACGTTGGATGATATTTTGCCGGAAGCTTATGCAACGGTAAAGAACGCTTGTCGCCGCTTGTTGAACACGACGTGCATGGTTTGTGGGCACGAATTGACGTGGAACATGTTGCCGTTTGATGTGCAGTTAATCGGCGGTATTGTGTTGCACCAAGGCAAGATCGCAGAGATGCAGACGGGTGAAGGTAAGACGTTGGTCGCAACGTTCCCGCTCTATCTCAATGCCCTTTCTGGCGAAGCGGCTCATTTGGTGACGGTGAATGACTATTTGGCCCGTCGTGACGCACAGTTCATGGGGCATTTGTTCACCTATTTGGGCTTGACGGTGGGGTGCATTCAGAATTCAATGTCGCCTGCAGAACGTCGTGCGCAGTATGCCTGTGACATTACCTACGGTACGAATAGCGAATTCGGTTTTGACTATTTGCGTGACAATGGCATGGCAACAGATCCTTCGCAGGTGGTGCAGCGTGGTCATGCATTTGCCATTGTGGACGAAGTGGATAGCATCTTGATTGACGAGGCGCGTACGCCGTTGATTATTTCTGGTCCTTCGCAGCGGACCGCTTCGGGTGAGTACGTGGCTCAAAAGCCGCGCGTGGAGCGCGTCTTCCGTGAGCAGACGCGCATCTGTACGCAACTTTTGACGGAAGCACGTAATTTCATTGCCAATGGCGATACGGAAATGGCGATGCGCCGTTTGTATCAGGTTTACCATGGTACGCCGAAGAATAAGCAGTTCCAGCACTTGATTGAAGAGCCCTCGGTGCGCCGTTTGCATGAACAGGTCGAAGGTATGATGCTTACGGATATGCGTAAGCGTGAGGCGCGTGAACTGAAGGAAATCTTGCTCTTCACGATTGATGAAAAGACGCGTGAAGTGGCTTTGACGGACAAGGGCGCCGCCTTCATTTCGCCCGACGACCCTGAAATGTATGTGGTGCCGGATTTGCCAGGGCAGTTGTCTGCTTTGGAAGGTGACGTAAGCTTGAGCTCCGAAGAGCGCGCGATGCGTCGTCGTGAAATCCAGGAAGCCTTTGCAGCGAAGAGCGAACGCTTGCACATCGTAGACCAATTGTTGCGTGCTTATGCACTTTACAATCGCGATGAAGAGTATGTGGTGCAGGATAACAAGGTGATGATCGTGGATGAATTCACGGGTCGTATCCTGCCAGGGCGCCGTTGGAGCGAGGGCTTACACCAAGCAGTGGAAGCCAAGGAGGGCGTGGATATTGAACGTGAAACGCAGACCTTGGCCACGATTACCATTCAGAACTATTTCCGTTTGTACAAAAAATTGTCGGGTATGACCGGTACGGCTGAAACGGAAGCGGCAGAATTCAACGACATTTATCGTTTGGACGTGGTGGCTATCCCGACGAATCGCCCGATTCGCCGCGTTGATGGTAATGACTTGATTTACAAGACGCAACGTGAAAAGTATCGTGCAATTATTGAAGAGGTGCGCGCCGCACATGAACGTGGTCAGCCCGTGTTGTTGGGTACGGTCACGGTGGACACCTCGGAGATTCTTAGCCGTATGTTGCGCATGGCGGGAATTCCGCACAATGTGTTGAACGCGAAGAATCACGCGAAGGAAGCAGAAATTGTGGCGCTTGCAGGTCAGCCTGGTGCCGTGACCATTGCGACGAACATGGCAGGTCGTGGTACCGATATTAAGCTGGGGCCTGGCGTGGTGTGGATGGATGATGAACAGATTAAGGACAAGTATCTGACATTGGACTCCGTGCCGAAGGGTGAACGTCGTACGCTACGTCACTTGTTGGAAGAACGTCCGTGCGGTCTGTATGTGATTGCATCGGAACGTCATGAGTCGCGTCGTATTGACCGTCAGTTACGCGGACGTTGCTCTCGTCAGGGCGACCCGGGTGCGAGCCGTTTTTATCTCTCGTTGGAAGACAATTTGATGCGTCTGTTCGGTAGTGACCGCTTGGCGGGTATGATGACGCGCCTTGGCTTGCAGGAAGGTGAAGCGATTGAGCATAGTTGGTTGAATCGTACGGTTGAACGTGCGCAGCGTAAGGTGGAAGAACAAAACTTCTCCATCCGTAAGCGTACGCTTCAGTATGATGACGTGATGAATAAGCAACGTGCGATTATCTATGGATTGCGTCAGGAAATCTTGATGCAGTCTGGCGCCGCACATGAACGTATTTTGGACGTCTTTAATGATTTGATTACGGATCGTTGTATGGCACTCTTGCCTGGGCCGAAGGATTCTGATCCGATGGCTTTGGTAGAATGGATGGCACATTTCCCTGTACTTTGCACGGAGGAAGAGTGCAAGCAGTGGGCAGGTAAGCCAGAAGAAGCCGCAAAGGCCTTGTATGCACGTGTGGAAGAAGCCTACATGGCTAAGTGCGCAGGTGAAATTCCTGAAGCTTTGCCTATGTTGGAACGCATGGTGTGCTTGACGGCAATTGACGAGGAGTGGCAGAAGTTCCTCGCCGCAATGGATGACTTGCGCCGTAGTGTGGGCTTGCGCGGCTATGGTCAACGTGATCCCTTGGTCGAATACAAGCGTGAAGCGTTTGAAATGTTCACCGAGTTGATGGGTACAATTAAAGCTGGCATTGTGCGTGCGGCATTCACCACGACCACGAATGTGGAAGCGTACATCGCAATGCGTGAACGGATGGCTCGCCGTGCTCAAACGCAACACCGTGATTTAGGTGATTTGACGGCAGCTGCGGGTCGTGCAATGCCTGAACCTGCACAGGAAACGGTTTCGGGAAGCTTTGCAGGTTCGTTTACCGTAACGGCGCCAGGCCTTGCAGAACCCGAACCTGAAGCTGAAGAAGAACCCGAAGCTCCGCAAGGAAATGGTTCTTTGGAATCACTTTTAGAGGCAATGAATAATCGTCCACAGCCGATTCCGGTGCGTTCTGGTCTGCCGAAAACGGGTCGTAATGATCCGTGTCCGTGCGGTTCTGGAAAGAAGTACAAGAACTGCTGTGGTCGTTAAAGCCGAGACGAGATTCAATGACAAATTCGAAAACAGATAACGGGCTTTCACTTGGGCAACACTCCTTTGTGTTGATCTTTTCGATTGTCTTTTCGGTGGCTCTCCATTTTGCGGCGGTCTATTTCTGCAAGGATATGGGCATGCGTACGATGGCGACACCCGAAAAGCGTGCTCATATTACGCCTGAAACATTGCCTCCCGTGCATATTGAGACGTTTTTGCAAAAGACGGAACTATTGCAAGCAGAAGCAATGCAGATGCCAGATATGGCGGTAGAAGCAGAAATGGCGGCAGAGGCTCTCCCCGAAAAGGTGCGGGATGTGGCAATTCCGTTGCCCACATTGCCTACGATTCCCAAGGCTGATTTGGCGGTGGATAACCCACAGTTTGTGCCGCCAGATGCCCCTGATGTTCCCTTTACCGAAACGTTGGTACGCCAGGACGTGGCCGCCATTCCGGAAACGGATTTTACAAAAATGACGAATCCGGACCCCAAATGGGTGATTGATGAGGCCATTTCTCGCGTTCCAGATGCGCCAGACTTGTCGTCTTCGGTTGAGATTGGCGAAATGATGTCTTTGGGGGCGATGGGCAGTTTGCCCTCTTTGCCTCCAATTCAAGAGCCATTGCCAGCTGAATCTTTGGCAGATTTGTTGGCCGCAGAAACTGCACCCTTGCCGACCGTAGAAGAGGCTGTGTCCGCAACAGAGTCGGCGGTTGACGCTGCCGTGGAGGCGATGACTGAGACTGCGGTGGCATCGGCCAAGGCAGGTGAAATCTCATCATTCCCACAATTTGAAGCGATTGATAATCGCCTGTCATTAGCATTGACTTCATACGAAGCGCCTGCTGATCCGGATAATACCTATTTCCGTTTGGCAATTATTCGTCGTCCCGAGAGTCCTTTGCCAATTATGGGTAAAGATGTAATTTTCATTCAGGATATTTCAGGTTCAATCGGTTCTCGCCGTTTGGCACGAAGCAAGGAAGCAATGAAAGCGGCCTTATTCCGTACCCTTCGCGTAGGGGATCGCTTCAATATCTTTGCCTTTCGTGATGTTACGTTGACTCCTTCGGGCTCGTGGATGACCTTTGATCCTCAAACACGTCAGAAGGCTGAGATTTTCGTGGATTCGCTCCGTGCACGGGGAAATACCGACCTCTTTTTGTTGTTGCAGGATTTGCTCACGTTGAAGCGTGACCCGAATCGTCCGTTGATTGCCGTGGTGGTTACCGATGGTGAGCCTACGGTAGGCATGACGGAAACAACCCGAATCATCGGTGAATTCTCCCGCATGAACAAAGGTGCAATTTCGGTTTATACCTTTGGTATTAAACAAGTACATCCCTATTTCTTGGACATGCTGTGTTATGCCAATCGCGGTGAAAACACATCTGCCTCTGGTGATGTGAAGGCAATTGAATCTGAATTGGTGCCGGTGTTCGAATCGATTCGTAATCCGGTGATGAAGGATTTGTCTATTGTGTTCACTGCGCAGAGCGGGGGTGAAATCCATCCGAAAAAATTGACCAATTTGTATGCCGATCGCGCCTT
This sequence comes from Candidatus Spyradenecus sp., assembly GCA_045605345.1. Taxonomy (GTDB): domain Bacteria; phylum Verrucomicrobiota; class Kiritimatiellia; order RFP12; family DVOR01; genus Spyradenecus. The sequence continues at coordinate 39,374 of JAZUPT010000010.1, forward strand.
AACTGTGTATGGTCGCGTGCCTCGCGGCGTAAAGGTTTTGACGTGCCAATTGAAGGGGCTGTCCTCGGGTGCACCCTATGATGCGGTGTTTACGTTTTCCTTGGAACGCGCCACGCGCACCTCGTTGAACTTGCGAAAGCTTTGGGCAGAACGTGCAATGTTCGACCTCTTGGCTGAATATGCAGAAAATCCATCTGCGGCTCTTTTAAAGCGAATGGAAGCGTTCTCTGAGAAGTATGGCGTCCGTAATCCCTACAAGGCTCAATAATCTCTATTGAATCCAAAACGCTTAGGATGTTAGGCTTGATTTTTTAAGGAGTTGTTCAAATGAAGCCGATCATTGAACCGCACATTCACATGATTTCGCGTACGACCGATGAATACATGGCCATGCGTGAAAATGGGATTCGAGTATGCGTTGAACCCTCTTTTTGGCAAGGCGCAAATCGTCGTTATGCTGGGACGTTCTTTGACTATTTCCGTTTGTCGCTTGAATTTGAACATACCCGTGCAGCTCGCTTTGGCGTTGACCACTGGAGCGCAATTGGGATGAATCCCAAAGAAGCCGAAGATCGCAAACTCGCCGACGAAGTGATTGACGGGATGGGTGAATACTTAGACCATCCGCGTTGTGTAGCACTGGGTGAGATTGGCTTCAACAATATTACGCCAAATGAAGAGCATGCGCTTGTGCGACAATTGCGCATGGCAGAAGAGCGTAAGATGCCCATTGTGCTTCACTTGCCACACTTTAACAAGTTAAAGGGAATCAAGCGCGTCTTGGAAATTATCAAGGGTGAAGGCTTAACGCCGGAACGTATTGATATTGACCATAACGTGGAGGAGACCATTGCCTTGGCACTTGAGAGTGGGTGCTATGCAGGCATGACGGTTTATCCGTATTCGAAGCTTTCTCCAGAACGCGTTAGCGCAATGATTCGTGAACATGGCCATGAGCGAGTGATTGTGAATGGTTCGGCGGACTGGGGAATCAGTGACCCCTTGTCGTTGATTAAAGTCGTTAATCGTCTTCGTCAAGATGGCTTCTCGGAGACGGTTATTGAGGCAATTACGCACGACACCCCAATGGCATTTTACTCGGCGTCTCCTCATTGGAAGCCCAATTTTGATATTATTCCTCAGGATCCGACAACGTTTCAACGGCAACCTTGATCTACAGTTGGAGGTGGAGTTATGGAAGAGACAACTTCAACAATTCCAAAAACTGAAATAAGCCGCGCTACGGAGAGTGGTACGGATAAAACGGTTGTGATAAAGCCTGATGCAGGTGGTAATGTTGAACCGCCAGCATTTACGGGTAGTCCTTCGGATGATTATGCCATCTGCGGAAAGATTGGCGATGGCGGAATGGGAGTCGTCTATTTGGCGAAAGATCGTCGTTTAGGACGTTATGTCGCCATCAAACGATTGAATGATAAGGCACTTGCGGATCCCGTCTTACGTACGAGATTCTTGCATGAAGCGCGTGCTGTGGCAGCATTAAACCATGCGTACATTGTGCACATTTACGCATTAGGTGAAGATGTCTTAGGGCCGTATATCGTAATGGAATACGTCTCAGGTCCTGCACAAACAGAGGTGGTGCGCCAAGATGAGGGTAATGCGGCGCCACCACCGAATATGACGCTGGAACATTTCATTTCGCGAAATGGCCCAATGACCGCCGAAGAAGCGGTGACAATGATTCTTAAAATTGCGCGCACCATTGTCTATGCACACAGTTGTGGTGTGATTCATCGCGATTTAAAACCCGCCAATATCCTTTTAGATCCGACCCAAGAGCCCAAGCTCGTAGACTTTGGACTTGCCCGAATTACGCCCCAAACTGGCGTTACGCGCATGGAAGATTTGACTGCGCCGGGTGAAAAGTTAATTAGTCTTGGTTATTCTGCTCCGGAGTTGGAACAAGATGCGTCCGTGAGTGACGTGCGAGCTGATGTCTATTCGCTCGGAGCCGTCTTTTACTTTTTGTTGACGGGGCGTAATCCGCGCTATTATCGTGAACAAGATGTGCCGGTATTTCTGCGTGAAGTCTTGCGTCGTAGCATGGAGACTGAGCGTGAACAGCGCTACCGCTCGGCTCAGGATTTTGTGCGTGCATTATCAGAAGCTGCTAGCCATGGCCGCACGGTCGCCCCAACGATTAAGACGTCTTGGCGATGCAAATGGTGCGATGCGGTGAATCCGATTAGCACGAAGTTCTGTGCAGAGTGCGGTTGGGATGGTAGTGAACAGTGCCGTGAGTGTGGCGCTGAAATCTTCGTTGGCCAACAGTATTGTCCTGCGTGTGGTGCTGACTGCAGAATGTATGAACATGTGGCAACCATTCGTAAGATGATTGAAACCGCATGGGAAGAGCGCCATTTTGAACGTATCGCTTCGATTGCTGGACGTCTCCATGGGTTTGAACCTGCGGGACCGAGCGGTCGTAAGATGTTGATGGAAGCACGTGAACGCGTGGAAGAGGCCGAACGGCGCGTGGCGCGTCGTAACCGTTTGGCGACGTTGATTCCTAATGAACTAAAGGCCGAAAATTATGAACGCGCGCAAGCATTCATTGAAGAGTTTCGCTTGTTGAATGAAGATGCCTCGGTTTATGAAGAGGAGTTGCGTGAGATTCCAGATAAGATCTTGCGGAGAGATTTATCGCGAATTCGTACCTGTGTACGCAGTCACGATTGGTTAACGGCGAAGAAGCTTTCTTGTAAATTGGCCACAAAGTATAGCAACGTGCCAGAATTCCAAGATGTGAATGCGTTGCTTCTTTCTCATACACATCGCCAGCGTCGCAAGTATTGGTGGATTTTCGGCGGCATCGCTTCACTTCTTTATCTGTTCTCACTGCCGTTGATCGGTGGCATGTCCCAGGAACCCTTTGGTCCAGTCTTACGCGTGTTCTACATGCCAGCGCGCGCATTGGTTGCGATTCCTGGGCTTTCGCATCTCTACAACAAGTACATCGCTTTTTGTAATGAAGGCGCAACGATTGATACATATTTTCCATTTGTAGAGAAGTCACAGGTGGTAACGCATCCGCGCGAACTTCTTCCTGTGGGAGCAGAAGAGAAACGCGTTGCGTTTGAAACAACGTTAAATGAATTCATATTGCGCCGTCGCCAACAAGAATCGCAATTGTTGTTGCAATATCGCCAAAGCCTCGCCGAACTGCGCCGAACGGTACAGCGTGAAGGAAATTACGAAGGCGTTATTTCTGTTGATAAGGCATTAGAGGAGTATGTTCAGTCGAATTTGCTCGGTGAACCTCGTGAGAGCGACATTGAAGAATTGGCGCTACTCAAACGGACAATGATGCAGATTCGCGAAGAGCAGACGACCATTTCTGCACGCCAAATTATTGCCACCGCTAAAAAGTATACTGCTGTGTTAGATGACCTGCGTAAGGGATATACACAGAAGGGTGAAATGGAAGTGGCAGGTCGCATCAGTGCGGAACTCCAACGCGTGAAATCGATTCCGATTATCTCGGAAAGTGAAGCCATTTTGGCGAAGTCTGCAGGCGTAGGGGGCGCGATTGCGCTTCCTGGTGCGACAATGTCAACGGTGCCCTCTGCTCCAGACCTGGAAATGTTAGCGAATATTCGTGATGCGTTGCGCGTGGAATTAGATCATCTTGATCGGAAGTCCATGGAGGCGTTGGGCGATTGGCCGCAACAGTATGTGGCAGCACTGCGCACGTTGATGGAAACCTTCCGTCAGTCTGGCAACTTTAATGCTTGGGAGGCCGCCTCTGCAGAGTTGGCACGATTTGAAGAGGGAATGCAGTTGCGCTCGGAGGATTTGATTGAATTCCCAGAAGAACTTCACCAACTCCAAGAAACCTTCCTTTTACAACGTCGCGCGGTGACGGATTCTTGCGATGCGGAAAAACGTAAAGTGTATCGCAATTATCTCTCAAAACTTGAGACGTTGAAGTCAAATCTGACGAAACAGGGGCAGATGAATGCCGCCTCCACCGTGAATCAAATTATCCGAGTAATCCAGTCCGAACCGCGTTATCTTGCGTTGGAGCGTGGGATTTCGCCTGCTGGAGTGATTAAGAATCAACAGGACGCAACAAAAAAGACCTCTGATATTCAGGAGTGAGATGATTATGCAAGACACGATTGCGAAATTGATTGATATCCGTCCCCTTGCACAGGGCTATAGTGTGTTGACCTTCGATGCACCGGAGATTGCGACGGTCGCACAACCTGGTCAGTTTGTCCATGTGCAGATTCCGACCTTAGAGGTGTCGCGTCTGCGTCGTCCATTTAGCATCTATGATGCAGATCCTGCCACGGGCAAACTGTATGTACTCTATAAAGTGGTGGGCTATGGCACGCAGCATCTTGCGAAGTTGACGGTTGGTACGCAGCTCAATATCCTTGGTCCGATTGGAAAGCCCTTCCCGTTAACCCCCACTGGCACGCCTTATTTGGTGGGAGGCGGTTATGGTGTTGCGCCGTTGTGGTTTTTGGCAACGCGATTGCCGCAGAAGGGCATCCTCTTTGTGGGTGGACGTACTGCCGCAGATATCTTAGAGACGGAACGTTTCAAGACGATTGGCTGGGAAGTTCGCATTGCCACACAAGATGGCTCTTTGGGTCAAGAGGGTTTGGTGACGTTGCCCCTCGATGAAGCATTGAATGCAAATCCTGCGGCAGAGTTGTATGCTTGCGGCCCTGATGGGATGTTGCGCGCCGTGGGCGAACGCGCCATCGCGCATGGCATTAAGGGCTGGCTCTCCTTGGATAAACACATGGTGTGCGGCGTGGGTGCTTGCTTGGCCTGTGTCCAAAAGATTCGCAAGGATGGCACAGGCGATGAGGTTTTGGCGCGTGTTTGCGTGGATGGACCTGTATTTGAATCTCGCGAAATCGTTTGGTAATCGCGTGTTGATTAGAAATACCCCAAGGCTAATGGCCTGGGGTATTTTAATGTAGATTGTCATTTTTCAAGAAATTTTGACGTGAAGCAACATTCCTCCTTGAAGAAAAGGTGTAGCCATTGGCACACGTGGGCCGAACTCTTACGGTTGCCCAATCTCTTCACGGTGCCTGGTGATGTTCTTGTCGGGTGGATGCTTTCTGGGATGCGAGGCGGCATTCCAATTTGTTCGATGGTGGCCTCGCTCTGTTTTTATGCCGCAGGTCTTTTGTGGAATGATGTCTTTGATGCATCAATTGATGCCAAAGAACGCCCCTCGCGCCCGATTCCTTCTGGACGCGTCTCTCGGATGTTGGTCTTTCTTGTGGGAGTAGGGCTCGCAGGCATCGGTTTACTTTTGGCATGGAATGGATTTTCCGTTGCGCTTGTTTTATTGGGCTTGATTCTTTTTTACAATGTGTTGGCAAAACATATCGCGTGGGTCGGTGTCATCACAATGGGGTGTTGTCGCGGGATGAATATCTATTTGGGCGCAGCGACAAGTTGGCCCATGGGAGAGACGCCCGTTGTTGCGCTGTTTTTGTGGGTGATGTTGTTTTTCACGGGTTACATTGTGTTGGTCTCTGTGATTGCTAAAAATGAAGCGGTTCCTGGTGCAAAGACGGGAAAGGTGCGCTTTCTTGCACCCTTAATGTGCCTTTTGTTAGTACCACTTTTCCTGTGGTTTGATCGAGGCATCTGGTGGCCGCCGATTGTGGTTGCCATAGGATTGGCCGCGTTTTTATTCCGTTCGCTTCGTGTACCCGAATTAGTGGCAGGACTTATTCGCTTTCTAATTCCATTGCAGTGCGTTTGCTGTTTGGCCATGTATGAGAGCGGGTGCAAATGGGTCGTGCTCTTTTTCTGCAGTTGTTTTATTGGTGCGCTACTCGCTGCGCGACGCTTTTCAGGTTCGTAATCACTCTTTGAAAGGAAAAGAAGATGCTTGAGTTTTATCCGATTGTAACGGGTCCCTTGGGTGAAAATTGTTATCTTGTGTGGAAAGATTCAAACGCTTGGATTATTGATCCGGGCACCGATGCCGAAAACATCATTGCGGAATTGGAAAATCGCCATTTGACACCTGTTGCCATTGTGTTGACCCATGGACACTTTGACCACTTAGGCGCGTTGGATGCATTACTTAAGCAGTGGCCCGAGTTGCCAGTAGTTATGCGAGAAGAGGATATTGAGTGGGCATTTACGCACAACTTCAACCAGTATCCGCCCTTCTATATGCATCAAAAACGTCCCGCCACCTTGGTGGCCGCTGGAGAAACCTACACATGCGGCGGACTTACCGCTCGCCTCTTGCACACGCCGGGGCATACGCCTGGCGGTCAGTGCATTTGGTTTGAACGCGAAGATGGTGTTTCATTGTGCTTCACGGGTGATACGTTGTTTAAGGCGTCGATTGGACGTACCGACTTGCCGGGTGGTTCATTCTTAAAGTTGAATGCGTCATTAAAGATGTTGGCGGAGACCCTTCCGCCTGAAACAACCATTCTTCCTGGTCATGAAGAGGCTTCTACAATGGCATGGGAAGTGAAGCATAATCCTTACCTTCGTGAGGAAGAGGCATTTTAAAAGCCAAATGACGTTAAAAGCCAAGTGAGCTGATCATTTGTAAAAATAGAAATCGCCTTGAGAATCCTCAAGGCGATTTATTATTTGTCGTTACCGAATAAGCATTACGCGGTATAAACGATTGAGGCGCCAATGGAGGGCTGAATCATCGAGACTTCGCAGTCCTTATTGGTCTTTGCCTTGTACTGTTCGGCAATTGCCTTCGCAGCGCTTTCGGCTGCTTCGGTCTTGACCAATACCACTGCAGAGCCACCGAAGCCGCCACCAGAGAGGCGAGCACCCAAGACACCCGGGACGGTCTTGGCTACGGCCACCACGTTATCCAATTCTTCGCAGGAGTTTTCAAACATCGTGCGAGAACTTTCATGGGAGTCGAAGAGCAACTTGCCGAAACCTTCAAGGTCGCCCTTTTCCAAGAGCTGAGCCCCGAGGAGAACGCGTTCATCTTCGCCAATCGGGTGTGCTGCGCGGTTGGCAACGATTGGATCCAGGCCATCCTTGTTGGCTTCCCATTCTGCCATCGTGACATCACGGAGTGCGGCCACGGGGTGGGGGAGTACTTTAGCGAAGTAGGCGGCGGCATCTTCGCAAGCCTGACGGCGGGTGGCATACTGACCATCCACGAGCGCATGCTTGGCGTGAGGATTGCACATTAAGAAGCAGACGCTTGGGCCCATATCGACGGTTTCAACGTCAAGCGAACGGAAGTCCGTCTTTACGAGCATGCCTTCCACACCACAAAGTGAGGAGATTTGGTCCAAAAGACCACATGGGCAACCTGCGTAGTCGCGTTCTGCAGCCTGGCCAACCTTTGCCAAGGTGACGTTATCAGCCGTAATCGTGTAGAGTTGGCAAACGGCTTTCGCGGTGCACATTTCAAGTGCGGCAGAGGAGGAGAGACCGAAGCCCATCGGGACATTACCCAAAAACATCGCGTCAAAACCCGTGTCCTGCTGCTTAATTTGATTCAAACCCGCCACGGTGCCAATCACGTAGTTTGCCCACGTATCTTCCTTCACCGGAGTGGCGCCCGTCAAGGGGAAGGTGACTTCATGCATCAAGTCGCCTGCCACAATACGATTGACGCCAGCATCATTACGAGAAATTGCAAAGAAGGTACCGTAGTTGATGGCGGCAGAGAAGACATAACCTTCGTTGTAGTCGGTGTGGTTACCCAAAACTTCAATACGACCAGGTGCGTAGGAAACGACTTCAGGCGCTTTCCCATAATGCGCCTTATACTTTTCAATTAATTCGTTGTAGACAGGTTCGTTAATCATTGGAGTTTCTCACAACTTGAATTTAGAAAATAGATACGGGCCAGATGCTTCAACATCTGGCCCGTAGTAGAGAAGATTACTTGCGAATCAAGGCAAGCACTTCATCGCGCTTGGCTTCCATTTCCTCGGTGCTCTTGGTGCTTTCGAGGTTGAGACGCACGAGCGGTTCGGTGTTGGAGCAGCGCACATTCAACCACCAAGTGGGATAATCCACGCTCACGCCGTCCAATTCAAAGACATTGCCATCGGCATACTTTTCCTTGATTTCGGCGAGGATTTCCTTCGGGTCACGGGAAACCTTGGTGTTGATTTCGCCAGAGCAGGCATACTTGCGCAGCGGTGCGATGAGTTCAGAGAGGGGCTTGTCCGAATTGGTCACGATGTTGCAGAGTGCAATCACTGCCATCGAGGAGGATTCTGCCACAAAGTTGTCGCGGAAGTAGTAGTGACCAGAGAGTTCGCCTGCGAAGATAGCCTTGTGTTCGCGCATCTGTGCCTTAATGAAGGCATGGCCCACGCGGCTCATCATCGGCACGCCACCTGCTGCTTCAATCACTTCCTTAACGACGCGGCTCGAACGCAGATCGTAGAAGATAACGCCCTTTTCGCGGCTCAGCACGTCCTGAGCGATGAGTGCGGTGATGAGGTCCATCGGGATGATGTCACCCTTTTCATCGATGAAGCCTGCGCGGTCTGCGTCACCGTCGAAAGCAACACCGAAGTCATACTTGCCTGCGCGGACTTCCTTCTGCAGGTCAGCCAAGGTGGCGTGATGCAGGGGGTTCGCTTCATGGTTGGGGAAGCTGCCATCGATATCACCGAAGAGGCGGGTCTGGTCGATTGCATCTTCAAAGGTCTTTGCTTCGGGAATGCCCATGCCGTTGGCGTAGTCAATGGCCAACTTCGGACGACGAGCAAAGTTCATGAAGGGGCGAATGTGTTCGCGATATTCAGGAAGGATGTCATAGGTGCTGACAGTGCCAGTCGTATCTGCCACAGGCTTGAATGCCTGAGCCTTGACAATTGCTTCAATGTCTTCAATACCGGTCACGCCAGAAATCGGCACTGCTTCAGCACGGCAGAGCTTAAATCCGTTCCATTCGGCAGGATTGTGGGAGGCCGTAATCATAATCGAACCTTCCGCCTTCAACGTGCCGTTTGCAAAGTAATTCATCGGGGTGGAGCATTCGCCGATATCCACAACGTCAGCGCCCATTTCGGTAATGCCACGCGTCAATGCTTCCTGCAAAGGAATGGAGTGCGGACGGCAGTCACGGCCGATCACCACTTTCTTTGCTTGCGTAAACGTAACATAGGCCTTGCCAATGTCATAGGCAATCGCTTCAGTCAAGTCCTCACCATAGATACCACGAATGTCATAGGCTTTAAAAATGCCGCTCATAATTCAAACTCCTTTCAAGGTTGATGCGGTTAGCATACCATAAAAAGAAAAAAGATACTACTTTTATTTTTAGGTTTGGGAAATGAAAATGGGGGCTTCGTGTGCTAAAACGGTCTATCATGCGAGGGATGATGTTGAGAAATCATACTATTTTTGTTATGCTTGCGGTTAGATAAGCGGTGCATTGAGACGCCCCTGAAATACGCTAAGAAGTTTTTTTAGATTTATGAGATTGACGCGCGAACAAATTGCCACGTGGGCAAACTTGGAAATGGCTGAACAAGGGCGTCGGCTGTACACTTCTGGCGCATTGCAGGGGAAGGTGCAAAGTAGCGGTTCTACGATTGCCGCCTCATTGAAGATTGGCGCCGCGCGTATCGTGCCGCGTATTACATTAACAGAGGGCCGTCCTAAGGTGCAGTGTGTTTGTGCCGCCGCGCAAAAAAATGGAATGTGTGCACACGCGATAGCCGTTGCGCTGGCATGGGTGGATCAGCAGCGAGGTTCGGCAGAGTCGGTAACCTTTTCTGCTGAGCGCGCCCCTTCATTAGCCCAAATTGAAAAGTGGGCTGATGCCACGACCTTGGTCCGTGCGACGCGCTTACTCAAGTCGGGGGCAGTCTCACAAGTAAGTTTTGCTTATCCAAATGGCCAAGCAACTGTTGCGGGCAACCATGTAAAATTGCCAATTACATTTAAAATGCTTCCCAATGGGCTCGCTGAGGGGAAGTGTCTCTGTTCGGATTCACGGGATCGAGGGCTCTTATGTGAACACATCGTGGCGGGGATGCTCGCGGTGATGCATCTTTATGGAAGTGAATCCCGTCGCCAACAATACGCCGAAGAACGTTCACGGATGGCGCGTTTGTCACAAGCGAAAGATTTGATCCAGCGAGACCCTCGTGGCCGTCCTGCATTGTTACGCGTCTTTCTTCCTTCGTTACAATCGTTGCGTGAGGCCTTTTACAATGGCACGGTGCGCATTGGTATTCGCATCTATGTGGCAGGGAAGGCGTGGAAACCGCAAGAGCTGCCGAAGGAGCGTTACGCCTTCTCCGAGGGCGATGAGGATTTAATTGGTATCTTTGAGGATATTACTGAGGGAGCATTCACAGATACCATTGACCTCTCGCAGGCAGACACCCTCTCAATCATTCGATGCGCCGCAAAGAGTTGGGTAGGGTTCGCCACGGAGCGTAAACAAATTCGAATGTGTAAAGAACCTGTACAAACGCCGATTCGCTTGCGTCCAAACCTGGAGACCGATTCGCTAATCGTCTCAATTGGTGCACCACAAGCAGGCGTTTTATTGGTGCATGGTACGCAAGGATTTTTAATTGAGGGCGCCGATGCGCACCCAGTGGCGAGCACCTTGCCTTTACCCTATCAAGCAGTCTATTGCGAACCTGTACAAGTCTCTCGTGGAGCATTAGTACACTTTTATCGTAATGAATTGCCGCAGATGACGGCGGCATTACCATTGGATGAAGAAAGTGTCCCCTTTGAACTTTTCACAACGACCCCGGGCGAACCACGATTTGTATTAGAACTTGATGGTGATGAGAATTACGTAACAGCGCGCCTAAAAGCCTGTTATGGAAATAACTATGTAACCGTTGGGTCAAAAGACGAGGTCTCCCAACCCGATCCAGACGACTTCTATCATTGCTACGTCCGCAATCGTGAAGCAGAGCGCGCCGCCTTGGAATACACCCAAGCGATGGGCTTTTATGGCTCCGATGGCAAACACTTAGGGACCATAAGCGGTACACGAGCCATTCGCAATCTTTTGGGAGAACACATTCCCGCCGTTCGCCGTGTGGGGTGGCGTGTGATTTTATCTGGAGCCATCAATGACTGCTTTGAACAAGCAGAAATGATTGTCCCCGTGGTCTCCGTGAAACCCTCTGCGACAGGTACCTCTTTTGAATTAACCACCGTTTACGAGGCCCCCCAAGGCAAACTCTCCGTCAGCGCCGCAGAGATAGAACGCGCCTTAGCGCATGGGAATGCGTATATTGAAAAAGAGGGTGCACTTGCATTAATTGATATCAATGCATTGCGAACCCTACGAAAGACCCTCGCTTCGTGCCATGCTACGGCAGGGAAAACGCCCGGCAGTTCTTGCTTAGAAGCAGTACACGTGCCATTTGTAGAGGCGGTTCTTGCGAGCTTGGATGGGATTGATTTTGAAACACACCCAGACTGGCGTAAACGGGCTGCCGCCCAAAATCGTGAAGAAAAACCAGAACCCGTTCCCTTAGGTCGCCTTGAAGAAACCTTGCGTCCTTATCAAAAAGAAGGCGTCTATTGGTTGCGCTTTTTGGAAACCTGCGGATTTTGTGGCATTCTTGCCGACGAGATGGGCTTAGGTAAAACCCTTCAAACGTTGACCTGGCTACAATTACCACGCTATCGAGAAGAAGCCAGACGCGCCCCCGCATTGATTATCTGCCCGACCTCTTTGGTCGAAAACTGGCGACGTGAAGCACTGAAATTTGTGCCTTGGTTACGTTGCTTAGTCTTATCTGGCCCCGAACGCTTCAATAAATTTAAAAAAGTACCCGAGAGCGACTTGGTCATAACAAGTTATGCCTTAATTCGCAGAGACACCGAATTCCACGCAAAATGTGCCTATTCCGCTGTTGTATTAGACGAAGCGCAAGCAATTAAAAATCAGCGAACGCAGAATGCGCAAGCCGTCAAACAGTTGCGCTCCGATACGCGTCTGGTCCTCTCCGGTACACCGATTGAAAATGGTGTTTCAGACCTCTGGAGCATCATGGACTTCCTCATGCCAGATTACCTCGGGAAATATGATGCCTTTAAACTGCGTTACGAAGATGCCGTGGCATTAGGAGGACGAGCCGCCGAGCTTGCACAAGACCAACTGCGAAAAAAACTCCACCCCTTCTTACTTCGTCGTGTGAAAAAAGAAGTGGCGCCAGACTTGCCCGATAAGATCCGCACCGTGATGTATTGCGAGTTAACGCCAGCCCAGCGGAATGCCTACGACCGCATTCGTGAACACGTCCGCACCCGTATGCGTAACCTTGTGAAAGAAAAAGGATTTGAAAAGTCACGCTTCGAAGTCTTGGCAGACCTCATGCGATTGCGTCAAATTTGTTGCGATGCCTGCCTCATGCCAGACTACAAAGTGGCCGATGGCGAAGAAACCTCGGCCAAACTAAACACCTTGATGGAATTACTCGCAGAAGCGCGTTCAGGTGGCCACCGAATGCTCATCTTCTCCCAATTCACCTCAATGCTCAAACGGATTGCTGCGCGCCTAACCGAAGAAGAGATTCGCTTCTGCTACTTAGACGGCTCAACAAGAAATCGGTTAGACGAATGTGCGCGCTTCAACCAAGACACCACCATCTCCGTCTTCCTAATCTCATTGAAAGCGGGAGGCACAGGCTTAAATTTGACGGGCGCCGACATAGTTGTGCACTTTGATCCGTGGTGGAACCCTGCCGCAGAAGAACAAGCCACCGACCGAGCGCATCGTATTGGACAAAAACGAACCGTACAAGCCATCAAACTCATTGCCCAAGACACCATTGAAGAAAAAGTGCTTGAGATGCAACGTAAAAAGCAGGCCCTCATCGAAGCTACCGTCAATGCCACCGACGCCTCCATCGTCTCCACACTGACCATGGCAGAAATCGAAGACCTCTTGTCCTAATTCACATCCTCAGAACCGAAAGAAAAACCCGCCCGAACAATGTTCGTGGCGGGGTGGGGTTGTGTGTCTGTGTAGGAGAATGTTTGAAACGGCATAATAATAACAAAGTAAAATCTAAAATGCAACAAAAAAGATAAGATTTTATTGTTAAATGGCCATTGAAAAGGAACCCCATCTGAATTGATGGGGTTAAAAGCAATTAGCGTTTAGGGTCGGGACTGGGCTGAAGGTGGAGAAGTTGTTTTTTCAATTAATGTGATGCGCACATGCGCGTGCGCCCCCACAAATGTAAGCAATGCTCCTTCATGCGTGTGTAGACCACAATGCCACGCACTTCACGCCCTTTACAAACTTCTGACCACTTTTCAATCTTGTCACAATATGCCTTCACTTCTCTTAAATGGCCGAAATATGCTTTTGACTTCCGCTTAAACTCTAAAACAAAAATCATCCTTTCCGTAAAGATAAGCACATCTGTACGTTGTTGATTGGGTAATACCATTTCGAAAGAGATTCTCAACTTCTTCCATTTCGCCAAATCTCTTTCGCCAAACTTATTGAAGACATGCCACTTCAATGTTTTAAAGCAATCCCACCACGAACGCGCTTCCGAATAACTCATCTCCTTCCGGATATACTTCGCAAAATTTTCCTTAACAATTCTCTTAAACGCACCACGATTCAGTGCAAGCAATTCACCAATCGTACCATCCCAACATGCCTTGCCGACCTCACTTCGAATTACAGATTTCTCTTGCGTCTCTACTCCACGCTTATGTGAGTCATCCACTTTAGGCGCTAAATCATTCTCCGAGACCTTAGGTAGTTCAAGCGTTGGCGTAGGCTCTTTTTTGACAGGAGAAAGACTCGTCTCTACTTTTTTAACACTCTTACCATCCGTCACACCTTCTGAATATTTGGGGAAATTCGGATGTTCTTTGGGTGTATATGGAGGCAATTCACCCCTAAACAAATAAAGGTCTATCTCATCTAAGAGACCTCTATTCGGCTTAAAGACAAAATCAAACTCACACTCTTCAAATGTAAACATCACAATGTACTGACGCTCATGAAAATTTTCCTCATCAGGGAAAATCACAAAGCGTTCATCTATTGGATGTTCCCATACCATCACATGAGAATCAACATCTAAATCAGGTTCTTTCCCCCATCCTTCGCGAAGGCTTTTCCACCACTCCTCAAAGTCGGCAAACGCGAATTCGCCAGCGCCCCATCACCTTGTAAGGATTAGGCATCACACAATCGGGTGGTGCTTAATTTTGTTATTTTATTTAAGAGGAATTGTGGTTTAGGATGGAGAGGGGATAAGACGTTGTTGTGCGATTTAAGACATTTGTGAATTGAATAAATAAACCCCTCTTGCTACAAATTAGACGAACGTCTATGGTGTAACGTTGAGGGGTTTTATGATTTACGCGCAAGTTGATGAGGAAGGTGATAATGCTACGAATTTCGAATCGGCGTAAAGGATCTTTCGCTAGCACTGATGATTTATTCACTAACCAATCTTGTAGAACTCGCGTAAACTATTTGAAGCCCGAACCCATCTTAAGAGTTATTGGGGGAATTTGGATTATGAGCTTTTTGCAGTAATGCGTTTCCAATTTGAAGTCGCTTAAGGGAGATGGGTTCAGAGCCCCATGCATAAACTCCGTTAGCGACATCACATAAGTAGTTGTCGTAGTAGCCCTCAAAGTTTTCGCCATAGTCAATTTCTTCTGGAATATACTGGAGGAGAAAGTTTATGAAAAGTTCCTCGTCCTCGTGGCCCACAACAGCAAACGTGGTTTCTTCTGGAATGCCGAGTTCTAATGCATCTTGAACACACTCATTCCAGTACGGGGCGAGATCATCGGTATCTTCAGTACGGGCTCTGCACCAAATGGTGTCTTTTCCAAAGGGTTTGTATCCAAACCGGAAGCCCGCTTCGCGTAAACGGGCAACGTCTTCGTTGGAGCACAATTTGACTTCTTCTCCATAGACTTTGCCGAGAAAGGTGGGAAGTGCGATGTAGTCGAGTACGCGCAGTCCAATTGCATTGCGAGCATTGATGTTACAATAATTCTGTTTCGCTATTTCAAGAAGGAGGGCAACTCCTCCACGTGCATATAGCTTGAGTAAAAAGTCACAGTCATCGGCACGGAGTTTTCGTAAAAGGTTGGTGAAAGGTGCATTTTCAGCTTGGTCAAGGCTTTGGTTGGATTGACGCACTTCCTTATTCCAAAGCATCCAAATACTATAACCATCATGGTTAATTGCATTTGGATTATTCCCAATAAGTTCAAGCCACTGTTTAAAAATGTGAAAATCACGTTTTTTCATTGCTTGTTGTAAGTAGTAAGAAACAATTGTTCCAGAAATCTGATATTGCTTATTGGGATCATCAAATGTGCTTTTGATGGTTTCGGATGTTTTTTTCATAATAACCTCTTTCGTTTCGTTGGGTTGAATAGGACGACACTCATAAAAGTGTTTTGCTTTTTATTTTTCCAAAAAAAGTTTTAAAAAGTTTTTGGGCAGATTTGGTGTACGCTTTTGTAATTCTTTGTTAAGTAAATCATCTTCAAATCCTGCATGAAAAAGGAGGCTTCTAATCGGCATGGATGTGGTAGGTTTGATGGACGCGTTGATAGCGTCGGAAAGTTCTTTTGTGATGTTAACTTTTTTTACGAAATTACGTACTGACGAAACATCATTGTCTGCAATAGCCTGGAGAAGCTTTTGGCTCGGAGTTGCTCCGCGAAGTTGTTCATATGCCTCTTGGATAGAACGAACAGCGATGACTTGCTTGACATTTTTAGCGAGAAGGTCTCGCTCATTGTCCTTGGGGCAGATCCAAATTTTAGAGTCGTCATTTAAAAGGTATTTATTGCCTATCGCGATGGTGGTTATGACATCATCACGATCTACATTACCAGTGATAACGTAGGTTTTTAAAAGATGGAGTCGTTCTGCGGTGGAGAGTTCGTCAGAACTATTGAAGAGTTGTGCTATAAGATTGTCGGCTAACGTGTGCGATTTTCCTGTGATGCCTTTTTCTCCTAAATTCTGCGGCCAGAAGGAGCCTTTTCCTGTTATGCCATAACGAATGCCGAGCCGGGGGCAGTTTTTTTGTGTGTTATGTAGGGGGACACAAAGTGCGATTCCGTCAGTATTTAAGCAGTCCACTAATGTTAATGGCGAGTCAAACAAGGGCTGTATGTTTTGAAGAGATTGGGGAAGATCATTGATGCAAGGGATTATTCTCTTACATGCATGGCGGAGTAAGAGAATAAAAGCTGTTATTTCAAGAGCCTGCTGATTTGTTGGGTATTCGCTGATATCAATGAGTGGAAATGTTTCATCAAGGAAATAGGTCATGTAATACGCTACATCAATGTTCTCAATTTGAGAACGTATTGATGGTGGACTTTCCTCCAATAAATCGGGGATATAATAATTACCTGTTTCTGTCATATTAGTTCTCCACGTAGAGGCAGAATTCTTTTACGCAGATTGTTTGTTCGGCAGTCTGTCCTTCGGAGGGGGTAAATACGAGTTTGGGACGCTTCGTGTCTCTATTTTTAATTTCGCAACTACCAAGGAGAATTTCATGCTTGTAATCAAGTAAATAAATTGAAGCGTCATTTAAATATGAAGGTATAGGCGTTGGAAGATTCCATGCCAATTTTTGGATGGGGGCATCATTTTCAAATACGAGATCTTCTGTGCCAGGACCAATTAATGAAAGGAGGTTTTTAACGGCATCGTTATGGATGACGGGTGTTCGATGTGTTTGTTCATCTGCGGCAGCATAGGCAGTGGAGTCTGTTTGTTTTTGGAGGTAGCGGAATAATGCCGTTAGCGTTTTGACGGAAAACAAACAATGATGTGCATTTGAAATAGCCTGTTCTACAGTTTGTCTAAGATAGGACTCATAATCTAAGCGTTCGTCAAATGGAAGTAGGATAGGCGTTCCAATTCGGGCCAGATTTTCATTAGACAAAGACGCTCCAGTATAGAAGTGAAGAAGTGCTTCTTGAACATTCCTCATTTCATCACAAGAGATGTTACCTGTTAACCATGAACGTTGTTCAAGTAATACTTCTGGATATTCAAAAAAACTCCACAGACAGTATGTGCGGCTTGTGCGTTCAAACGGCATAGGAGTCTGATTGTGGATGTCGTTATGGAGGGTGATTTCAAGCTCGCTTGCGGGATAGGCAAATGGAGATAATGGAATAACAGTCCAATTTTCTTCCTGCTTTTTAAGAAGAAGTACTTCGAGCGTCTCGCGGGTTCTTGAAAGAAGACGGATTTGACCAGGCTTTAAGGGCTCGTCTGAAAACAAGACAGAAAGTTTTTCTTCTTGATTTTGTTTAAGCTTTTGAATGGTTATTCCATAGTCGTTATTATTATGAATTGTGTTGCTATCCAGCAACATCGTCTCTTGACAATGTTGCTTCCATGCTTTCAAGAAATTTAACGAATTTTGTTCTTGTTGTTGTGTAATTGAATCAATGGGTTGTTTCATTCTAAATCCTCCTTAACGACATGCAGTAACTTTATCCTCAATCGTCTTCAAAATTACGGGAAAGAGGCGCGCTCCCTTAATTTTTAAAATTTCGGATAGCTCTTCGTTTGAATTTAATACGGTTTTTACCAATTGGATTGCTTGATTACGCTTGTGATACAACGTTGATTTTGGTAAATCCGTGAGTAATTTGTTTGTGGGTGTTTCTCTGCGTAAGAGAAGGAAGGTTTTCAATAATTCCACATCCATTAATGGGTTTGAGGACTTTTGGATGAATGCATTCGTAAAAGTTTCAATAATCCAAGCATCGTCATCACATGAATGATTTGGATTCGCGGTAATTCGAAGGACATATCCTTCTGCGCGATCATCTGACATGGAGATTGGAAGGGAGGCGTGAGAGTCTTGGGAAATGTCGTTTTGGATCTCTCGAACAATCGTGAAGAGATCTTTGCCGAGCAATTTCCCATAAACGGTAGATTCAATCGTGTAATCACCGCGATTGATATTGTCAAGAAGCCACTGTTTACGCGGTTTGATTTCTTTTTCGGTGTCGTTCCGATACGAGATGCCAATTGAATAATACGCATCAAAAAATGATAATGCACGATTATCAAACTCGTTGGATGCCAAGTCCATCATGCCATTTTCAATTAATACTTTTCGACGCGCTTTCAGTGTTTTTGAAATTGAATCGGATAGGATGCGTCGAGCATTTATAGAGCAACGTTCAATTGAGCATTTTTCAAACCACTCAGTCCACGCTTCTTTTTCAAGTTTGTCCATAGGGAGCTCCCTCGGTTTAGTTGATGTCATTTCACTTAAAGTAGTTCTGGAGATAATTTTCAATTCGTTGCTGGTCGTCACTTGTTAATGTGTAGTCATGACGAATCCTTTTATTACCATGTTCATTTGTTAAGTGATACGTGCCATCAATGAGGTCGTTAATGGGTAATGTTAAGGGGTGATGAAATGGACCATAAAATGTGTCCTTTTGTTGGTCTCGTTTGATTTGGACTGCCTTTGCGTGAAACTTTGATGTTCCGAAAAGGAATGGGATACTTACATGGTAGCCACTCCTCTTAGGAAGGATTGAACATCCTTTGTGCTCAATGTTCGTTGAATCTTTAGGGCGTTGAAATTGCTGAATGTTAAACCAATAGTCATTGTGAATCCACCAAATATTGCCAAAATTGAGAATTCCCAAAGCGGTCAGCAGATTAATGCGACGTTGGCGGAACATATCATCATTAGGCATGGGGGTGTGTGACACTTTGTTCTTCTTTGCCATAAAAATTACCATTCCGTGTTTAAAAGAATAAAGAGAAGAGATATTCCAAAAGATTTTAGTTTTATCTGACGTTAGTTTGAAATACACATAATGTTAATGGGTATAAATCAAATTTTAAGACAAAACCTTATCTAGAAAGAACTCATTTAACATTCGTGTAGAGCATACCATACTAGTATTTAGAGGTCAAATAGAAAAGATGATTAGATGTTTCCTTGAAATTATTAGGGGTGATCGGATTGATATGATGGGATTAATTTACGCATAAAACTGAATGACGTTAACTATTTAAAAATATTTGGAAAAAAGCACATTCAAATTCTTTTAGTGTGGCGAAACGATTGTCAAGCGCATGTAAAAGTGATAGCCATATTTTACATGGTTGACGATTTGTTGGCAAAGAAAGGTGCCTTGTTTATGGATACGATAACGTATACGGTCACGTACTCGAAGGAATCGAGAGCAATTAATGATTTATTGGCTCAGCGGGGGGTAGAACATCTTTGTCATTTTACGACATTTGAAAACCTTCGGAGTATGGTTGAAATGGGTGGATTAGTTTCTCGTAAGACGTTAGAGAAGTATGAAGTTCAAGCCGATGTTCAAGATGGGTTACGTTTGGAAGGATCGCATTTTATTAATCTTTCTATTCAACGCCCTAATAATTTTCTTTGGGATAAGTTTGCAAAGCGTTATCCACAAAAGGAATGGTGTCTTTTGATGTTAAATCCTGATATTTGTCAATGTGAGGGTGTATTGTTTACAACAGCGAATGCTACGGCTACAAATGTCCGTTGTAAAGGTACAAATCCGGGTGTGGCTGGGCTGGAAGCTCTTTTTGCAAATATTGTTATCAACACGAGAGGTTATACAATTCGTTCTTCGGAGACTCCTCGTAATTGCCCAACGTCTATTCAAGCGGAAGTGCTTTGTCCAGAACCTATTGCGTGGGAGGATGTTTATGAAGTGGTTGTTTGTTCAGAAGTGGATAAAGCACGTTTGGTGAAGATGATTGGGCTATCTGAAAAGATGGTGAAGGTTTGTCCAACAGTTTTCCCAGATGTAATACGCGCAAAAGCGAATCGTTTGGATGTTGCGGCATAATTGAGTGAGTTATTTTTTAGAAAGGAATTGTGATTATGGCTATTCGACCTGTTTTTTGTCCGAATCTTCCATCGGTAGATGTTACTCCTGGAGTTAAGCAGATTGCGGTGGACTTCAAGTGGGTGCCTGGACAATCCCATGCCCAACGTCAAAAGTGTGCCGCCTCATTGCAAGTGGCGATTCGCGAGCAGTTGCCCGAAATCAATGCGTTGGAAATTTCAAGCAAGTCAGATACGACGTTGGGAATTGCGTTGAGTGCGCTCAACCTTGCCGGCGATGATGGTATTGCGGTGGAGACAAAGTACCAGTGCGGCAAAATCTTTGAGGGCGGGGTGGGACCTTTTGGCGTGAACGAGTTTGGGACACCGAGTGAAGCGCGTAAGGCGATTCGCGAACGTGCGGCTGGGCGGCACTTGGTCGCTTTTTCTCACCAAGGTACAACGTGGCCGCTTGCGCCGTGCAACCTCTTCTATGATTGGTTGTATTGTTCGACGCTTGCGCAAAATGAAGAATTGGCCAAGCGCGTGTTGCAACATAACGGCTTTACGGACATTGAATTCAATTCCGAGAAGTCGGTAAGTTGTCAAGCCGCTGCTGCGGCATACTACGTCTCGTTACATGCCTTTGGTGTGTTGGAGACTGCACTTGCCTCTGCCGAAGATTTTATCAAGGCCTATAGCCGTCAAGGGAACGTGTTGCCCAACACGAAACAGACTGAATTTTGTTTTTGTCAATAAGGAGAAGTCGTATGAAAGAGACGAAGAAAGAAGTGAAGTCCAACCCCTTTGGCGTTGGCATGTCTGAATCCGAAATGAGTGCAATCGCCACGCGCATTGCCGATAAGGTCGCCGAACGCATTGTGGCGGCCATCGGCGAAGCCTTTCGCGCAGATCCGCGCACGGGTGACATCTTGATCCCCGTGGGCGAACTCTTTGAGGAGTAAAGGTGGCGGCCACGCAGGAGGTCCCCTCCTGCGTGGTGCGTTTATTATACAAAATGATTAGGTGATGTGAATTGGAATGCGTTTTGTGCTAATATTCACAACACGTGTAAATGATGTGAAAGGTTGGGGGGCAATGACAGATTATCAAGAAAAGGTGTTAGAGGCGATTCAGTCTGGCGAAGATGGCTTCAATCAGAAGGTATGGCGCCCAAAATCGTTGTATGAGAGCGTGATGGCGTACTACCAAGATGGGGCCAAGGCACTTGGGTATGAGAAGATTGATGATATCTATCCAACGTTGAGAACGAATGGCTTTCGTGTTACCTCCGAAGAGGAGGCGATTACCTATGTTTGTAAAGTAGGCCATCTTCATAAAGAAAAGTTTAAAGCGCTTTATTTACTCGATCAAAACAAAGAACTCTTTGAGAGTGATAGCACGTTGGTGATTTGGGGCTGTGGTGTGGGATTAGATTTGTTCGCCTTCCATGATGCCGCAATGCTTCAAGAACGCCCGGATTTGTGGGTGCACGTTCGTCATATTCTTCTTCTTGATGTAGAGCCGTGGGCGCTTAATCGTGCAAAAGAAAGCGCTGAAATGCTCTTCCCGGCCGCTAAAATTGAGGCGCGCGTGATTGATCTCACCAGTGCGACCTTGCAGGAAGATTTGTTGAAGATTGAGTTGGGGGATTTGCATTTAACGCCTCGGGTACACTTAATTTCGAATGTGTTGGATCTCTTAGTCCAAGATGCGGTACTCAAACCATTCTGTGAAGCCTTTAAGGTTTTTACGGTTAACAAGCGTCGTGCGAATGATTATGTGTTGATGTTCTCGCCAAAGTATGGGGATATGCTACGCAATAAAGGAAAGGTGGATCCGTGTGTGCAGCATGTATTTGGGACAGATTTTGATTTGGCAATTGGAGAAACGCCTCAAGAAGACGCTCGGACGATCTACTTCTCCTATCGTATCCTTGACAAGATTTGGGGCGGAACTGAAGGCTATAAAGCGCTTTTTAAGCATGCACTCTTTAGGAATCTTCGCACGATTATCTTGGATCGATTGGAGCGTGCGTCATTTTCAAATGCGTCTAAAACGGAGTTGGATAGGTTTTGGCAATGGGCTACGAAGAGCAAATTAGATTTGTATTATGATTTTGTTCGAACGGTTTCCATAAAAAATGGTGACGTCTCAGAAGACGTACTCTTTTTTGCGCCTAAAAAAGATTCATCAGGGAAGTCCTATCGTCCGCTGGTTTATTGTTCAAACGTTAGTTTGGGAGGGGACTATTACAAATCCGCTGAACGTATTATTCAAGCGTGTGGAGATGATGAGGATCGCACGATCGCGCGAAAGTTTCTTTTTGTTTTTCGTGAACAGATTGGGGATGTCTATCGTGTGATATGGACGAAGGTGGAGGATGAGGGGCGGCAACAACTTGTGCAAACCTCTCTCTCAGATGCTAAAAACTTGTTTGAGACTGCGTATGATTTTAATAAGTTGTTTTTCTTACAAGCCTCAGCAGAATTGCTGCCTCAGCTTGAAGTGCTTGATAAAGAGCAACGCGCTGTCGCGTTGGGTAGGAGAAAATTACGCAAGATTCGCGGCTCTGCGGGTTCGGGCAAGACCGTGGCTATGTTGTGGCATGGTATCTTGGCATACAAACGAACCCATCTTCCGATTCTTTTCCTAGGAAAGACCAATTCTTTGCTGTCCATCAATAGTCATAAATTTGCCTCTGCGTTCGGCAAGAATTCAATTGCAATGGGTAATGACCAGGTGACCTTTATGACATTAAACAACTTTATGTGCAAGGTACTTGGAAGTGGACCTTGCGCAAAGTTGTCGGAATCAGAAAAGGCTTTGCCCAGTGAGGAGCGTGCGAAGAAGATGAAGGAACTGCAGGCGCAGTTCTGTTCTCACTGTAATCAAGAAGCAATTGAATGCGTGCATCAAAGTGCCTTTGATTGTGGAAAGATTAAGAAATATGGCGCAGTGTTGGTTGATGAAGCACAAATATCAGAACCAGAGATTGTGGAAGCAATTTATAAGGTCACGGCGGAAGCGAATCCGTTTAGAGAGTTTTATTTGTTTTGCGACGAACAGCAATCGTTGCATAAATGCGATGGATTACTTGAAAAAGATTCCGAACAGAATGGGAAAATGGTGGTCAAGCCACCAGCAGTTGGCTTTGGGCGGTTTATTACGTTGAAGGGGGCGCATCGCTTCAGGAATAAAACGTTGTTAATGGTGGCGGAGTGGATTCAGCAACAGCAATTGTCTGAAGCATACGATATTTCATCACTCGCTTATGACAAGCCTTTGCTGCCGACTATATCTAGTGGTCCGACGCTTTTTCAGAAGACTCCATTTAAAATTGTTAAAGCCGTGTCGATACACCGGGAACAAGACTTAATGAACGACTTGATTGGTCAAGGTTCGTTAGGTCAAGAGACGAAGAACGCGGTTGTGGTGATGTTTGATCGCCAAGATTGCGTGACTGAGTTTACAAAAGAAATGAATAAGAAGTTATCTCAGTTTCAAGGTTGGAAGCTTTACTCCACGCATGGTGAGAATGAAAGACAGGCGCGAAAGAAATTTCGTGAGTATGATAAAACGATTCATCTTTCTACAATTGATTGCATGCAAGGGCATACCTTTTCAAAGGTCTTGTTTGTGATTAATCGGCTGTTGACCGCAGAGGAGCTGTTTACCGCTTGTACACGTGCTCGCGACATGTTGTACATCTTGGATGGAACGCCAAATGGCGTCTATTACGAACTGTTAAAGCATTTCAATTGAGGTGTAGTTATGGCAACATGGGATGCTGTAACAATTCGAACCGATGCCGGTGAGGGCGTGTCGGCTCAGGCTCCAGTGATTATCTCTGCGAGTCGCGCTACCGATATTCCTGCATTTTATTCAGATTGGTTTATGGAACGATTGCGAAAAGGCTATGTGAAGTGGGTCAATCCCTTTAATGGAATGCCGCTTTATGTCTCTTTTCAAAAGACGCGAGCCATCGTCTTTTGGAGTAAGAATCCTGCTCCGCTGTTAAAACATATGGATGAATTAGATGCGAGGGGGATACATTACTACATCCAATATACTTTAAATGATTATGAGGAAGAGGGATTTGAACCCTCGGTACCCCGATTGGTACAACGCATTGAAACTTTCCAACGCTTGAGTGAACGCCTCGGAAAAGCACGTGTTGTGTGGCGCTTTGACCCGCTGTTAATAACGGCGCAAACGCCCGTGGAGCGCTTGCTTGAGAAAGTAGAAACCGTAGGAAATCAGTTGGCCCCTTACACCGAAAAGCTCGTCTTCTCATTTGCAGATATTGAGAACTATCGCAATGTGAAACGCAACTTGTTGTCGGCTCACATTGATGCGCGGGAGGGGGCGATTGAAGAGAGGATTGCTTTAGCACGGGGGATTGTTTCGCTTAATAAAATCCATGGTTGGGGATTGTCCATCGCAACCTGTGCTGAAGAATTGGATTTAGAGTCATTTGGGATTGAACATAATCGTTGCGTTGACGACCAATTGTTGATGCGTTGCTTTTCAGAGGATGAAGCCTTAATGCGGTTTTTAGGATTTGAACGCGATTTATTTGGTGAACTTCAGCCGATTGGGAAAAAGGTGTCTAAAGGGGATAAAGGGCAACGCAAGGTCTGTGGCTGCATTCAGAGTAAGGATATTGGCGAGTACAATACCTGTCCGCATCAATGTGTCTATTGTTATGCTAATCGCACGGCAGAGGGGGCAACGCGTAATGCTGTGTGTGCGAATCTAACAGATTCAATTCGTGGTCTTTAGTTATTTAGGTATAAGGAGTGTTTATTATGTTGAATTCTAACGACCGCGATTAGTTGTTGTTACGCCAGGTGGCGGTTTTGGAGGAGATTCTGAAAACGCTGCAACGGATTGAGGTGAAACTGAGTGCTGCTCCACGGTTGGGGCGAGTGGGGCGGGTTAAGAGCGCTATAGCTTTTGCATGGCAGAGAGCGGGTAGTGTTTGAAATTTTCTTGTAACGTTTTGCCGACACATGCAGCGATATAGAGCTTATGGCGCTTGGGAGCAAAGGCATCCTCTTCGCTTGTGAATGCGCCACG
Source organism: Candidatus Spyradenecus sp. (assembly GCA_045605345.1). Lineage (GTDB taxonomy): Bacteria > Verrucomicrobiota > Kiritimatiellia > RFP12 > DVOR01 > Spyradenecus. Next base: position 64,267 of record JAZUPT010000010.1, read on the forward strand.
AATAGCGGGTGCGAGGCGAAGGACCTGGCCTAAGTGGACGGTGTGGCCGTCTTTGAGTGTGTTATTAACAACGTCAATAAAGTGTGTTAAGAGTCCTGAGATTTCTTCTGCGCGATATTTGGGGTTTCGCGTGCCATTTGCTCGGCAAGTTTTGGAGGTCCATTGGCCGGGGCCGGCGTTTAATGCGTGTAGCAAGCACTGGCGCGCCATCTTTAGTCATGGGCGTCTTGTAAAGGGGATAGAACATTTTAGGCGAATCCCCTGCGGTGGGGTATAGAACGATTGGGTTATCTGGGTTCATTGTTGTCTCCTTTATATCATTTCTTCAATACTTTGTACTATATTTGCCGTACCATAACTTATTCATTTGTAATAACTTATCTTGAATATTTTATGGCGGGCAATTTTAGGCTTAAAATCAGTACAATCTGTACTATTCATGCAAAATTTAAACAGTACAATTTTTTGGGGGGCCAATTATTTGAAGGGGAAATTTCCTCTCGGGAAGAAATCTTAAATAGTACAATTTTTGTCCGAAACTTTTTAGACCTGTTTAGAAAATTCTAGAAAATAGTACGAAGCCTCGAAGAAGTGAAATCGAGTATTTCGAGTATTTCGTGGTTTCTAATCCTCACATGCAGTCCTTTTTTCTGAGTGTTCTGTGTGATCCGTGGACTCTAAAAATTCGTGTAAATTCGTGAAATTTGTGGTTAAAATCCTATGCGCGAAAAGTTCACTTTTTCTATTTTTTTCATCGATTTTTCGGCTGTTGAAAACTTTTTTTAGTTATCAACAAGTTATCAACAATGCAGGTTTTTCGACGCAGTTTTTTGGGAAATGGATCGGTGAGTGGGTGGTTTTTGAGGTAAAAAGGTGGGGTAGTGCAAAACTGCATAACCTATTGAGAAATAAAGAGATAAAGTAAAAATAGGGCGAAATTAACTCCGCTACAGTCGCTTCCTTGCGAAATTTTGGGGTAGAAGTGGTAGAAAAGTTATCAACAATTTGCCCTTTTTTGAGGGAGGTCTGCTGAAATTTCGGGTCAATATGGGCGAAATTGAGTCGCAATATGGGCGAAATTGGGGGGTCAATATGGGCGAAATTGACGCTCAATTTCGCCAAGTCGGAGGCCAAGCGGGCTTAGGAAGACAAGAGAAGAACACAACTCCTTGGCTCACAGAACGACATGGCTACGATCCGACTTCCTTAAACGAGTTATGCAGTTTTAGCAAGATAAAGAAAATGCCTCCAAAAAACGCCAATCTGATCAAAAAGTTTCAAAAAACTGCAAGTCGGAGGCCAAGCGGTCTTAGGAAGACAAGAGAAGAACACAACTCCTTGGGTCACAGAACGA
>JAZUPT010000011.1:0-25131 GCA_045605345.1 Candidatus Spyradenecus sp.
CTTGCCTCTGGCGCTAGTGCCTGAGTCGGCGTAGACGCAATGCAGCTTGTCGGCAAATGCTTCTCTTAGCTCAGTTTCCATCTTGCTGCAGAAAGCCTTTTCCGGGCTTAGCACGAGCACCTGACGCCCGTCTTTGAGCTGCGCGGCGATCGCATCGATGTAGCTCTGCATTCGCTTGCTTCCATGAAGGAGGATTGGTTTCTGAGCAGGGGCTTTGGCAGCGGGAGCAGGTGCCTGTCGGCACAAGAGGTCGATGGCGTTTTGTATCTCAACCTGCTTGTCGAGCAGTCGCGATGTGACGCTGTCGCTCAGGCGTCTGTTGTTTTCCTTCTTGGCAAGTCGCTCTTTGATGCTGTCTTGAAGTCTTGCAAGCCGCTCTCGCAATTTCTCTACCTGAGCTGCTCGGTTTTCTTCTACTCTTAGGGCAGGGTAGGCAGCTTTGTAGACTTCGCCCGGGGCGCAGAGATAGTAGGTGGAGATGAAATCCCAGAGCTTGAGCTCTTCTTCCGTGACAGGAGGATATAGCCTTTCTACTGAGAGTATGCTTCTGATCTTGCTATAGTCAACCCCTTGAGGCTCTCCGCTCTGACAGACTACGCCGGTGTATTTGCGGCCGGAAAGCATGACCTTGACAAATGTGCCGACGCTCAAGGGCTCTGAGGCATAGTACCACGGCACCCAAGGTGTCTTGAGTGGCAGCAGGACCTTGATGAAGTACCTGTCCATGACGGGAGGTGTTTAGTCTGTGGAAATCCCCGATCCGCTTTTTGCAAACTCCATCAATGCTTCCGGGATGTGGCAATAACCACCTGGATGTTTTTCCAGATAATCCTGATGCTCTTCCTCAGCCCTGTAGAAATTTTTGAGAGGCTTGACCTCTACAGCAAGGGGAGTCTTTAACTCAGCTGCGATGCGGTTGTAGATGTTGTTGATGGCCGGAAGATCCTTCTCGTCGTTGTAATAGATGCCTGTGCGGTAGCGAGTGCCCTCGTCCTCTCCCTGCTTGTTGACGCTGGTAGGGTCAATGGCTCTGAAATAGATCTGAAGAATCCTCTCAAGTCCGATAAAATCAGTATCGTATGACACTCTCACCGCCTCAGCATAGCCAGTGGAGTCTGTGTAGACCTCCCTGTATGTGGGGTGGTGGATGTTGCCATTGGCGTAGCCGGCTTCAGCCTTGACTACACCCTGGATGAGTTTTAGGTAGCGTTGTGCTCCCCAAAAGCAACCTGCGGCTAATACGATTTCTTTTATCATGGTTTATTTAGAGTCAGCTTTGGCTTGAAATTTCACATTGTCGATGATAAATCTCTCGTGGCGACCTTCGCCGATGAGACCTCTCTCGTCATAGGCTGCGACTTTGAAGATGAGCTTGCGTCTGTCTATCTCGATGAGCTCGGTTTCTGCCCAGACCTTCATCCCGCAAGGAGTTGCAGAGCAATGGGATACGTCAACATGTGTCCCAACTGTTCCTTGTCCTTCTTCGAGATATGGTTCAACGGAATAAACTGCGGCTTTTTCGATCAGAGCAATCATCATCGCAGAGGCATAGACCTTAACAAGACCGCTGCCAACATTACTAGCGAGCTTGTCCGGAGTCACTGTGTACTCCTGATATCCTTTAATGCCAATTTCAACCATTTCGTGGAGCATAGCGGAATCGAACCGCTGACCTTTTGAATGCCATTCAAACGCTCTACCAACTGAGCTATACCCCCGAAAAGGAATGGCAGTAAGATATCATAATCCCTCACACCAATGCAAGCATTATTTTCAAAATTCTTTATTTTGTTGATTGAAAAAGTAAGTAAACTGGCGAGACGGAAGAAGACATAAAGAACGAAGCCCTTGTTTTACCTCCAACCATAACGGCATCCAAGACCGAGATTACCCAGAGAATGTTCAAAGACCATCCACACCCGCTACAGTGCGTCATATCTTAGCGCGAGATTGCATAGGGAATGTTCAAGGGCTCCGAACGGATAGGTGAAGTACTACAATTCGGTTACGCTGTCAATCTTAAAAGAGTTTCCAAGGTTCTAACAATCGTCCACCCCTTCCAAAGTGAGCGTTTGGTGAGAATTTGGAGCGTAAAGGAGAAGTGCCATCATTAATTTAAGCTTTTGAGGACGGATACGCCACTGTTACCTACACCCCCGCCAACCAAGTGAGGCATTGCCAACCGCTTGTGCGATTTGGGAAACTAAGGGCTGGGGCAAAAAGCAAACTTAGGGCATCTATTTTCCTACACCTTGCAAGCAGAAGAGACACCGATTTTGACTTAGAAGCCGGCCGCGCAGTTTAAGTCTCCAAATACGTAGGGGAAATCCGCATAGTAGGCGCTTTCCTTACTACAACGCTCCCACGTGAGAGGGGTTAGTTTAGTAACGAATTGTCCACCCTTTATTAATTCAAAATAAACGACGTGTTCGCCGTTGTTAATCTTATTAACGGAGGCGATTGTTTTTAATTTTTCAAACGGAATGACTGGGATTCCAATGATTAAGCCTTCCATCTCTTCAAATGAAAGGATATTGGAGGAGTCAATCTTAAACTCAAAAAGCGTTTCATGAACTCCCCTTGCAAAGGTGGGGACAAAGTGCCAACTATTTCGATTTGCAATTGCCTCAAGGGTGCCAGGTTCTACAGTCTCCACAAGGCGTCCCTCCTTTTTGTGTAAGAAGGAGGCAGAATAGTAATCGTCTTCAGGAAATAACAGATCCACCGATGGCCGACAGCACACGGTAAACGATACAACGGCGTGATTTTTGAGTTGTTTAAGCGTGGGGGTCCCCACAAGCAAAAGTTCCATCTCTACAGGCGCAGAGGGCTCGTCACTTGCGATGCTTGGACCGCGCGAAATACAGCCCACCCCAAAGCAGACCCATAAACAACTCCATGCCAACACCCGAATCTTCATAGGTCCCTCATCAATTCAAACACCCTTACCGAGGCAGATGAGCCGCACATAACGCCTCCACCGCCACCTAAATTATAGCAAAAGCAAAGATAGCGCAACCATTTCTCACCTTGCATGACGCGCACCTCTCCTCCTCTGCGTCTGCAATTTAACACAAAAAAGGCGCGTACTTCCCCCTCTCTACATCCGCGATTTAGCACAAAAAAGGCGCGCCCAAAGGGACGCGCCTGTCTGTTAGAAAACAATTCGACCCGATTAAGCAGCAGCCTTGAGTGCGCCCACGGCAATCAAGGTGAAGACCATGACGAAGATTGCCGTGGTTTCAACGATGCCGAGTGCGGCGAGGTTGTTGGTGAAGCCCTGGCCTGTTTCGCCCTGAGCATCAGCGGCGCAACCACCTGCACGGCCCTGGAAGATAGCGGACATGCCGATACCAAGACCAGCGAAGATGCCGAGGATGAGCATGCCAACGCCACCACCAGGAATCACCTTCGTGGCGTTCATGACGAACATCAAAATCATCCCGTAAAGCGTCTGGGTGATCGGTGCACCGACATAGGCGAGCAACAAGAACGGCGCGGGGCGGTTCTGTGCGTAGCATTTCTTCCATGCGCCAACTGCGCCAGCGGCGGCGAAGCCCGTGCCGATAGCAGAACCAAGGCCGGAGAGGGCGAGACAGGCAACGGCGCCTGCGACGGTAAGTGCGGTATCCATAGTGTAATGTTTCCTTTACTGTTGAGGTTGTTTAAAAGGGTTGTAAGCTTGTCCAGACCAAGTGATACCTTTCGCATTGGAGAATTCCAAGGTATTCAAACGCACGGCATGAACAAGGATGGAGAGTGCGCCCATTGCGAGGTTCAGGCCATGCCCCACAAGGAGGATAGCACAGACTGCGACAATGCGAAGCACCAAGGGTAAATCAAGCGAGAGGGCCATCTCATTGAAGTTTTCAGCGACCTTAACGGAGGCAAGTCCCACGGCGAAGAGACGGACATAACTGATAATGTCGCCCATCGCACTGATGATATTGAGCGGGAGCATACCAATGCTGATACCTTCATTCTTGATGTCGGCCACCAATGGGATGAGGATGACCACAGTACTGCCGCCAAGCAACCACCACGCCCAGGCGGGCTGGTTGAACCAGTTGACCACAATACCACAGACAATCATGAACATACTCCAGGTAATGCCAAGCCAGCCGATTTCACCGAGCATTTTAATGTTCGGCGCGAGCAGGATGGCATTCCAAATGCGTGCCAAGGAGATATGGCAAGCACCAATGAGGAAGCAGAGGAACATGATATTGCTATCCACTCCCAACCACGCGACGGTCGGAATCGCGCTCAAGCACGTCGGCAATGCGTCCTTAGCAATGCCAAAATACGTTCCAGAGAGCACGCCCCAAACGATGGTGGAGAGGCAGAAGACGGTGAGAATCAAGAGCAACGGACGTGCCGCTTCATTCTTTCTCAGTTTCCATCCCGCTGCAAGCACACCTGCAAGCATCACGGCGCCGTAACCAGCGTCGCCCACGAGCATGGCGAAGAAGAGGGAGAAGAAGAGATAGAACGGCACAGAGCAGTCACCTTCGGAGTAACCCGGCAGAATGCCAAGCCCCTTGAAGAGGGTGGTAATCGCACGGAATCCACGCGGAGGCTCGAGCAACACGGGTACATTCGCGTCATTGGGATCTACGTCATTAAAGGCGACGCCCCACCCTTCCGCATCCGCTTTCGCGAGCACTTCTAAGACATTGCGATCGGGCAAATAGCCTTGGAGCCATGCCAGTTCACCAGCGTCACGCAGATTGGCCGCGACCTCTGTGGCGGTTTTGTCATCCTGACACGCGCGCAGAGCCGCCGTCAGCGGCTTACGCAAGTCTGCTGCCGCATCTGCCAACGCACGCACCAATTGATTTGCCTGCGCTTCAGCGGCGGCAATTCGACGGCGCATTTCTGCGGTGGAGAGTTCTGGCACTGGGATGGTTTCAAAGTCTTCAGGCAAACCTTCAGCGCGCATCCAAACGCCATAAATGAAGCCTGCATCCACCGTAAAGGTAAAGACGCCCTCCGTGGGCAGTTCCGCAGCGATGGGTGCCTTAAACAAGGTGGCAGGGATGCCAGCACCTGCAAGTGCGGTAATCGTGTCGGGATTGACCTCGCCAAAGACCTCATAACGACGCAAGAGAAGCGCATTCGCCATCGCCTCATCACGCAACCGTGTCACGATCTCAGCAGTCGTATTCACGCTTGCCGTATCCTTAGGGGCAGGCATCTGCGCCGCGGCGGCTTCCAATTCAACGAAGGAATAGGTCGAAACCTTGGAATTTGCATCCGGACGGAAGGCAAAGGCGCCATTCTTTTCTGCGACATCCAGCACGCGAAGGGCCTGTTCTGCGGCGGTGACCGCAGCGGCAGAACGGCGAATTGCCTCGCCATCGCGCACCTCGAGCTTTACATGAACGCAGCCCAGTTCACGCAGAACCGTCAGCGCCTTTTCACGTGCCGCGGTAGTGCAGACCAAGGTCAGTTGTTTCATCGGAACAATCATTCGTCCGCCTCCTCTTTCTTGACGGGCGTACGACCCTTGGCAATCTTACCGCGAACCACTGCGGCGGTCTGTTCATCGCCGATAAAGATGCGAATCACGCGGATGTTTTCCTTACACTCCGGGATTTTCACCTTTTCGAAGAGATTGACGCGCTGCCCTGTCGTGTGCAGTTCTTCGCGAATCAATTCGCGCTGACGCGAGAGCACATCGCCCTCAGCACGCAGCGCCATCAATTCAGCGAGCATATCCTGTGCATCATCGGTCCAAGCCGGCGTACGATAGGGATCCAAGGGCACCGGTTCGGCATTGGTCCCTTCATACACGGGAATGGCGACACCGGCAATATTGCCCTGTGCCGTGCGCACTCCATTGAAGGTGACCAATGCATCGGGTTGAACAGCGGTGTCGGAATAGAGAGCCACCCATGCTTCAAGGCGTTTCCGGGCAGCAGCTTCGCGTTTCTGAACCTCTGCAAGCTTTGCAGAGATGCCAGCAATTTCCGCTTGTAGCTGCTGTTTCTTTAACTGAAGCATCGGCAGAAAGCGCTGAAACCGCTTTAATGCATCGGTTTGCGCCTTTAGTTCTGTCTTTGTATGCTTGATTTTAGCCATTGCGACCTCGCATCAGCGTGTGCGGCTTCACTTAGGCTTTCGGCCAGAAACGATCTGCCATCTTGGAGGGGATACCCGTTTCCATCGGTTCAAAGCACGTGGCGAGGATTTGCCATCCGAGGTCAAGAGCCTGTTCCAACGGGATATTCACGGAGAGGTCCATCATCTTCTCTTCGAAGAGTGCACCATAACGCAAAAGCTTACGGTCCCATTCACTCATACGGAAGCCCATGGACTGCTTTTCTGCGGCGTCCTTGTACTGAGCGTAGAGCTTAATCATAGCATCCATGATGGTGCGATGATCTTCACGGGTATCCTTATTCACCTGCTGCTTCAGACGCGAGAGCGAACCGAAGGGTTCGATGCGGCCATTGCGGAGATAGAACTGACCTTCGGTGATGTAACCGGTGTTGTCCGGCACAGGGTGGGTCACGTCATCGCCAGGCATGGTCGTCACCGCAAGAATGGTGATGGAGCCTGCGCCTTCGAAGTCAACCGCCTTTTCATAACGTGCGGCCAACTGCGAATAGAGGTCACCAGGATAACCACGGTTGGACGGGATCTGTTCCATCGTGATGGCGATTTCCTTCATCGCATCGGCGAAGGAGGTCATATCCGTCAATAGCACGAGCACGCGCTTGCCCTTGAGGGCGAACTGTTCTGCCACGGCGAGCGAAACGTCCGGCACGAGCATACATTCCACCACGGGGTCTGCTGCGGTGTGCACGAACATCACCGTACGGGAAAGTGCACCAGAAGCATCAAGCGTATCACGGAAAGCGAGGTAGTCGTCGTGCTTCAGGCCCATACCACCGAGGATGATGATATCAACTTCTGCCTGCAGAGCGATACGTGCGAGCAAGTCATTGTAGGGTTCACCTGCGCGAGCGAAGATGGGGAGCTTCTGACTTTCGACGAGCGTATTGAACACGTCAATCATCGGAATGCCCGTGCGAACCATGTTACGCGGGATAATACGCTTGGCGGGGTTCACGGAGGGGGTGCCGATGTCGGTGGCATTCATGGTCAATTCAGGACCATTGTCACGCGGCTTAGCAGAACCCGTAAAGACGCGGCCGAGCAATTCATCGCCGAAGGGCACCTGCATCGGGTGACCCAAGAAGCGCACCTGAGCATCGGTCGCAATACCACGTGCACCAGCAAAGACCTGAAGCGTCACTTCATCGCCGGCAAGCTTAATCACCTGTGCGAGCGAGGTACCCGTGCGGGAATCAATTTCCGCAAGCTCTTTATTGCGCACACCATCGGCGCGCAAGGTCACAACAGAACCGGAAATGTTGTCAATCTGATGGTAGAGCTTATGCATGAGGAGCCTCCGTTACGAGCTTGAGCACTGCGGCGCGACGGGTGTCATAATCGGCGCCGCCCATGGGGGTGTTGTTCCAGTCGATGAATGCCTGCTGCAGTTGGAGGAAGGCATGACGCGCTTCACCCTTGTCTGTGTAAGCATAGGTTTCATTCACCACAGTCTCGAGCACATCAAACGATGCCTTCTGACGATCGACCGAACTGCTTGCATCCACGTCATTGAAGGCGTTCTGCTGCAGATACACCGCATCAATCAATTCCTTCTTGAGGAACATGACGAAGTCTTCCATGGCGGTACCTTCTTCACCGACCACCTTCATCATCTGTTCGACATCTGCACCCTTACGCAAGATGGTGCGGAGATTTTCCACACGATTCTGCTCGATAACCGAGCGGTACTTGCTCCAAGAGTCCAAGGGGTCAATTGCAGGGAAGCGGCGCGCATCGGAACGTGCACGGGAGAGACCATGGAATGCACCCACCACCTTCAACGTAGCCTGCGTCACAGGTTCGTCGAAGTTACCACCTGCAGGGGAGACCGTGCCACCGATGGTGACCGAGCCAATCGAACCATCCTTCAGGCGGACGCGACCAGCGCGTTCATAGAAGCCTGCGATCACCGATTCAAGGTAAGCAGGGAAGGCTTCGTCACCAGGGATTTCTTCCAAGCGGCCCGACATTTCACGGAGCGCCTGTGCCCAACGCGACGTAGAGTCTGCGAGCAAGAGCACATTGAGGCCCATCTGGCGATAGTAGCCTGCCAAGGTCACCGCCGTGTACACCGAAGCTTCACGAGCGGCCACAGGCATCGACGAGGTGTTACAAATAATCACCGTACGGTCCATGAGCGTGCGGCCCGTCTTGGGGTCGGTCAACTCAGGGAATTCACGCAGCGTTTCCACCACTTCACCTGCACGTTCACCGCAAGCTGCCACAATCACGATATCCACGTCTGCATACTGAGAGGTCTGGTGCTGAATCACCGTCTTACCTGCACCGAAGGGACCTGGCACACAGTAAGTACCACCCACTGCGACGGGGAAGAAGGTGTCCACAGAGCGGATACCCGTGGAGAGCGTTTCGGTCGGACGCAGACGTTCTGCATAGCAGTTAATCGGCAACTTCACCGGCCACTTCTGCATCAACTTCACTTCGCGTTCATTCCCCTGAGCATCCGTCACGATGGCGATCGTATCTTCCACCGTGTAAGCGCCTGCGGGCATCACCTGCTTCACCGTGTACACGCCACGCCAGGCAAAGGGAATCATAATGCGATGCGTATAGACGCCTTCTGGCACAGTACCGACCGTTTCACCTGCGGTCAAACGATCGCCCACGGCTGCCTTCGGGGTGAATTCCCACTTGGCCACACGGTCAAGCGAAGGCAAGTAGGTGCCGCGCTGCAAGAAGAAGCCGCACTGTTCTGCCAATTCAGGAAGCGGATTCAGCAAGCCATCATACACGCGACCGAGCAAACCGGGGCCCAATTCCGCGGCAAGCATGTCACCCGTAAAGTCCAGCACATCGCCCACCTTTAAGTCGCGCGTGTCTTCGAAGACCTGAAGATCTGCCACACCATCACGAATACGGACGATTTCACTCATCAGCCGCAACGTGCGGTCGCCGTCGGGAATGCACGCATATCCGACTTCGTTCTGCGCCACGGCACCGGTGAAAGCCACCGTAATCATGTTGCCGTTGACGCCTGTCACTTTGCCTGTTGTTTTTTCCATTGAGAAACCTTACTGTTTAAATTGTTTCCGACTTCGCCAACGACGTTAAAGCGTCTGCGCGGGCAATGCCGCTTCCAATCGTTCAGCACCGACCGTCGCATCACGCGCGGCCTTGTTCAATGCTAAGCGCAAGCGCACAGCATAGGCGAAAATCTGTCCTTTACTCATCGGGTCAAAGCCCGCGAGTTCATCTGCCGCCGTCCAATAAACACGCATCAGCGCCTCTTCTCTGGCGAGTGGATCGGGTGCGGATTCAAATGCAGATGCCACCGAGCGCAAGAGCCATACCGGACACGCCGTGGTCTCGGGTGCAGTGTAATTACCCGAATTGCCACCGCGCTTCGCTAAGCGACGTTGGCCCACTGCGCCGGCAATTGCCGCCTCAAGCGCGCGCCATTGGCATACATAAGGGTGATCCGAAGGTGCAGCATCGCCCGCGGCCAAAACGGCAGCCGCGGCGGCATCTTTTGCAGAAAGTGCACTTTCACACGCCGAAACAAAGGCTTCCCGCGTTATTTGCGGAGCGCGATCCGGCGCGAGCATCGGAAGAGAGGCCAATAAATAGCCGAGGCTCATAATTAGTCCTTCAACAATTCCGCCAACTGCGGACGCAACAAGGCTGCCAAAGCATCCGTCACCGACGCGCCCGTGAAGTCATGCTCCACACGACCACCAGCAAGCTTCACGCGGAAACCGGTGCCCATCTGTGCATCCGTCACCACGGTGACTTCCTTCTGTGCGGCGAGCTTCGTCTTGAGCGCCTTAGCCACATCAGGAGCAGCCACAACTTCTGCTGCGCCACCCTTGATGTACGCGGTCACGGCATCTGCCACAAGCTTTTCAACCAAGGGGCCAGCCTTCAGGCTTTCATCCACCGCACCGCCAAGCGTACGCTCCAAAAGCGCGGTAATATCCTGGCCCAACTTCAACAACACATCGCGAGCCGCCTGGCGAATCGTTGCCTCGGCGCCCTGTGCGGCGCGTTCTGCTTCTGCTTTGGCAGTGGCGAGTGCTGTTTCTGTTTCCTTCTTTGCAGCGGCGACAATTGCATCGGCCTCGGCCTTAGCCTTAGCGAGAAGTGCGTCAGCTTCAGCCTTAGCGGCATCCACACCTTCGCTACGAATCTTGTTCAACAAAGCGTCCAAGTTTTCCATAGTGCAGTTAAAACCTTTCTCAATCTATATTTTTATTCTATCACCTACCCCGTAACCACGCAAGAAAAAAAGAAAATAGAGCTCTTAATGCCTTTTAAAAACGCAAATAGGCGCATCTTAGTAATCCTAAAGTGCGCCGATTCAGATAGAAATTAAAATGTAATCCCTAAAAACAAAAAAATCGACCCTCTCAGGCCGATTTCCTTTTTATGGTAGGGGTGCACGGGCTCGAACCGTGGACCCAGTGATTAAGAGTCACTTGCTCTACCAACTGAGCTACACCCCCATAAATGGAAAATGGAGCGAACTAAGGGACTCGAACCCTCAACATCCACCTTGGCAAGGTGGTGCTCTACCAATTGAGCTAAGTTCGCTTTGGTAGATGTTTCTGCGACGTTCCATCTCGGAATGGTAGGGGTGCACGGGCTCGAACCGTGGACCCAGTGATTAAGAGTCACTTGCTCTACCAACTGAGCTACACCCCCATTAAGAGATGGAGCGAACTAAGGGACTCGAACCCTCAACATCCACCTTGGCAAGGTGGTGCTCTACCAATTGAGCTAAGTTCGCACGCTCAAAAACGGGGCACATTGTATCACTTTGAAATTTTCAATGCAAGCACTTTTTTAAACTTTTTTTATTTTTATTTAAATTCCCCTTTTCTGTTAAATAACCTTCCTCCTTCGATAACTTCTAATTCATCAATCGCCCAATTTAATCACGATTAATTGATCAGCCCCTCCTCAACCAGATTCATCCCCTCAAAACAAAAAAGCCTGCAAACGCGTTTGCAGGCTTTGAAAACTGGAGCCAACTGACGGAATCGAACCGACGACCTGCGCATTACGAATGCGCTGCTCTACCTAGCTGAGCTAAGTTGGCTTAATGTCCACCATAATATCAAATTGATAGGTGGAGATGCAAGCACTTTTTTATCTTTCTGAAAATTTAAGAGAAATGGAGCCTCTCGGCACAAAAGTTCCCACTGTACAAAAGTGTACACAGACAAAATTTATTCCAAAAAAAGTCCCCTTTTATCTTCAAAATGAGGTATTATTATTAATAGTGTTGTTAACACCCACTTTAAATCGGCTCTTTGAATAGAGCCATTAAACAGGCTAACCTTCATTAAAGGATACCAAACATGAAAATGACTAAATTCGTCGCATTGGCACTGCTTGCCGGCGTCATTGCAGGCTGTAAGCAACCTAACAACCCCGTGTCGCCGAACACGAAGGCACGTTGGGAAAATGGCACGATTGTTGTTGAATCCCCCGCTCGCCCTGCCAATCAGAAGCACGTTCTCGGCTTAGCGCTCCCGAAGATGAAGACCGTCCGCGTGGCATTCGTGGGTCTCGGTATGCGTGGCCCTGGTGCTGTGGCTCGCTTCACGCACATCCCTGGCGTTGAAATCGTTGCACTCTGCGATTACGTCCCTGAACGCGCTGAAAAATGCCAGCAGAATTTGCGTGCCGCCGGTTTGGCACCTGCCGCCATCTACTCTGGCGCAGATGGTTATAAGGAACTCTGCAAGCGTGACGACATCGACTTGGTCTACGTCGCAGTGGACTGGATGAACCACTACCCTGTCGCCAAGTGCGCCATGGAAAATGGTAAGAACGTCGCTCTCGAAGTGCCCAGCGTGATGAACCTCGAACAGTGCTGGTCGCTCATCAACCTCGCAGAACAGAATCGCAAGCACTGCATGATTCTCGAAAACTGCTGCTATGACTGGTTCGAATTGGACGCACTCAACATGGCTCAGAAGGGTGTCTTCGGTGAAGTGCTCTACGCTAAGGGCGCTTACATCCACAACCTTGATCCTTTCTGGGATGCTTACTGGAGCAATCCTGCCGATGATCCTGATAAACTCGGCTGGCGCTTGAAGTACAACATGGAAAACCGTGGCGACGTCTATGCTACCCACGGCCTCGGCCCCGTCGCTCAGGTGATGAACATCCACCGCGGCGACCGCTTCACCACCCTCGTGGCAATGGACACCAAGTCTGCTCACGGTAAGGAACTCGTGGAAAAGAAGACTGGTAAGCCTTGCGAAGAATTCCGCAATGGTGACCACACCACCACCTTGATGCGTACGGCAAATGGTAAGGTTGTTGAAATTCAGCACAACGTGATGAATCCTCAGCCCTACAACCGTCTCTTCCAGTTGACCGGTACCCGTGGCTTTGCTAACAAGTATCCAATCGAAGGTTTCGTGTTGGAAAGCTCCCACATGAAGAACGCTGAAGGCGCCCCCGACCTCGAAGACCTCGACTCCCACGCTTTCATGAGCGCTGCAAACATGCAGAAGCTCCGCACGACCTATCGTCACCCCATCATCAAGAAGTACGGCGAAATGGCAGCCAAGGTCGGTGGCCACGGCGGTATGGACTTCTTCATGGACGCTCGTATGGTCTACTGCTTGCAGAACGGCCTCCCCTTGGACATGGACGTCTATGACTTGGCCGAATGGTGCAGCCTTGCTGAACTCGGCGCCATCTCCATGGACAACAACAACTGCTCCGTCTCCTTCCCTGACTTCACCCGTGGCCACTGGGCTGACGTGAAGGGTTACCAGCACGCTTGGGCTGAACCCGCCGCAGAAGCAGAAGCCGCCGCAATCGCTGAAGCTTACACCGCCGCTCAAAAGGCTGCCGTGGCAAAGCTCAACCTCTGGGCACTCTATGATGCTGCTCAGACGGGCGATGCTGCCGCTGTGAAGGCTTACAAGGATGCCGCCGCTAAGCTCGATGCAGAAATCGCAGCAGCGACCAAGTAATTCATCAAAACGCAATTCTTCAGATTACGTTTTAGAATCAATCACCGGGCCTCTCTTGAGACCCGGTGATTTTTTTATCCCCCCTCCCCAAAAAGCAGTTTGTTCAAAAGCGACTCACCATTTGGGCCAAACATTACCCAATATCACAATAACCAAGGTCGTCCCATCCGTCTATTGCTTCGTACCAAACCACGACCGATTACCTAATGTCGCAATAACCGAGGCCGCCCATCATTGCAAGACCAGCCCAATCATTGTAAGATCGGAGCAATCACACCTGTCATTACAAGGTTACCTCTCAACCTTTGTGAAGCCCCCTGCCATTTCGCCCAAACACAACACCCTCACCCACTCCCTAACACGCATCTGCTGAGGGCGTTAAACCCATTTTCTACTGTTTAAAGGAAGAGCATCCCTTAACTGCCTTATCCCCGCTCCAATTGGGAACAATTTCGCCCACCCCCCTTCCCGATTTGAATTGACTCCCCTCGTAATTTTCCTAAAACGCTATCACACTTTCAATGGAATACTATCAGCATTTTCCTGAAACTCAAGCCAAGTGCCAAAGAAATGCAGGTGACGTTTGGCCGAGACGTAGGTTAGATTTGGCGTAAAGAGTAAGTTACATTTACCTTGAAAAGTAAGTTAGATTGCTGCGAGATGTAACTTACTTTATTGGGGAAAATAAGTTAGATTGGTTTGGGTGGATAACTTACTTTTCTTTGTAACTTCAGTTGCATTACGCCAAAATTGCACCTCACCTTTATCTCAGAAGAATCAGACTTACCCGATAACATGGGGAAAGCGCCTCCATGTTAATGCCGCTTAGTAGTCGAAAGACCTCCCCTCAACAAATAAAAAGCGACCTCCCGAATGGGAATTTTGAGATTATCCCAAGCACTCCCCTCTCTCAACAAATAAAAAGCGGCCTCCCGAATGGAAAGCCGCTTTTTGAGTGATGCAGTAAAAACTTACTTGCGATCGGTAAGTGCTGCCACGCCAGGGAGAACCTTGCCTTCGAGGTATTCGAGGGAGGCGCCACCGCCGGTGGAGATGTGGCTCATCTGGTCAGCGAGGCCAGACTTCTTCACTGCGGAAACGGAGTCGCCGCCGCCGATGATGGAGATGCCGCCATTGGCCTTCACCTTAGCCACAGCTTCGCAGACGCCAAAGGTACCCTTGGAGAAGGCAGGCATTTCGAAGCAGCCCATGGGGCCGTTCCACACCACCGTCTTGGCGCCTTCGAGAGCGGCAGAGAATTCCTTGACAGAGTCAGGACCGACATCAAGACCCATCCAACCATCAGGAATATCACCATGGATGATCTGAGTATTGGCTTCAGGATCGAACTTGTCTGCGATGACATTGTCGGAAGGAAGAAGGAACTTCACACCCTTTTCTGCAGCGAGCTTGAGCATTTCGGCTGCATAGCCGAGCTGATCGTCTTCGCAGAGGGAGTTGCCAATCTTCATGCCTTCCGCCTTCTTGAAGGTGTAAGCCATACCGCCGCCGATGATGAGGGTATCAACCTTGGAGAGGAGGTTCTTCACCACTGCGAGCTTATCGGAGACCTTAGCGCCACCGAGGATAGCAACGAAAGGACGCACGGGCTTTTCAACAGCGTTGCCGAGGTACTGAATTTCCTTTTCCAAGAGGAAGCCGGAGACAGCCACAGGAGCATACTTAGCGATCACAGCCGTAGAAGCGTGGGAACGGTGAGCAGCGCCGAAAGCGTCATTGCAGTAGATATCGCCGTAGGAAGCGAGCTTCTTGCCCATTTCTTCGCACTTCGCCTTGAGTTCAGCCTTAGCAGCCTTGAGCTGTTCATCGGTCATGTCGTCGGTCTTCTTGACCTTAGCGGTTTCTTCCTTGTAGAAACGGGTGTTTTCGAGCATGATCACTTCGCCAGCCTGGAGCGCAGCGGCTTCTGCATCAGCCTGCATGCAGTCAGGAACGAACTTGACGGGCTTGTCAAGGCACTTGGCAAGATAGTCAGCCACGGGCTTCAAAGAAAATTCAGGTTCATAGCCCTTGCCCTTCGGACGACCAAGGTGGCTCATCAACACGAGGGAGCCGCCATTGTCGAGCACGTAACGAATCGAGCCCAATGCACCCTGGATGCGCGTATCATCTTTAATGACGCCTTCCTTCATCGGCACATTGAAGTCCACGCGCATTACAACGCGCTTGCCCTTGAGATCCACATCACGCAATGTCATCTTGTCCATGATTAATCCTTTTTGTATTGTTGAAAAAAGTTAGATTAGTATAGCACATCATACCCATAAAAACAAACGAATCGGCAAACTCCAATAAAAAAAGAGGCGAATTCGCCCCTTTTTATCTGCATTTAGGTTATCCGTATTGCGTGATTCAGTTCATCTCAATCATTTCAATTCGTTAGCAATACGCGCGCACCCAAAACCTCTTACTCTCGCCCCACTACGTCAACCTCTTGAAATGAGTACTCACTCAACTCATCAACCGAATGTGGCACCGCAACACGTGGCACCGCAATCAATAAACACGGGCGAATCGTGTAGCTTAAAGGCGCACCCAATGCGCATTCATACCGAAAGACAAGTTTTCCCTCCTCGGTGACCACCTCTTTTACACGTAATTCACAGGTTTGTTGCATCCGTGGCGGAAGCACAGCCATAACAATCTCTTCATCAAAATTCACAGGCGTTGGCCGACCTTTCGCCCCCATAAATGCTGCCATGCCAAAGGTCTGCTGAAAATCAGTCTGCGAAAAAATTACGCGTGGAGATGCGACATCCGGCACATCATTGCGTACAAAATAATTGTTGAGCACGCGATACGGCACCGCATGCGATGTGCGCACGAAGGGGCCTGGAGCGGTCGCACGACACGCACAGAGTGTCGTTAAAAGCATCATTACCGTAATTGTGAAAAAGAGAACCCTTGCGCGCTTCATTACGCCCTCACCTTTCTTTTCCTACACAGTAACCCAAACACGATAATTTGTCAACACACCCAATGCGCTTTCGCCACAAGCATACATTCCCTCTTGCCTCCCCTCGCAGCGACAGCCTCCCTCCACGCGAGCGCATCCTTTACATGAGGCCCCACTCCATGAATTCACACCCTGAAATAACACCTCTCTGCTCGCATCTCCGTTGTGCGCGCAAAAAGCATAACAGGTAAATCCGCCTTTCTAACAAATAATGCACCCAATACAATAAAAAACACCCAGTGCAATACCCGTGCAATAAAAAAAGACCGCCTTGCAGCGGTCTTTTTTTGACTATGGCTTGCTCAAACTTAGAGCACAGCGCACTCTTCGGTGAGCTTTTCAAGCATCACTGCGCAGAGTTCACGATCGAGGAATTCGCTCAAACGGCCATTATTAGAGAGGCGACGGATGAGTTCCTTCTTCGCGAGGTTGGTCGCCTGTGCGAGGCGATCAAGAGCAGCTTCTACGCGATCCTGAGAAAGCGTCACTTCGCGTTCCTTAGCGAGGCGCGTGAGCACATAGGTGCGACGGAGCGTGCGGATGGCGCGATCTTCGGCAGCCTTGTAAACGTCAGACTTGCGGAGTTCGTCTGCATCGCCCTTGAAGGTTTCGAGAGGCTTGGAGGGATCCATGGCGAGTTCGTCATAGATGCGCTCTTCGAGGACACGTTCAGGAAGATCGAAGGAAACAGAGTTTTCGATTGCTTCGCAGAGTTCCTTAGATGCACGAGATTCTTCTGCGTACTTCTTCGAATCCTTCATGTTAGCCACGAGGTTCGCACGGAGTTCATCCATATCCTTCACACCGAAGCGGGCAAGCATACCTTCATCCGTAGCGGGACGCATCTTACGCATAGACTTAATTGTGATGGTGTACTTCACCGTCTTACCAGCGAGATCCGTCACGCGGAAATCATCAGCGTACGTGGCGCTGTGTTCCACCGTTTCGCCAATCTTCTTGCCACGAAGCGCAGAGCTGAGTTCGGGAATAAATGCATCTTCGCGAATCTGCACCCAATATTCTTCGTCGGAAGCATAGTGCTTAGCGGAATCGGAAAGAGCGTCCTTATCAAGGTCAGAAGTGAACGAAATCGCAATCAAATCGCTTTCGGTAGCCACATCTTCAGCGGTGCCTTCCTCAAAGGAAGAAGCCATCTGACGCAAGCCGTCCAAACGTTCAGTGATTTCAGCGTCGGTCACTTCAAGATTCAACTTCTTAACCTGCCACTTCGTCACTTCAGGCAAATCAAATTCAGGAACCGTGTCAACCGTCACCGTCACAGAAGCGCCTTCGCCCTGTGCAGCCTTAAAGCCGTCAACGTTCACCAACGTAGCTGCGTTCTTCACCTCTTCGTAAGTCTTCTCAATCAACATACGCGTGATGCGCTGGTTGACTTCCTCCTGAATATTCTTGGAGTAAAGCTTTTCCACCTGTGCCCACGGAGCCTTGCCAGGACGGAAGCCGGGAATCTTAGCCTGAGCGATGAATGCGCTGCGCACACCCTTGATAATCGGATCGATTTCTTCAGCTGTCGCCTCAACAATCACCTTCACGCGGCAAGAAGAAACCTTCTGGATGTCAGTCTTCATGTGCAAATCCTTTTGCTTTCAAAATAAATGTCTCATTAAAATAGCACATTTTTCAAAAAATCGCAAGAAACAAAACGCAGATTTCCCCTCTTTTAAGCATTGTCACCATAATTATTTAAGGGAAAGACACTCCTCACGCCTCCCCACGCACCCCACCCTAACAATTAGAAAAAACTTGACTATGTGCCCCCCTGTATAATTATGCACTGTAATTAATTAAGCACTATAGAATCTGCTATAGACTCAATCAACACACGAAAGGAATTCGCCATGTTTTGCCCTAATTGCGGTTCGCAAATAAAAGAAAATGTGCATTTTTGCCCTAGATGTGGGGCCCCCATCACCGCGCAGCCGGAAACTTCTGACAAAACGCCTCCGTCTACAACAATACAATCCACACCAACACCCCCGGAATCCGAACAAACGTCAGCAACAACTCCTCCGCCCACGCCCGCGCCCCTGGAATCTGAACAATCGGCGGTGGCAACCCCAGCGCCAGTTCCGACCTACAAAATCGTCACCTTGCCCTCAGGAAAGAAAATAAAAGTCAAAAATGATAAGGCACAATCTGCTACACCGCCCAAAGAACGTGCGCCCCTAACGGATCTCTGGGCTTGGCTCCTCGCAACCTTCCCTCCGATTATTTGGGCAATTCTGTGTTGGATCACGGGTGATTGGAGCGTTGCATTCATTGGCAGCGGTATTCTAACAGTAGTCTTTGCGTTGAAAGATGAAGATGTACTAGAAAAAGCAGGTTACAGAAAAGAAGCCCCCGACTTTAAACTCGCCCTTGCACTCTATCCAATCTTTTATCTCTTTATTCGCGCTAAGCGTACAAATAAAAATTATGGACCTACCGCGATCTCCGCACTTCTTTGTATCATTGCCACACTCCTCTTCTACACCTTCTTACAAGTCACAGTCTCCTATTTAGCAAATAAAATAGATCAAGAACAATTTGAAAATCGAAAAGAAATTGTTTCCAAGGAATTCAATTTCTTCAAGTTATGTGCCAATTTAAAATTTATAGAAGCCAAAATAATGTCTGAAGAAGAGTTTGAAGCCAAATGGGGCTTCAGCATCAACAAAGGTATTGCATTGATACACAATTTTGATCATGACTCCAAACTTACAGCCGAGGGCACGATGACCGAGGCAGAATTTAAGGCCAAATGGGGCTTCCCCGCCTCTGCACGAGATGAATTAACAAATGATTTTTCTCGCGACTTTAATCGCGATATTAGACGCCTTAAAGCAGGGCTTATGTCCACAAACGAGCTTAAAGCCAAATGGGAGATTAACAAATGAACAATCAATCGTCTCCAACAACACCTGATAGCCACCAATTCTGCCCTCGCTGCGGTAAACAACAACCCTCCTTGAATAAATTCTGCATCCAATGTGGAAACAACTTGGGCAGTGCCACCACACAACAGAACACCCCCATCCAAATCTACAATACATTTGGAGCAGGAAACACCACACCTTTAATTGTCCCCCAGCAGAAACCAAGAGAAGAGAATCAGGAAACCACACTATTGAGTACACACTCCATCGCCTTTGCCATTCTTGGACTCCTCTGCTGTTGGCTCGCATGGATTGGAATGTTACTCGCAGCCAGTGGTATTAGCTGTGGAATTAGTGAATGGAAAAGCAACCGTGGCACAACTGGAATTGTCATCGGAGCCATTGGATTTGTTTTAAGCCTTATCTTTTTCTTAATCTATGTAGCAATAGAATAAAACCATAATACTCAATGTAAATTCTTAATCAATAAACGAGAAAGACATGGAGAAGCATCAACTCACCTCGTCCTTCTAAACATGTATCCTCCCATATTACACCTTCTCGCCCCCTTCCTTCACCACAGGCTACACTGTCTAGAGAGAGCACCCTCAATGTAGTCTCGTCTCCTTCACCACAGGCAGACTCATCCACCTAAACGTGCCCCCGTCCCAGACGCCCTTCTTCCAGCCATGGGCAGGCTCATTCACCGCAGCGTCTATCCCTCTATTTCTCCATGAGCACTAAGTGTGGTGCGACGTCACCCTGCATAAGTGTGCTGCGGTCACCCGCGGTGTCAGATACTCCTCTCACTCCTCTCCATCCTTCTTCCAGCCGCAGGCTAGCTCATTCGCCGCAGGCGTCTGTCCCGCAGCCTCACTCCATGAGCACTAAGCGTGGTGCGGCAGGGTGCGCCGTCACCCTGCATCAACATCTCAATCACCCGCGCTGTCGGGTGACTCCTCCCCCCCTGCTCCCCAGGTCCCTTTTCACAGTCGCCTCGCAGGAGACGCTCCTTCACATCCCTTCCCTCTCGCGGAGAAGCTTCACCCACGAATTTTTAACCCAAAACACAAAAAAAGAAAGCCTGACCTCTTGCGAGATCAGGCTTAAAAAACCCGGCAGCGTGCTACTCTCCCACCAGCGAACCTGGCAGTACCCTCGCCGATGAGGCTCTTCACTTCCGTGTTCGGAATGGGAACGGGTGTTACATCCTCTCTATGGCCACCGGAAAAGCAATTGAACGTTTCTGGTCGGAAAAGCGAACGTCAACCTGCGGTTGCTTCGCTTCATTCTATGAAGTTATAACGGCAAGCCTGTAGGCAATTAGTATTGGTCAGCTAAGTGCATTGCTGCACGTACACCTCCAACCTATCAAGGTCGTAGTCTTCAACCTGCCTTCTCCACTTACGTGGGGGAAATCTTGTCTTCGGGGAGGCTTGGCGCTTAGATGCTTTCAGCGCTTATCCGTTCCGCACATAGCTACGCGGCGTGTGCCACTGGCGTGACAACCGCAACACCATTGGTGCGTGATTCCCGGTCCTCTCGTACTAGGGAATCTTCCCGTCAAATTTCCTGCGCCCGCGGAGGATATGGACCGAACTGTCTCACGACGTTCTGAACCCAGCTCGCGTACCGCTTTAATTGGCGAACAGCCAAACCCTTGGGACCTTCTCCAGCCCCAGGATGCGATGAGCCGACATCGAGGTGCCAAACCGCTGCGTCGATATGAACTCTCGACAGCGATCAGCCTGTTATCCCCAGAGTACCTTTTGTCCGTTGAGCGACGGCACTGCCACGAGTTACCGCCGGATCACTAGGTCCTGCTTTCGCATCTGCTCGAGATGTCTCTCTCGCAGTTAAGCCACCTTCTACCCTTGCGCTCGACGCACGATTGCTGACCGTGCTGAGGTGACCTTCGAACTCCTCCGTTACTGTTTAGGAGGAAACCGCCCCAGTCAAACTGACCCTCTGACATTGTCCAGCGCCCGGAAACGGGTCGCGGTTAGATGACCAATGCGCAGAAACCGGTATTTCACTGATGCCTCCAGAACACCTGACGATGTCCCTTCCAAGGCTCCCGGCTATACTACATACGGCGAATCGATTACCAGTATCAGATTACAGTAAAGGTTCATGGGGTCTTTCCGTCCTTCCGCGGGAATCCGGCATTTTCACCGGCATTACAACTTCACCGAGCTCCTCGTTGAGACAGTGCCCATATCGTTACAAGATTCGTGCAGGTCGGAACTTACCCGACAAGGAATTTCGCTACCTTAGGACCGTTATAGTTACGGCCGACATTCACGGGGGCTTTGGTTCGGAGCTTCGCCAGAGGCTAACCCCTTGCCTTGACCTTTCCGCATTGGTCACTTGTCACACTCCATGTATCCGCTTGCGCGTTTGCGGAGTGCTGTGTTTTTGTTAAACAGTCGCATGGGCCCATTTACTGTGCCCCCTCGCGGGGGACCCCTTCTTCCGAAGTTACGGGGCTATTGTGCCGAGTTCCTTAACGAGGTTTCACTCGCGCGCCTTGGTATCTTAGTACCCTCCCACCTGTGTCGGTTTTGGTACGGCTAAACTTACAATCACTAGACGTTTTTCCAGGCAGCTGAGCCTCACACCCTCAGAGAGCAAGCTCTCTTTCGCATAACCTTTCAGATAAAGAATCGCGGATTTGCCTACGATTCAACCTACGGGCTTACACTCCCTATTCCATCAGGAAGCGGTGTTAGCTTTCTGCACGCGTCTTCGCTCAAACTCATAAGTCAAGTACAGGAATATTAACCTGTTGTCCATCGGCTGCGCCTTTCGGCCTGGCCTTAGGTACCGACTAACCCCGGGCGGACGAACCTGCCCCGGGAAACCTTGGGATTCCGGCGTTGGGGATTCTCACCCCAATTTTCGTTACTCATGTCCGCATAATCACTTCCAATCGCTCCAGTAGTTCTTACGAGCTACCTTCAACGCAGGTTGGAACGCTCTTCTACCACGTACCAAAAGGTACATCCACGACTTCGGCACGGGACTTGACTCCCGATCATTTTCGGCGCAAGATCTCTCGACCGGTCAGCTGTTACGCACTGTTTAAATGGTGGCTGCCTCTAAGCCAACATCCCGGCTGTTTATGAAACCTCACATCCTTAGTGACTGAGTCCCGTTTAGGGGCCTTAGTCGGTGGTCTGGGCTGTTTCCCTCTCGACTGTGAAGCTTAGCCCCCACAGTCTCACTCCTGGCGCTCGGCAGATGGTATTCGGAGTTTGACAAGCGTCGCTAACCCGGCAGGGCCGCTAGTCTAATCAGTGCTCTACCCCCATCTGTTGCCTTACCAAGGCTGCCCCTAAAGGCATTTCGAAGAGAACCAGCTATCACCCAGTTTGATAAGTCTTTCGCTCCTATCCACATGTCATCCTAAGGCTTTTCAGCGCCTACAAGTTCGGACCTCCATCCCCTGTTACGGAGACTTCATCCTGCACATGGATAGCTCACTGGGCTTCGGGTCCACTCCGTGCTACTAAATACGCTCATTTCGAACTCGCTTTCGCTGCGGCTCCCCTCTCGGTTAACCTCGCAACACAGAGTGACTCGCGGACTCATTATGCAAAAGGCAAACTGCAACGGTCATGACGACCGCCGCAATAGTTATGTAGGCGTACGATTTCAGGTCTATTTCACTCCCCTTCCGGGGTTCTTTTCACCTTTCCCTCGCGGTACTCGTTCACTATCGGTCACCATCGAGTATTTAGCCTTGGAGGGTGGGCCCCCCGGATTCAGTCAAGGTTTCACGTGTCCCGACTTACTTGGGATACCACTAAGCTTCTGTAAGTTTTCGAGTAAAGGGCTATCACCCACTATGGCCGAACTTTCCAGATCGTTCCTCTAACTTACATCTTGCTACAGCGTGGTCCCGCAACCCCTGTGAGCAGGCTCACAGGTTTAGGCTCTTGCGCGTTCGCTCGCCACTACTAACGCAATCTCGGTTGATGTCTTTTCCTGCAGGTACTGAGATGTTTCACTTCCCTGCGTATGGCTCCTGACGGCCTATGTGTTCAGCCGTCGGTAGTAGGCGGTAAAACCTACTGGATTGCTCCATTCGGAAATCCCCGGATCAAAGTGTACTTGCCACTCCCCGAGGCTTATCGCAGCTTGTCACGTCCTTCTTCGCCTGATGGTGCCAAGGCATCCGTCGTACGCCCGTATACGCTTAGCCGAAAGATCTTAAAGTAATTTAAAACCTTCCCGCTCGGTTTACGTTGCATTTTCTTCCCAGAAACATTCAATTGTCAAAGATCAAAAATTCACTCAAACCATTTAATATGGTGGAGGCAGCCGGGGTCGAACCGGCGACATCCAGCTTGCAAAGCTGGCGCTCTACCAACTGAGCTATGCCCCCATTTGTGTCCATTGGTCTGGAAGGGATACGACAGAGCTAAACTTGTGTCAAGTTCACCTTGCCTTCACATTACTGTGAGGCGTGCTCCTTAGAAAGGAGGTGATCCAACCGCTGGTTCCCCAACGGTTACCTTGTTACGACTTCATCCCAATCACCACCCACACCTTTGACGGCGTCCTCCTTGCGGTTAGACTCTCCGGCATTGGGTGCAGACGGCTTTCATGATGTGACGGGCGGTGTGTACAAGGCCCGGGAACGTATTCACGGCGCCGTAGCTGATGCGCCGTTACTAGCGAATCCGGCTTCATGAGGTCGGGTTGCAGACCTCAATCTGAACTGGGGCCGGTTTTGGGGATTAGCTCCACCTTACGGTATTGCGACCCATTGTACCGGCCATTGTAGCACGTGTGCAGCCCTAGATGTAAGGGCCATACTGACTTGACGTCGTCCCCACCTTCCTCCTGCGTAAACAGGCAGTCTGACTCGAGTTCTCGACATTACTCGTTAGCAACAAGTCACAGGGGTTGCGTTCGTTGCTGGACTTAACCAAACACCTCACGGCACGAACTGACGACAGCCATGCAGCACCTGTATATCACCCTCGAAGGAAACCTACTTTCATAGGTCGTGCAGATATATGTCAAATCTAGGTAAGGTTCTTCGCGTTGCATCGAATTAAGCCACATGCTCCTCCGCTTGTGCGGGCCCCCGTCAATTTCTTTGAGTTTTAGCCTTGCGGCCGTACTCCCCAGGCGGTGCACTTAATGCGTTAGCGACGACACGGAGACGGTGAAATCCCCACGTCAAGTGCACACCGTTTAGGGCAGGGACTACCAGGGTATCTAATCCTGTTTGCTCCCCCTGCTTTCGCGCCTCAGCGTCAGTAACGTCCCAGGATGCCGCCTTCGCCACCGGTGTTCTGCAGGATATCAACGCATTTCACCGCTACACCCTGCATTCCGCATCCCCCTTCCGTACTCCAGCCGAACAGTTTCGAACGCACTTTCTGGGTTGAGCCCAGAGCTTTCACATCCGACACATCCGACCGCCTACGCGCCCTTTACGCCCAGTAAATCCGAACAACGCTTGCCACCTCTGTATTACCGCGGCTGCTGGCACAGAGTTAGCCGTGGCTTCCTCTTAAGGTACCATCTACTTTAAATTGTATTAGAATCTATCGTTTTTTCCCTTATGACAGAAGTTTACAATCCGAAGACCTTCATCCTTCACGCAGCGTCGCATCGTCAGACTTCCGTCCATTGCGAATGATCCTCGACTGCAGCCTCCCGTAGGAGTCTGGGCAGTATCTCAGTCCCAGTGCGGCTGGCCGTCCTCTCAGACCAGCTAATCGTCATTGCCTTGGTAGGCCGTTACCCCACCAACAAGCTGATGATCTACGGGCTCATCTCTATGCAGGAGGCCTTGCGGTCCCCCCCTTTAGCAAAGTGAAGATGCCTTCACCCGCCACATTCGGTTTTAGCTCCTCTTTCGAGGAGTTATCCCCAGCATAAAGGCAGATTGCCCATATTGTCCTCGCCCTTCCGCCACTCTCACCAACAGAATCATATTGCTACTCATCTGTCAGATCCCGTTCGACTTGCATGCCTAATCCACGCTGCCAGCGTTCGTTCTGAGCCAGAATCAAACTCTCAGTCAATAAAATGCGTGAGCATTTAAATTGCGGTCTTACCCCAGGTGAGGCAGACCAATTTGATGTTGCCTGGCACAAGCTTTTCTACTGTCGCATCCCTTCCAGGTCAATCCTGTCCGGGACACATTTGAGCGAATTTAGTTTTCAAAGATCAAGTT
>JAZUPT010000012.1:0-3685 GCA_045605345.1 Candidatus Spyradenecus sp.
GCCGAAGGGGGCATAGTCATAGTGTGCTGCGATGCCATTGCGCGTTTCAAAGTGAACGAGTTCTGACACATTCTTATTGCCGTCAAAAGTGTAGAAGAATTTACGGTTACCGCTTCCAGTGGTGAAAAGCGGTCGCGTCGCAATGGGTTCGGTTGGATCCCATGCGGAATGAGTCCACGAAATATCTTTATTTGAGAAACTTACAGCGCACATGCTTCAGCACCAGTCATTCAACAATTCTACTTTAACACATACCCCTAAGCATTTCAAATTCTTTTTGTTCTATAAATGGAAGTGACGAGTTGACTCGTCGCCTTACGTTTAGAAGCCTTTTATTCTTTTACCCCCACACTTGGAACTTGAACCAAAAGTGTTTGAGACTTAAACATCACATTTCAGAGGCAATTTGTTGTAAATGTTTTGCTTTCAATTGCGTCCATGTCTTTTTTAATTGAAAATAACTAGATTTAGAGATCGAATGAAATGTTGTAAACCTACCGTGTCTGGATTTTTCTGTAACGCAATACCAAATTGCAATGTCTACACATCCTGTTGGTTGTAAAAGGTAGCCATCATATAGTAGTTCTTCGGCTTCACACTTAAAAAAACTCGTCAAGTCATAGATATCAACAGTACGAAGTAAATTATTATAAATAATAACGCTTCTCTCAGTGATATAATACTGGGTCGTAAAAAAACACATAATATGCATCAAAACACACCCAGTGAAACCTAATGCGACATAGTTGAGAAAAGGCGCATCTTTCCAGAAAAACGTAGCACTAATCCCCAAAAAAAGAAAAAAAAGAGGAAGCCATCTAACCCCTCCCCACAGGGGGGGGCGACAGCTCCATAACACCATTTCTGTTGAAGGAATAATATCCCCAATTGTAATATGTAACTTTTTAATCCACCTATCTGTACAATTCACTATATTACCTTTA
Source organism: Candidatus Spyradenecus sp. (assembly GCA_045605345.1). Taxonomy (GTDB): domain Bacteria; phylum Verrucomicrobiota; class Kiritimatiellia; order RFP12; family DVOR01; genus Spyradenecus. The sequence goes on from JAZUPT010000012.1 coordinate 945, forward strand.
GCAACCCACGTAGTATGCCACACCCAGAACATAAAGACCTCTCTTTCTCTTTAATAAAGTTGTTTTTCAAAAAGATAAGTTGCAAAACCAAAATCCGTTTGAATTGAAAGATTAACACTCAAGTCATCCCATTCTGATTTGGTTGTAATCCACGCCCCCTCCCCGTGTTTCTCCTGCCAATAACTATAATTCAACAAAACATTCACACTTGCAACAGCACCTACTGAATACGTTAAAAATTTATTTTTGCCAAATGAAATAGAGGCCGCAATTCCTCCAGAAACTTCTCCTGTTATTGCCAAATCTATTCCACTTTTTAAAAATAGCTCTTCTCCAGAACAAAGATTACTCTCCCCCGAAATAAATCCTGACAATCCCCCACTAATCGAACCTTTTAACCCCATCCAATAATCAACACTTACCCCCGCCTGTTCAAAAGAGTTGCGATGTGAAAAAACAGATAGCGATACCCCTCCATTAATTTTTCCATTCCAAATTTGATCAATCACTTCTTGCCCCTTCAAAGGTCCATCACAACATTTACGCTTCTCAAATCTAATCGTACCATTTAAAGACCAATCAGCCGAAAATTGTATATTTTTTACATCCAATTTAGTATTAACATTTTCAAGCAACTTAGTTAATCCAGGGAAATCGCCACCTAACAAAGGTAAAAGTGAAACTTCATGTGAAGATACTGTCTCATACTCATAAAGCCCATATCGATCAGAAATACGGATGGGATTATTGAGACAAAATATTATAGCCGACAGTCCTTTTTTATCACTTTCCATTGGATCTCGACTTATCCATCTGCCATCAATGGGGTTGTAGTGGCGGTAGTTGTAGTAGACGAGGCCGAGGGTGTCGTCGTGGTATTCGGAGGAAAAGCGGAAGGGGTTGTCGGTGGTGAAGGTGTTGTCCGTGATAGTGGAGGCAGAGACCGAACGCGTGACGGCACCGAAGGGGGCATAGTCGTAGTGCGCCGCGATGCCATTGCGCGTTTCAAAGTGAACGAGTTCTGACACATTCTTATTACCATCGCAGGTGTAGAAGAATTTGCGGTTGCCGCTTCCAGTGGTGAAGAGCGGTCGCGTCGCCACAGGTTCAGTTGGATCCCAAACGAAGAGATTTAACGTGAAGTACATCTTTAAATTCCTGCCGCGCTTTGAAAATCAATTCACAGAAAGAAGCATATACTACTGATTTAATTGCATTCCAGTATTACATTTACATGGCCTTCAGCAAGCGTTTCGATCATAATCACTCATCTTTTTGTAAAACAGATTGTCGCTCTTCAAGCGTTTGAATAGAAAGCAATTTGTGCTCTACTACATCTTTGGGTTCTAACGAAAATCGTCTTAAGTAAAGTTCTGAAGCTAAAAGTTTATATTGCCGAGTTATATTGAACAGCAGTTCAAGTTGCAATCGTGTTTCTTCGCTTCTCAACTGTATCATTTGATTCCAAAACTCCACATTTGAAAAACACCTCATAAAATCTTTTTCAGAATCTGACCATAATTGAGAATGTCTATTTACGTTTGGTCCCATTGAAAGCCAAGATTGAATAATGTCGTGATATTTTTCATATTGCTCTTTCACAGACGCTTGTCTCTTATACGCCGTCCATACTAGATAATTTTGAATTAGTTCGTTATGTTTGCTTGAGCTACAAGTTTGACAAAATATAGGCGATGCATTATTAACCTCTTCGCACGATTCAATTTGCGTCAGTCGTTTCGACTCACACCCAAGTAATAACAAGATAAATACGATTCTCCACAAAAGCTTCATTGCTTCCTCATTTGATAGTTCTTAATCATTTTGTTTACAGTCTGATGTCTTCCAAATATCTCTTCGTCTCGTTGAAAGGCGTTATTCTCCTTAATAAACCTATCTGACACTTCACGATACTTTTCTACTAACATATTATCTGCAAACCCATCTGCTAAAGAGCGGAGGTCTTCATCCGCACAAGACTTATACTCAAAAGTATGGGGACCTAATAATTCATCACGATAACGCATCCAAATGGCGACATGTTCATTTTCATGCTCTAAAACAATTTCTCTAATCTTTTTGAAAAACTGCTCATCTTCTTTGGATGTCGCCTTATACCAATTTGGAACAATTGCCGATGGCTTTGAATAATTCTCAAATGTAACCTCAACAGTAACCTTTAGAATCGATAACCTTCCATTAACAGGGCATTCATCCCAATCCAAACACCTCGTTACATCTTTCTTTGGTTCACCTTTTATTGTAGGAATCGGAAGTACTAAATTATCGTTTCTGTCCGCAGCTTTTGACATTACAAGCATTGTGTTTATAGCTCGAAATACATCGGTATCAAAAATTAAAGGAGACAGTCCTAGCCAATCGTAGAAGGAACAAAGCGAATTTTGACATTGCAAATATAAATTAATTTCCTCTACTAAATCTCTTTCACACCATCTTCCATCAAGGGGATTGTAATGACGGTAGTTGTAATACACCAATCCCAAAGTGTCGTCGTGGTATTCGGAGGAAAAACGGAAAGGGTTATCGGTGGTGAAGGTATTGTCCGTGATTGCGGAGGCAGAGATGGCGCGGGTGACGGCGCCGAAGGGGGCATAGTCATAGTGTGCTGCGATGCCATTGCGCGTTTCAAAGTGAACGAGTTCTGACACATTCTTATTGCCGTCAAAAGTGTAGAAGAATTTACGGTTACCGCTTCCAGTGGTGAAAAGCGGTCGCGTCGC